>JAWXUZ010000001.1:0-61062 GCA_044425835.1 Bacillota bacterium | reverse complement strand
ACAGGTCGCCCCTACATATTGATATTTCGGGATTTTTGTAGGGGCGCCCTGTGGTCGCCCGTTAATGAGACTGCTGCAATTTGGCAATATTTAATTGGTACCTCAATATCTATTTCACATACAACCCCCACCTGTCGAAAAAACAGAAAAAATATTTTTTAATTTTTTTTAGTGAGACAGGCAATATTTTACAAAATATCTCATAAGGTAGTTAATGTATCTGATATACTTAATTACCTAAAAGGAGGTAGAATTTTATGAATGGATTATTTGGTTTTGGAAACGGGTGCAACGACGGTGGCAACAACGGGTGTGAGTGGATCATTTGGATTCTCTTACTACTTTGCGTGTGTGGCAACAACAACGGCGGTGGCTGTGGCGGTGGCTGTGGCGACGGTGGCGGATCTTGGATTTGGATTTTGATCCTTTTGTTCTGTTGCGGTGGCGGAAGCGGCTGTGGCAACCAACTTGGCAACTGCGGGTGCTAATCTCTTTTCCGAATGGGTGTCGTCTTTTGACGGCACCTTTTTTAATATATTTTTTTATTTCCTATATTTAGAAAAAGTAAAACTGCTATATTCTTGCATAAATTCAAATTCCTTTGAGATACTATCAATATGTTCAGAACCTTAGTCAAGGAATTACATCTGACTTGACTATATTTTTTTGATACAAATATCTAACTCATTGGAGGATTTTTTTATGAAAGCAACAGGAATAGTAAGACGAATCGACGATTTGGGGCGAGTGGTGATTCCAAAAGAAATTCGCCGTACGCTCCGCATCAGAGAGGGAGATCCATTGGAAATTTTCACAGACCGTGAGGGCGAAATCATACTAAAAAAATACTCGCCAATCGGTGAACTTGGCACTTTCGCAAAAGAATATGCGGAGTCTTTGTCGCAATCCATAGGACACGTCACATGTATTGTAGATAAGGATCAAATTATTGCAGTTTCAGGTGGGGCAAAGCGTGATTTGTTTGAAAAAACCATCAGCCAAGCCATGGAAAAATGCATTCACCAACGCACCACATTGATTGCCAAAAAAAATGATAGCCACTTTGTGGAAATTCTTGACGATGGCAGTACCGAGGGCTACGAACACCAATTGATTTCGCCAATCATCGCAGAAGGTGATGCCATGGGAGCGGTCATTTTCTTATCAAAAGACCAATCTATGGGAGAAATTGAGGGGAAATTGGCAGAAACGGCAGCGGGATTTTTAGGGAAACAGATGGAACCATAATACAAAGGTATATTTTCATAGCGAGGGTTGTTGCAGGAGTTTTACTTGTGACAGCCCTCTTTATTTGATTGCAACTTACTATATTTAGAATTGACTACAGAAAAAAAGAACAAATTTTCGACTTAGTATCGACAATCTACTATATCTATGGTACACTGATAAGAAGTGTTTTATTAAAGAACCATAAATTAAGAGGTTATTTATGTTATTCAATTCATTTATATTTTTAGTATTTTTTGCGATTGTATCCACAACGTATTTCGTATTGCCACAAAAATACCGTTGGGTACTTCTTTTGGTGAGTAGTTATATTTTTTATATGGCATGGGAACCGACACTCATCATACTCATTATACTATCGACGGCGTCCAATTACATTTTGGCACAGCTGATTTACCACCGCAAATCACAGCGGAAAAAGAAAAAATTACTCATAATTTCGCTGATCATTAATTTCGGTTTGCTCTTTATTTTCAAGTATTCGATGCTCATCAATGAGACGTTTATGGCGATTTATCATGAAATTGCAACGGTATTTTTTACAGCGTCAGGCAACGAACCAGAACGAGCAACGCTCCTTGCTGATAATTTGCTGATTCGCTATCCGCTAGAGAAATACAGCATTATTTTGCCGATGGGAATTTCATTTTATACGTTCCAAGCTGTGGCATATACAGTTGATGTCTATCGTGGTGTCATAAAACCAGTATCGGAGTACGGTATTTTTTCACTGTACATCACCTTTTTTCCACAACTGGTGGCAGGTCCAATTGAGCGAAGCAAGAACTTAATGCCTCAATTTTTCAAAGAACACCACTTTGACAAAGAACGTGTCTTGTACGGCTTGAAAATAATGGTGTATGGATTTTTCAAAAAAATTGTCATTGCTGACCGCTTGGCAATCGTTGTCGATACGGTGTACAACAATCCAAGAGAATATTCAGGTATGTATTTGATTGTCGCCACATTATGCTTTACAGTGCAACTGTACTGCGACTTTAGTGGATATTCAGACATTGCCATCGGCTCGGCAAAAGTACTCGGTTTTGAGTTGCGTGAAAATTTCAGAAATCCTTACTTCTCAAAAAGCATTCGTGAATTTTGGAAGCGGTGGCACATCTCGCTTTCGTCGTGGTTTACAGATTACGTCTACATTCCGCTCGGAGGCAATCGCTGTAGTGAAAACCGTCATTTTTTCAATTTGCTTGCGACATTTTTACTAAGTGGTTTGTGGCATGGTGCGAACTGGACTTTCTTATTGTGGGGCGGTCTGCATGGGATTTATTTGATTATAGAAATACTGTCGGCACGCTTTCGCTATGACTTGCGTCGCACGTTGTATTTGGAAAAAACGCTGATGGGCAAGGTGGTCGGTACGGTGGTGACGATGATTTTCGTGTCGTATGCGTGGATTTTATTCCGTGCCAATACCGTCTCTGATGGAATTTACATCATGACACATCTGTTTGATGGGTTTTCAAGGTTTATGACGAAACAATATCTCTATGAAGTCATTACTTCTTTGGGTGTTTCTTTGTACGAGTTGCAACTCTTATTTATTGCTGTGGCATTCTTATTTTTATCTGAATTTTGCTGTGGCAAAAAACAAGTCTATGCACAAATTGAACGTTTATTTTACGGAGGGCGACTCATTTTTTACGTAGCAATTTCTACCTTAATTCTGATAGGAGGGTCGTTCTATGCAGGAGGACAGTTTATTTATTTCCAGTTTTAAATTTGCGATGCGGTTGCTGTTGTTTTTCATTATCATGATTGCCGTGTCTGTCTATTTTGGGAAAAAGTACGAAGCTTCAACGGAGCATAATACAATCAATGCCCATGTCAAACAGCGTTTTGAGGATTTTTATGCACTAGAGCCGTTCACACTCGATATGGCTTTTCTGGGATCGTCACATTCGTACTGTACGTTTGATCCGAGCAATTTCGATACAGAGCTTGGCATTTCTTCCTTCCAACTTGGTACACCACTACAGCCGTATGACACTACGTATTATACGTTCAAGGAATTGCTCAAAACGCAATCGCCTCCAGTCGTGGTGGTGGAGTTATACTGGGATTTGATGGACGAAGCGTTTGAGGCAGACACCATCAATTCATTTTTTGATGTAGCCAAAGAAGAAAAAACGAGAACAGAATACATTTCAGAAGTCTTTTCCCTAGAAGATAAAATAAAGTATTATATCACACCGATTCGCTACCAAAAAGATTATTTCGCCTACAAGGGCAATGAGTACGAAAAGTATCTCGAAGAGCGATACGGTGTCACAAAAGCAACAGCAAGTGCATGGACACCACGAGTGGGCATTGAGGAATACCGCTCGAAAGGGTACGTGTACTGTGATTATATCATGCTCGATTCGGAGTATGACGAGACGAACCAATTCAAGGGCTATGACGGTAGAAATTGGGCGTTTGGCAGTGGGGCAAAGAAATACATCGAAAAAATGATTACTGTTGCAAAAGCAAGAAACATTCAACTTATTTTTGTGACGGCACCCGTTGCCAATGTATCGATGGATTATATATCGAATTACCATCTCATCAACAATGAAATTACAGCGTTTGCAGAGTCTCATGATGTGCCATATCTCGATATCAATCTCATTGCATACGAGGATGATCTGCTAGAAAATAGAAATTTCAGAGACGATGCCCACTTAAATGATAGTGGTGTCAAAATCGTCAATGCATATTTTTTACAGTATTTGGAGTCGTATGAGTCTACAATATTGAGTCGGTATTTGTACTAAGTAGAAAAGGGGTCAGATTATGAAAGAGCTAACAGAAAAACAAAGGCAAGTACTCAATTTCATCAAAAACGAAGTCCGCAAAAAAGGATATCCGCCCTCGATTCGTGAGATTTGCGAGGCGGTGCATATCAAATCGACATCTACTGCGTATTCGTATTTGAACCAATTAGAAAAAAAAGGCTATATCCGCAAAGACAAAACGAAACCACGTGCCATAGAAATCATAGAAGAAGACGTCGCAGAAGAATTCACGTGTGAATTTGTGAAAGTGCCAATTCTTGGAACGATAGCGGCAGGCGAACCACTCTTTGCTGTGGAATCCATCGAAGATGTATTTCCAATACCGATTGAATATGTCAAAAATGATACGGTGTTTATGTTGCGAATCAAAGGCGATAGCATGATTGGGGTTGGCATTTACGATCGGGATTTGGTCTTGGTTCGTCAACAACCCTCGGCGAATAATGGTGATATTGTGGCGGCATACGTCGACGGCTTTGCGACAGTCAAAACGTTTTACCGTGAAGATTCTGCCATTCGTTTGCAACCAGAAAATCCAACGATGTTACCCATCATCACAAGAGATGTCAGTATAATCGGTAAAGTCATTGGACTTTATCGAAAATTTTAAGGAGCGTGAGAGAAATGCCATTCAACTATGTTGCAGTTGCAGTCGGTGTCCCATCAGTCCAAATTGCAAATTGCAAAGAAAACGGAGCAGAGATATTAAAGCTCGTCAAGAAAGCACAAGACAAAAAAGTAAAAGTACTCGTCCTACCAGAATTGTCTTTGACAGCGTATACTTGCGGAGATTTGTTTTTCCAGACACCACTGCTTGTGGCATGTGAGATGGCTTGCAAAGAATTGTTGTTGGCAACGGAATTGATTGATATGGTGATTGCCATAGGGCTTCCCGTTGCAGTCGATAACCAAACCTTCAACTGCATGGCGGTACTGCACAAAGGTACGATTTTGGGGCTTGTGCCGAAGACGTATTTGCCAAATTACAATGAATTTTATGAGGAACGTTGGTTTGCATCATCACTCGATTTGCGTTCCGATACGGTAACTTACTGTGGACAAACAGTGCCGATTGGTACCGATTTGCTATTTTGTGAAAAGAACAATCCGTATCTGAAAATTGGGATTGAGGTCTGCGAAGATTTGTGGTCACCGATTCCGCCGAGTTCTCATCTTGCCCAACAAGGGGCGACAATCTTACTCAATGGATCGGCGAGCAATGAACTCGTAGCGAAGCCTGAATACCGTCACAACTTGATTTCTCAACAATCCTCACGCACACTTTCAGCGTATGCGTACGCTTCGGCTGGGATTGGGGAATCGACACAAGACACGATATTTAGTGGACATAGCTTGATTTATGAAAATGGGGCTTTGCTTGCAGAAATTCTGCCTTTTGAGAAAGAAAGTGATTTGAAAGTCGTACACATTGACGTAGAAATGTTGTATAGCGAACGCAAAAAACAGACCACGTATATGCAACGTCCATCAGACAAAGACATGAAATGTCGTAAAATTGAGTTTGTATTCAAGCAAAAAGAGTCCATCGAGAAATTTCACAGGACAATACCGCCCCACCCCTTCACACCGAAAAATGACAAAGATTTGCACGACCGTTGTGAGCATATTTTATCGATACAATCGATTGCACTGGCAAGGAGATTTCAACATATTTATGGAAAATCTATGGTCATTGGGATTTCAGGCGGACTCGATTCGACACTTGCCTTGCTTGTGGCAGTCAAAGCGTGTCAATATTTAGAGTTGCCAATGGAAACAGTCTTAGGGATTACGATGCCGGGGTTTGGCACCTCCGATAGAACGTACCAAAATGCAGTCAAGCTTATGGAGTTGTTGGGGATTTCCACGAGAGAAATTTCGATTGCACCGGCTGTCCGCCAACATTTTCAGGACATCGGTCACGACGAAACGATTCGTGATGTCACATACGAAAATTCACAAGCCCGTGAGCGGACACAAATTCTCATGAACATTGCCAACCAACAACAAGGTATGGTCGTTGGGACTGGTGATTTGTCGGAGTTGGCACTCGGTTTTGCGACGTACAACGGCGATCATATGTCGATGTATGGAGTCAATGCCGGTGTACCCAAAACGTTGGTGCGGGTACTCGTCAATCACATTGCAGGGACAGGCGAATTGGGAGCGGAAGCGTCGCGCATACTGCTCGATGTACTCGATACACCAGTCAGCCCTGAGTTATTGCCACCCGATGAGACAGGCAATATCGACCAAAAGACAGAGGATCTCGTGGGGCCATATGAGTTGCATGACTTTTTCTTGTATCAGATACTGCGTTTTGGATTTTCGCCAAGAAAAGTATTGTTTCTAGCGGAGCAAGCGTTTGCAGAAAAGTATACAAGAGCAGTTTTGCTGAAGTGGTTGCATAATTTTTATAAGCGGTTTTTCATTCACCAGTTCAAGCGGTCTTGCTTGCCTGATGGGCCAAAAATCGGGGCGTTGTGTCTCTCGCCAAGGAGTGATTGGCGAATGCCAACAGATGCGTCGAGTCGAGTTTGGCTTGCGGAAGTGGAAGAGTTGATGGAGGAAGTGTAAGTGAAAATCAGTATTATTGAGGTACTGATTCAATATTGTTGTTTGAAAAAGAAAAGACCTTGAGACTCTGTCTCAAACTCTGCAAACTTTTGAAAAAGTTTGACCAAAACTTTATTTTGCTCTGACCTTAGTGTCTATAAAATTTTGGTAACTATTCAGTACTTCAACAAAAAAATATTGAAATGTTTGTTTTCATAAATTTTTTAGTACATTGGGTTCAGAAAAATAAAGTTTTGAGCCGGCTTTTTTAAAAGCTGGTGGGGTTTGGGGCAAAGCCCCAAGGTCTTTTCTTTAAATAAATAAAAAAAGAAAGAAAGCGAGGAAATGAACATGGTACACAAATCACATGAAATATCAGGCTTAGGCGATGCTTGCCACTATCTCCACCAAATGCTGACGGAAACAGAGGATTGGCAACTAGATTTCTACAATATCGAAGGTGCGTTGCTCATGACATTTGAAAATGACGAAGAAACTTTGCAAGCACTCGAGGACGTAGAAGATACGTACCAGATGGTATGTGAAGCGATGGATATGGCATTGATGATGGGCAATGAATTTTGACATTAGGTAGTCGTCATCAAAACCAGCCCAACGGAATTGATTCCAACATTGCAAAATAGATGCACAAACCATGAGGGATAGAGACTTTCGTAGCGGTAATTCAAATAATTGAAAATCAATCCACCGCAAAAAAGCCCGAAAATGGCAAGGCACACCAAAGGAAATGGTACCCAACCGACAATCATTGCCACATGGTATAAGGCAAATAATAAGGCACTGAGTGTGGCAGAACACCGCACGGAAGTATGTCGTTTGAGTTCCAAAAACCCAAACCCACGGAAGAAAAATTCTTCCAAAAAGGAATTGCATATTGCAATATACATGGAGACAAAAAGGAAATTTTCTTTCGTGACACCGAGTGTACGTTCAAGAGATGGCACGATATTTGAAAAATCTAAAAAATTTTTCAGCAACAAATATCCAAAAAATAGAAATCCACCAAGCAGTACACCAAGAAAAATGCCAACAAAAAAACCTTTCTTTTCAAATTTTAGAAGTTTCGAGAAGAAGGTTTTTTTATTTTCTACACAACAAAAAGGCAGTACTGTAAAAAGTATTGCCTTTGAAATTGACTTTTCGAGATAGGGCAACTGCCATACACCATCGACAATTGCCATACAAAAAGTGGCGAAAATCAGCCCGAATATAATTTTTTTTGCAGGACGTATCGCATTCATAAATGATGTTGCTCCTCCAATTAAATGTTTCCTAAAATAAAGTGGAGAATCTGTAAGCGAGCGACCAAAGATACGCCCCTATACATTGATATTTCAGGTTTTTGTAGGGGCGACCTGTGGTCGCCCGCTCTCGATAAAACGATAATTTTGGCAATATTTAGTTGGTATCTCAATATTATTTTGAATTTAAGAAGTACGCAACGACATCTTTTGGTTTTTTCAATATGACTTTGGCTTTGGCAGCAAGCAATTCATCACGGTCGCCATAGCCATACAACACACCGATACAAGGAATGCCAGCTTCTGTAGCACCATCGACATCAAAATGACGATCGCCCACCATGACAGCATCTTCAGGGTCAGTGCCTAATTGCTCCATTGCGTGCAAAATGACTTTCGCTTTGGAATTGCGACCGACTTCTTCGTCAAGCCCTGCAACGAAATCAAAATAAGTATCAATGCCTAATTGTTTCAAATCGTGTCTTGCAGAGGTTTCTTTTTTAGAAGTCGCAACGGCAAGCGTTTTTCCAGCACTTTTCAAAAAAGAAAGCATTTGATCGATGCTTGAAAATAGAAATTCAGGTGTTTTTTCTCTTGCTTCATACAATTCTCTATAAATGTTAAGGGCTTCATCAAGACGTGCTTCCGGGATGTTGAACGAATTGACAAACGTATGCGAAAGTGGTGGGCCTACGATGAAGTGGAGATCTTCGATTTCACACGGTGGCAACTCCATTTTTTCTAACATTTCTTTGGTACATTTGATGATGAATTCTGCACTGTCGACGAGTGTGCCGTCCATATCAAATATAATAGTATCTCTTTTATGTATTGGTTTCATAAATTCCTCCTAAGGGTTCTTTTATATTTAGTGTTGCTTTTCAATTATAGTATACTTGATTTTATAATAAAAAGCAATACCACAAATAAAAATGGTTCTAAAAAGCAAAAAAACATATATTTAGGAGATTTTTACTTTTCTACTTACAAATTTTGTGGTATACTTACATATAATTGCATTTTTTAGACGGAAGTATTTCATTTGCCATTGGAAAAATAAGAGTATTCTTGTAAAACTTCGGGTATACTTTCGTATAAAGATAAGTCAGTGGTCAGTAGACAGTAGACAGTGGACAGTAGACAGTGGTCAGTAGTCAGTGGTCAGTAGACAGTGGTCAGTAGACAGTGGTCAGTAGTCAGTAGTCAGTAGTCAGTAGTCAGTAGTAAGTGGTCAGTAGTAAGTGGTCAGTAGTAAGTAGTAAGAAAGAATCAAGTTTTTAGGGGGAGTTTTATGTTAAGTCATAATGGAAAAAGCAATTGGGTATTGTTGTTGCTGATGTTGGCAGGGGTTGTCATTGGGGGATTCCTCGGGGAGTTGTTAGGGAAATTACCGTATTTTTCATGGCTTGGCTATGGACAAACGTTTGGTTTCATTGAACCCTTGGTACTCGATTTGGGTGTCTTGGCATTGCAATTTGGTCTGACCATACGATTTAGTATTGGCGGAATCATCGGCATTTTAATTGCTTTTATATTATATAGAAAATTTTAATCGAAAAATAAATTTATAGAAAAATAACAGTTATGAGATTTGAGGGGGTAGCACTATGTTTGTAAAAGATATGGGGATTGATTTGGGTACGGCAAACACACTAGTATACATGAAAGAAAAGGGAATTGTCGTCAACGAGCCATCGGTTGTGGCAATCAACACGCAGACGAAAGAAGTCCTTTCTGTAGGGAATGAAGCAAAAGAAATGATCGGTAGAACACCGGGGAGTATCGTTGCCATTCGTCCAATGAAAGACGGTGTCATTGCCGATTTCGACGTGACACAAGCGATGTTGCGATATTTCATTAATAAGGCTTACATGCGTTCGATTTTCAGTCCGAGACCACGCATTGTCATTTGTGTGCCATCGGGTGTCACTGAAGTCGAAAAAAGAGCTGTACTCGAAGCGGCAATTGCAGCAGGCTCGAGAGTCAAAGATACGTATTTGATTGAAGAACCGATGGCGGCTTCCATTGGGGCAGGGCTTCCTGTGGCTGACCCAACAGGTAGTATGATTGTAGATATCGGTGGTGGTACGAGTGAAGTGGCTGTCATTTCCTTGGGCGGAATCGTTGCAAGTACTTCTTTGCGAGTGGCAGGCGATGCCTTAGATACGGCAATCGTATCGTTCATCAAAAGAGAATTTAACTTGGCAATTGGCGACCGTACAGCGGAGGAAATCAAAATCACAATTGGATCGGCATTTTCTTTGCCGACAGAAGAAAAAATGGAAATCCGTGGACGAGATTTGGTCAGCGGTTTGCCAAAAACAATAGAAATCACTTCCATTCATATCCGTGAAGCGTTGGGTGAGCCAATCAATTCGATCATCCAATCGATCAAAGGCACGCTCGAGGCAACACCGCCAGAGCTTGCAGCGGACATTATGGAGTGTGGCATTACTTTGACTGGTGGCGGAGCGTTGCTTCGTGGACTCGATGAGTTGATCAACCATGAAACAGGTATGCCTGTCAATATTGCAAATGAACCGCTCAATTGCGTTGTACTTGGTACAGGTCTTGTGTTGGAGCAAATTAATATTTTGAAATCGGTATTGATTTCCCCACGTAAGGCAATGTTTTAAAAGAGTCCTATGTTACGTAGTGCTTGCTGAATGACCCTACATGAAACGATATGGGAATTGATCAGCAGTCATTAAATGAAAAATAGGGGGACTGACATGATTCGTTTTTTTGAAGAAAACAGAAAAAAAATCTTCGGTGTCGTCATAGGAATTTCCATTGTACTTGGGCTGTTTTTTGGGAGAGGTGCAATGAATGCCACGGCGATTGAAAGTGGCATTGGTTTTGTCGTCACACCGTTTCAAGAATTGATTACAGGGGTGGAAACTTGGCTCATCAGTACGGTCGATTCGTATCGGAGCAGAGAAGTCATTGTGGCAGAAAATGAGGCTTTGAAACTAGAAATTGAAAAATTACAACTCGACAACCAAAGACTTTCAAAATATGAAGAAGAAAGTAGTTTGCTTTCAGAAATACTTGGTATTACTGAAAAATATCCAGAATATAGTCAAATTGGAGCGAGAGTCATTGCGAAAAATCCAGACATTTGGTATTACACATTCACACTCGATTGTGGCACAGAAGACGATGTGCATGGTGATATGGTCTTGATTGGAGCGGGTGGTCTCGTCGGAAAAATTACAGAAAGTGGCACGACGCATTCCGTGGGGCAAGCCATAATCGATAGCCGAAGCTCCGTTTCAGCCATGAGTGCGAGGACGAAAGATTTGGGCATTGTCAAAGGCGATTATGCGTTGATGGAAAAAGGGCTTTGCAAAATGGAATATATCGACCCTGATTCTCAAATTGTCGTGGGTGATGAAATTGTCACTTCTCATCTTTCTGAAATTTATCCTGAGGGTGTGCCAATTGGTACGATTGCAGAAATCGAACTCGATACGAATGGCTTGACAAAATATGCAATCATAAAGCCGTACGTCGATTTCAAACATTTGAACACGGTTTCTATCATCGACATCAAAGAAGAAAATTAAAGTAGGTGGTTTCTATGCGAATGCTTGGTATGGTGCTGATCATTTGTATCAATTTCATATTGCAAACGACTTTATTTCACTACCTTTCCATTCAAGGGATTTTCCCCAATACGGCACTGATTTTTGTGGTGTGTTATGCCTTACTGCGTGGCTCCGTTGAGGGGGCAATGATGGGATTTTTCACTGGATTTTTATTTGACACATTCTTTGGTATGACACTTGGATTTTATATTGTACCATATACTTTATTTGGGTATATATTCGGTCGTTTGCAGAAAGATTTTTATAGAGAAAATTACTTTTTGCCTGTATTTTTTTCTGTAATGGCAAGTGTATTATATGAAGCTTACTTTTTTTGTGTGGAGTGGCTATTTCGAGGCACGTTTGATATTTTGTTTTTGTTACTTAACGTATTGTTGCCCATCACAGTATACACTGCGTGGATGACATTGCCGATTTATAGGATTATGTTTGGGTTTACTGAACATCATGATGCCAAGGCAAAATATAAATATCGGTGATTCGTATTTTTGATGAGCAATTGGGGTGATAGAAGTCTATGAAAAAATTTAAAGAATTTGATAGTGTCATACAATCAAAAGAATTTTTAAGAGAATTGATTGAGTTGCGGAAAAATCGCATTTTCGTATTGATGGGGTGTGTGTGCATTCTTTTTGTCGTACTCGTTTCGAGATTATTCCAATTGCAAATTGTAAACGGACAAGAATACAGCGAATCGATTACGGCGAGTGTGTCAAAAACAGTGAAAGAACTTGCCCCTCGTGGCAATATCTACGATAGATACGGACGACCACTTGCGACAAATAACGTGGCATACTCCGTCCAACTCAACAACAGCATTTCGCTCGATCTCACAAATTACAGAAAAGACTTGGTGACAGAAGTCATGGACGAGCTTTGGTTGCTAGGACAATCCCCTGTCGATACCTTGCCGATTTCCCAATCGGGTGTATTTTTATTCGAGGGCGAGGACGACAAAATAAAAAAAGAAGCGGAACTTGCTTGGAAAGAAAAAGCAGGTCTCGGCAAAGAATTTGATAATGCCGATGGCTATGACACATTGCAAGCACTCTATACACTCTTAGAAGCTCCAGCGTCGTATTCTACTTTGCAAAAACGTGCATACGTCTCATATTATTTGGATTTGTCGGATTTGAATTTGGTTTCTTTGATTTTATCGAAACGGCTCATTGAGTTTGAGGAAACGCTGATTGATACTTTGGCGATGGACAAAACGTATCCATATCACTTCCAGTTTTCTAATGTGCGACGTGAGACGGAATTTAAAGAAAGTGTTGCCATGTACGAGGAACAACTTGCGTACGATTCTTTGGAAACACTCGAATATTTGCGTAGCTTTTTTGGTTTGCCAGAGGGCTTGCCTAACGATTGGGTGAGAAATGTGGTGGGCATTCGCTACAGTGTATACATGCAGAGATACCAACAATACCAATCGGTGACGATTGCAACGGAAATCAACGACAAAACACTAGCTTATATAGAAGAAAATCAAGATTTATTTCTAAATTTAGAAATTGCAACGGTCTCTTTGCGAGAATATAATGAGGGGAAATATTTTTCTCATATCATAGGCTATATCAGGCAAATGACCGCAGAAGATTACAACGTATTTATGGAAGATGTCGACAGCGATGGCAATCCCATCTATAGCCAAACAGATATCGTTGGGCAAGCAGGGTTTGAGCGGATTTACGAAACCGAACTCAATGGTGTGGATGGTACAGTGCTAATTGAAGTCGATAACCGTGGGCGAGTGATGAGTACACTCGATTCCACCGATCCGATTGCTGGAAAAGATATTTTCCTGACACTAGATGCAAAATTGCAGCAAGTCACATTCGATAGTTTGGAAAAAGCACTTGCCGATGCCATCATTGCCCAACTCATTTCTGATGACAAAGATAGCATTTCCATTTTAGATTTGTTTGCTTCGATGATTGAGTCGAATCAAATATCTGCTAAAAAATTGGCAAGGGGCGAAACGGACATTGAAAAAAGAATATTCGATTCGTTTCTTAGGGCAAACCCCGATTGGGATATCCAAGAAGAATATGCCTACGACGAAATACAACTGTATTTGCTTGACCAATTGGCAACAGGTGGACTCGTGACGAGAGACTGTTTGCAACTAGCAAGAGAACATGGTGCAATTGCATATACTGACGCTGAATTTGCCGATGTGTCTGCTGGACGTATGTCTGTTTTGACGCTCATTTTAAATAAGTTGGAATCGGGTGAGTTGAGTCCATCTGATACGGGGCTTGACCCATCGACAGGGTCTGTATTTGTGACGAGAGTCGACTCAGGCGAAGTGCTTGCGAGTGTGTCGTATCCGTCCTATGATAACAATGAACTCGTTAATACGTTCAACAATACGTATTACAATGATTTGCTAGAAGATACAAATACACCTTTGGTATACCGTCCACTGAAACAGAAAAAAGCACCTGGCTCTACATTCAAAATGATACCACTTTTGGCAGGACTCGAAACAGGTACGATTGACTTGAATACACAAATTCAAGATGAGGGTATTTTCACAAAAGCAGGGACACCACATGCAAGATGTTGGATTTACGCCGGTGGCACGCACAATCATGGACTTGTCGATGTGTGTAGTGCGTTGGAAGTGTCTTGCAACTACTTTTTGTACGAGCTGATGTACCGCATGAGCAATGAAGAAGGTAGCAACACCGAGCAAGGCATTACGACACTCAATGAATATATGGCGGCGTTCGGTCTTAATGATGTATCGGGAGTCGAACTCGAAGAATACATTCCGACGATGGCCTCGCCATATTATAAAGAAAGAGTCGTTCGTTTGTACAATCCAGATGCCACAGAAAGCCAAATAAGGTGGACAGACGGTGATACGATTCGTGCCTCCATCGGGCAATCAGTCAACAGTTATACACCGTCACAAATGGCAAAATATATTGCAACGCTTGCCAATGGCGGTACGCTTTATAAATTGCACATGGTCAGCTCCATCAAAAATGCAGACGGCACGATGTACAAAGAAATCGAAGAAGAAACCCAAAATATTACGGAGTTTCAAGACGAGTATTTGCAGGCGATTTACCAAGGTATGTATGACGTGGCAAAAGGAAGCCAAGGAACGCTACGAACGCATTTCAGGGAGTTTCCGATGGACGTGGCAGTCAAAACGGGGACGGCACAAGAAGATTTAGAGCGTAGTTCCCATACGTGGCTTGTGGGGTTTGCACCGTACGACGATCCACAAATTGCAATTAGTATTATGATTCCGTTTGGCGATGGGAATAGTGCTTTAGCCCCTACAGTATTCAAAGACGTTGTGCGAGAATATTTTGGTATGGAAGACGAAACAGTGACTTCACAACAAGATGTGGAATCACCTGATTTATTTACAACACTCAATCCATAAAGAAGTATAATAGGAGGAAAATGACTTATGAATCAAGAAAAATATGTGTTATTCAAAGGCACATCTGATGGCGTTACCTTGGTGTTTGATAAGAATGCAGATTTTGCAATCATCAAAGAGCAATTGGAGAAAAAAGTACAAGATGCAGGACATTTTTTCAACGAAGTAAAGACTTCTATTGCGTTTTGTGGACGTGAATTTTCACATGAGGAGGAGCAAGAACTAATTGATACCATCATAGAAAATACGACGATGGAGATTGTATTTGTCAAACTTGAAAATATCAAATCAGAAGAAGTGGAACGGCTAAAAGAAGAACTTGCAAAAAGAGAAGAAATCCCATCGCACAATGTCACGCATACCCACAAAGGTTCTTTTAGGAATGGACAATCCATATCCATTGATGGCAGTCTTATAATCATTGGGGATATCAATCCTGGAGCGGAGGTTTCTGCCACTGGAAATATTATTGTTTTGGGGCAATTGAAAGGGCTTGCACACGCAGGTTGCAACGGAGATGAGGAGGCAATCGTCTCTGCACTTTACATGGCACCAGTGCAACTTCGCATTGCAGGAATTATTACAATATTCCCTGATGAGAAAAAACATGGTAAGAAACCGCCGGAGTATGCTTTCGTAAAAGATGGGACGATTTTTGTAGAGAATCTAATGTAATTTTAGATTTTTGTCGCAAAAAGAAAAAATTTTCTGTTTTAAAAGAAAAAAATATGGTGCATACTAGACTTTTTTTTGATAGTATAGTATTATAGTTCGTGGAAAGTAATGGAAATTTCCATTGCAAGGCTATGACAATACAATGGAATCGCTAATTTACCAGCGGTTTTATGAGCTTCTTGAGTAGGAGGAATAATAAATGAGCGAAGTAATCGTAATCACAAGTGGCAAAGGTGGCGTAGGAAAAACAACAACGAGTGCAAACTTAGGTTGTGGTCTGGCTGTCCTTGGAAAAAAAGTAGTGTTGATTGATGCAGATATCGGTTTGCGTAATCTCGATGTCGTGATGGGACTTGAAAATCGCATTGTCTATGATTTGGTTGATGTGGTAGAGGGCAATTGTCGTTTGAAACAAGCCTTAATCAAAGACAAAAGATACGAAGGTCTATTTTTGCTACCAGCAGCACAAACAAGAGACAAAGACGCTGTCTCACCAGAACAAATGCAAAAATTATGCGAGAACCTAAAAGAAGAAAATTTTGATTATATCATTATTGACTGTCCAGCAGGGATTGAGCAAGGGTTCAAAAATGCAATTGCAGGTGCTGACCGTGCGTTGGTTGTGACGACACCTGAAGTATCAGCTGTACGTGATGCTGACCGTATCATCGGTCTTTTGGAGGCGAATGGTCTGAACAATCCGATGTTGGTACTCAATCGTTTGCGAATTGATTTGGTGCAACGTGGCGACATGATGAACATTGAAGACGTGACTGAAATTTTGGCAATCGATATTTTAGGCGTTGTGCCTGATGATGAAGCGATTGTCATTGCGACGAACAAAGGGGAACCAGCAGTCACAAATGAAGAATCAAGAGCAGGACAAGCGTACCGCAATATCGTCAAAAGAATTACAGGACAAGAAGTGCCAATTATGACTTTAGAAGAAGCACCTGAGTCTTTCTTTGATAAATTAAAAGGGCTTTTTGGCGGAAAAAAATAATTGAATGGCAATAATGCCTTTCCAAAAAGGGACATTGAGAGGAGTACTTAATATATGGATTTTATGAGTTTTTTTAAGAAAAAGGATACCGCTCCTTCAGGAAGTGTGGCAAAAGACAGGCTCAAGCTCGTGTTAGTACATGACCGTGTGAACTGTTCGTCACAAGTACTTGAAATGCTAAAAACGGATATCATCAAAGTCATTTCTAATTATATGGAGATTGACGAAGAAGAATTGGATATCCAAATCAGACAAGAGCAATCAGATGATAACAATGGTACAGTGCCTGTGTTGTTGGCGAACATTCCGATTAAGAGTATGCGTAAATCGCAAGGGGAAGAGTAATAGTTACATAGTAATCCCAATTCAATATTGCCTAAATTATCGTTTTACCGAGAGCGGGCGACCACAGGTCGCCCCTACACAAAGCCTGAAATATCAATCCGTAGGGGCGTACCTTCGGTCGCCCGATCACATGTCACGATCTTATTTTAGGAAACATTTAATTTGGGGAACAATAATTCGGGCGACACACGTCGCCCGACATCTCGTTTTGAGGGATAGACAGCCCTATTTTGAAAAATCAATTATTTTGAAGGAAGGAACGTATGAATGCACATCAGAAAATATTTTCAAAATCTTGATTATTGGCTCATCGGTGCAGTGTTTGTGCTTACCTGTTTTGGTCTCGTTGCAATTTCTAGTGCCACACGCATAAACCTTGGTGAGAGTACAAGCTTTGTAACGAAGCAAGCTTTGTTTGTGGCGATGGGTTTCGTACTCATGATGATTGCTGCCAATATCAATTACGATGCGTTCGCTCCCTTTCATCCCTTGATATATTTGATTAATTTAGCTTTGCTCGTATTCGTACTTTTTGTAGGGAGCAATACGAATGGGGCGGTGCGGTGGATTGACATAGGCCCTGTGACAATCCAGCCCTCTGAATTTGCAAAAATCATGTTGATATTTTGCTTGGCAGTACTTTTGAAAAAATACCAAACACGAATCGATCGGTTTGATGTACTGCTTTTTCTTACAATTTATATGGGGATTCCGATTATTTTGGTGCAAATGCAACCGGCACTTTCTGCAAGTCTTGTACTCGTTGCTATTTTTGTGGTGATGATCTTTATTGCAGGGTTGCCTTACGTTTACATTCGTAATGTTGCAATCGTTGTTGTGCCTATCGTTCTTTTTATTTTTTGGGACGTCGTACAAGAAACACCACTTTTGCTAGATAAAATTCTACTTCCGCACCAATTCAATCGGATACTATCTTTTGCTGACCCGTCTCGTGATGCCAGTTTGTATTACCAGACTGAAAAATCAATCAGTGCCATTGGTTCTGGGCAATTCAGCGGAAAAGGGCTTTACGACGGCACACTCAACCAGTTGAGTTACCTCCCTGAACCGCACAATGACTTTATTTTTTCTGTGATCGGGGAAGAATTTGGATTTATTGGTTGTATTTTTGTGCTTGGGCTATTGCTTTTTGTCATTTTTCGTTGTATAGTAATAGGGATAGCCACTCGTGATGTGCTAGGACAGTTCATCGCAATGGGTGTGGCGGGTATGCTTGCATTTCAAACGTTCGTCAATGCAGGTGTGGCATTGGGTTTAGTGCCAAATACAGGAATGTCCTTGCCCTTTGTGGGGTATGGCGGTAGTGCCATGTGGACATCGATGATTTCTATAGGTTTGGTTTTGAACATTAGGAAAAAAGGAACGAAGTCGTTATTTGAAGGAGGTTTATTATGAATATTGGTTTGATCGCTCATGATAACAAAAAGAAATTAATGGAAAATGTGTGTATTGCGTACCGTCATATTTTATGCAAACACTCATTATTTGCTACAAGTACGACGGGGCGTCTCATTGAAGATGCAGCGAATCTTACGGTGCATAAATATCTCACAAGCCGTCTCGGTGGGGAACAACAATTAGGGGCACAAATTGCCAACAATGATTTGGACGTGATGATCTTTTTTAGAGATCCGATTTACCAAAAAGATTATGAAGCAGAAATGAATTCTATTTTCCACCTCTGCGACATTCATAATATCCCTTTGGCGACGAACCTTGCAACGGCGGAAGCTTTGCTTTTGGCTCTCAATCGTGGGGATTTGGACTGGAGAAATGTGGTGAAATAATCAATGGGTGGCGTAGAAATGATTTTTTACGGGAATCGTATGCTTGCGATTTTATCGTATTATTTGCTTGTCAATGTCGTTATGTATGCGGCAATGTATATTGACAAAAAAGCTGCCATAAAAAAGAAATCACGCATTCCAGAGAAGAGATTGTATTTGTTGGCTGTCGTTGGTGGAGGAATTGGCGGTCTTTTTGGTATGTCAATTTTTCGGCATAAGACGAAGCATATTGATTTTGTGATTATTTATACCATATCAGCTTTGTTACATATGGTTGTGATTTATTTGTTATTTGCAAAATTTGTGTTCATTTTTACTTGAGAGTGAATGAAAAGAGGAAGACCTTGGGGCTTTGCCACAGGCATTGCATAAATTTATTTCTCATTTAAACATGAAATATTTTACTATTGAGATACCGACTAAATATTGATAAAATTATCGTTTTATTGAGAGCGGGCGACCAGAGGTCGCCCCTACAAAAAGCCTGAAATATCAATGTGTAGGGGCGTACCTTTGGTCGCCCGCTTACATGTCCGTCATCTTAGTTTAGGAAACATTTAATTAGAGAACTTTTGGCAATTGGAAAGGATAGGGAAAGTCGCCTATCCTTTTTTAGTAAAAAGAATGAGTTCTACTGTATTTTATATACAATTTATGTGCAGTTTTATGACATAGTTTTCCATGAGAGAAATACATTTGTCTGTATTCATTTGACATGGTATACAATTGCTGTTATACTTATAGAATGAATGTATGGAATACATATTTTTTTTGATTGAAAGTACCTTTTCACGAAGGTATTTTTGATATATTTTCATTATTCAATATTTTATTATTTTACATCATTTCAGTAAAGAAGTGAAAAAGGAGGAAATTTCTATGGAATCAACAACATTAATTAGTGCCGACAACACGTGGGCATTGATGGCACTGACTTTCGGGTGGGTGGCATTCTCAATCTACGCTGAGCAAAACTGGGCGTGGGCAGCAAAACTATCAGGGGCAATCATTGCCTTAATCGGTGCGATGGCACTGACCAACTTCAATATCATTCCTACAGGTGGACCTTGGTTTGATGACATCATCTGGGGCTACGTTGTCCCACTTGCAATTCCAATGTTACTTTTGCAATGTGATATTAGAAAGATTTGGCGAGAATCTGGACGTATGATGTTACTGTATCTCGCTGGTGGTTTTGGTACAGCGATTTCGGCAATCGTTGCGTACTACACTGTAGGGCAAGCAATTCCTGGCTCTGAAGGTGTAGCGGCAGTTATGACAGGTAGCTACATCGGTGGTGGTGTGAACTTGTCTACACTTTCGGCTGCATTTGATATGGCTGGATCTGACTTAATGAGTGCGACTATTGTTGCAGATAATATGTTGATGGCGATGTATTTCTTTGTATTGATTGCCATTCCAACTATTCCATTTTTCAGAAAACACTATGCTCACCCATACGTTTTGGAAGTGGAATCAGCAGGAGTAGACGAAAATGCAAAAACAAAAGCAGCAGCATATTGGGATGCAAAACCAATTTCTTTGAGAGACATTGCGTTTAACGTGGCAATCAGTGCAGGTATCGTTTGGATTTCAACTGAACTCGGTGCGTTACTTTCAGCAGCTATCCCAACTTCAAATTTCTTTTTTGAACTTCTAAATGGTATGATCGGTAACAAATACTTATTGATGACGACGTTCTCAATGCTTGTGGCGACATATGCGTCCAAACAAGTTGAAAAAGTTGCAGGTTCTCAAGAAATTGGTACTTTCTTAATTTACTTATTCTTATTCGTAATCGGGGTACCAGCATCTTTGCCTATGATTCTTCAAAAATCACCTTTGTTACTCGTATTCTGTTTGATCATGGTTGTGATCAATATGCTTGTGACTTTCGTGGTCGGTAAAATTTTCAAATTCTCTTTGGAAGAAATCATCTTGTCATCAAATGCAAATATCGGTGGGCCTACGACTGCGGCGGCTATGGCAATTTCTATGGGTTGGACGAAACTCGTTGGACCTATCATGTTAATTGGTACTTTGGGCTACGTCATCGGTACGTATGCTGGGCTGTTCGTTGGGCAATTGCTCGGAGCGTAAGGAGGCAATCATGGTTTTTGATGCACACTCCGATATATTTACAGATGTTGTCCTTCGGAGGTTAAAAGGAGAAACGGAAATTCTAAAAAAATACCATCTCGAACGCTTGCGAGCGGGCAATATTGAGGGGAGTTGTTTCGTATTTTGGATTGACCCTCCTTTCGATCGGGAAAATCCTGAATTGCGACTCAACCAACTCTTGCAAACTGCAAAAGATGAACTGGCAGAATGCGATGAAGTCGTTGTCGTACGCAATACAAAAGAACTCGAACGAGCAAAAGCTGAAGGCAAATTCTATATTGTGCTAGGGCTTGAGGGCATGTCTGGTTTGGGCGAAGACGTTGAGCGACTCTATGAACTCCACGACTTTGGCTTCCGCCATGGCATGTTGACGTGGAATGAGCAAAACGCATTGGCAACGGGTGTGCGTGGCGATGACAATCGTGGCTTGACACCTCTTGGTAAAAAAGCAATTTCCATTATGGAAGAAAAGAAAATGATTGTGGATGTGTCACATCTCAATGAAAAATCGTTTTATGATGTCGTGAGTTTTGCGACTACACCGCTGTTTGCTTCGCATTCAAATGCGTATTCGCTTGCGAGTGCAAAGAGAAATCTAAAAGATGAACAGCTTCTTGCAATGCGAGATGCAAAAGGACTCATCGGACTCAATGCGTTTAATTTATTCATTCACGATGAACCAAAAGAGCAAACGGTCGATAATTTCATCAAGCAAGCTGCATACATTGCAGAGAAAATTGGTGTGGAGCATTTGTGTTTCGGATTTGATTTTTTTGAATTTTTAGACAGCACAACCATTGGTGGATTTAGCACAGAGCCGAGTCCTTGTGCCGTTGGGTTGGAGGATTGTACAAAAGTACCGATGCTTCTTCAGAAGATGAAATCTTTCGGATTTTTAGAAAAAGAAATCGAGGGGATTGCTCATAAAAACTGGTATGATTTTATGAAAAAAACAATCGATTAAGTCAACAGAGAAAGACCTTGGGGCAAAGTCCAAGGTCTTTTTCTACAATATAGTTTCATTAGATGATTTTAAGGGCATCTCTATCCCTAAGAATTAAGATTTTTATGAAATTTTTTCGTTATTATTCACAAAAAAGCAGGAGATATCAGAGATGTCCACAAAGACTTTAGGGAATAATGACGAAAATGATTCCCTGAAAAGATGATATCATAGGTTTTTAGAGGTGCCCTTAAATTTATTAAGTGGACAAGTGCGTTATTTTGTGCTAAGATGGTGGAAAATGTTTACAATTTGCCTGTAGTTATGGGTGGGTCAATCGTTATTAGACTAAGGAGGAATCGCATATGAAATATGAAACTTTGTTCACACCGCTAAACATTGGTTCGCTCATGATTAAAAATAGAGGTGTTATGAGTCCAATGGCGACAGACCTCGCCGATACCAACGGCAATGCCACAAGAAGATCGATTGCGTATTACGAAGAAAGAGCCAAAGGCGGTATCGGCTTGATTATCACTGAATATACAGGTGTCGATCACATCGATTCCATTCCGTCAATCCATAATTTTAGAATGGCAGAAGACCGTAACATCAAACCAGCAGAAGAATTGACGAACGCAGTCCATGCATACGGAGCGAAAATTTTCGCCCAATTGCACCACGCTGGAGCGACTTCAAAATCAGCAAATACAGGTCGCCAAAACTTAAGCCCAAGCGGAGTGCCTATGGTACCCGGTGGCGAAATGCCAGTGGCGATGACACTAGAAGATATCGAACGAGTACAAAGAAAATTCGTCAATGCGGCTGTCCGCTGTAAAAAAGCAGGCTTTGACGGTGTGGAATTGCACGGGGCACATTCGTATTTGATTGCCCAATTCTTCAGCAAATACTACAACCAAAGAACGGATATGTACGGCGGTAGTGTTGAAAATCGATGTCGTTTCGTTGTGGATATCATCAAAGCCATTCGGAAAAAATTAGGCAATTACCCTTTGACAGTACGAATTTCTGGAGATGAAATGACGAAACAAGAAGGCTTTTTGACTTTAGAAGATGGCTTGGAAATTGGAAAATACCTAGCAGGACAAGGCATTGATGCACTCAATGTATCTAACGGAAGTGCGTGGAATGCCAATGCCAACTGTGACCCATATTCTCATGTACCCGGTTGGAAAAGAGACGTTGCAAAAGCTTTCAAAGATGCACTCGATATTCCAATCATTGCAACGAACACAATCAAAACACCTGACTTTGCAGAAAGTCTATTAAAAGATGGTGTGAGTGATTTTGTGGGGCTTGGGCGTTCGCAGTTTGCCGATCCTGAATTTATGAATAAGGCAAAGAAAGAACAAGCAGATAAAATCAACCGTTGCATTGGTTGTATGTATTGCAGAGAGCGTTTGCAGATACAAGGATTGCCGGTACAATGCTCAGTCAATCCTCGTTTGGGACGAGAATATGCATATAACTGGAAAGATTTGCAAAAAGATGGACAAGACCAGACGGTTGTTGTGATCGGCGGAGGGCCTGCTGGTATGGAAGCGGCAATCATATTGAAAAAAAGAGGGTTCGCTGTGACACTCCTAGAGCAATCGGATAGCTTGGGTGGCACGATGAAAATTGCAAAAATACCACCGTACAAAGGCAATTTACCGATGATGTACCAAACCATGGAAAATGAATTGCGTTCCCTTGGTGTCAATATTTTACTCAACACAAAAGCCACAGTAGAAGCCGTAGAAAAAATTTCTCCTGTTGGGGTATTCATTGCCGTTGGCTCGTTTCCAATCATTCCATATTCGATTCCTGGAATTGAAGAAGCAGTTTTGGCTGAAGATGTCATTTCAGGCAATGCGACTTCTGGAAAAACAGCTGTTTTGATTGGGTCTGGCTTGACTGGTTTGGAATGTGCCGATGTCATACTCGGAAAAGGCATTGAACTCACGATTGTAGAACAAAATCCAGTACTCGGGCAAGGCATTTTCCCTGTATTATTTAATGATACATATGGCAGAATTAAACCACATGCACCTACGGAATTGACTTCTTACCGATTGGAGCAAGTGCTTGACCACGGTGTGGAGCTTGTGCATATAAAAACGAAAGAAACGAAAGTCGTAGAAGCAGATACTGTCATTTTGTCTTTGGGAACACGTCCGCAACCTGAGGTGGTTGAGGAGTTTGAGAAAGCAGGCTTCAATACCATCGCTGTAGGTAGTGCGGAAATTCCTGGAAGAATCGTTGGTGCGGTGCAGTCTGCATTTTATAAAGCTTGGGTATTCCAACCGTAAGTTGGCTACGGAAGTTTTCTTTAAAAAACTTGACATTCTTTGTTTTTTTATGTACTATTTAAGTAATAAGCATAAATAAGTTTTATAGATTTAATGAAAGTAGAGGAAGGAAGGGGCGTGCAATATGAAGTTTTTTAAAAAAAGTTTGGTCAATCGCATTACAGCAATTGTAATTTCATTGCTCATTGCGACGTGCGGCTTGACAATTTTTATGGGGAGTTGGTCACTTACCACACATTTGACGACTGCGATTTTTGATGAATTTACAACACAATCAGAAAGCAATGCACATCAAATTCAAGGTATTTTCAATTTGGCATTGTCACCACTCGAAGATATCGAGATGTATTCGACAGATTTGATGAATGCATTTTCAGATGACGTGGCATCTGAGGAGGCAGTAAAAAGTGAAATTTACGGGGCAGAAATTCCAAAAGATGTAGCAGTATGGGAAGAATATATGTTGCATTCCATGAAAAATACGACATCTCGTTCAGCAGATATCGTTGGTATGGGGATTATATTAGACCCTTATGCAATACATGAAAATTTGCCTGAATATAGTTTTTATATTACAGAAAGTACTGTCAACCAACCTGTGGAGCATTTCATGGATTATGCAGATTTCAAGGGCGAAGAATTTTATACAGGTCCCAAAGCGGCACAAGCATTGTATGCGACAAGCCCATACCCAACAGATGAGGGGATATACGTATTTTCTTTATGCTTGCCAATGTACAAAGACAATGCATTTATTGGCGTCATGGCCTCGGATATTTCCATAGAGCGTATGCAATATGTCGATAGTCGAAACGAACATTACCCAAGCATGTTTTCGGCAGTGCTTGATCACACTTTGGGGATTGCTTACGATGGCAGTGGAAACAGCACTTTGGGGACATCATTTTCTAGTTTATTTGCCGATACGAATGATTACAATAACGTGTTAGAAAACATCAACAAAGGGGTTGCATTCAATAGCTCGATGAAAGACAATGCAGGAAACACACTACATTTTTTCTTTTCGCCAATTACATTGGGTGGGTATACATGGTGGTCGGTGACTGCCCTTGAAACTGCGGATATGTATCAAGATGTCATTTCTAGTACCATACTTTTGATTGTCGTTTCTCTAATTGGTGGCATTATAACAGGTACGATTTTGAGTCGTTTGTTAATCAAAAATTTGAGTCCACTCAAAACGTTGGCAGACGTTTCAGAACAACTCTCACAAGGTAGTTTTGATTTTACACTAGACATACATTCGGAAGATGAAATCGGCATACTCGCCAATACATTTGCACAAATGGGCTACACTTTGAATGAAATTATAAAAGACATCACAGAAGTACTAGAATCGGTCAGCAACGGTGAACTTGACGTAGATTCTACTGCGGAGTATTACGGTGATTTGGAAAATATTGAAATATCGATGAAAGACATTGTTTCTAGTATGAATGAAATTATGATTGACATCAACAGTTCCTCAACACAAGTAGAAGCGGGTGCAAGAAAAGTGGCATCTTCGGCTGAGATTTTAAGCGGTGGAGCGATGGATCAGTTGCGAAGCGTTGAAGTCCTTAGAGATTCTATGGCAAATATTGCTGAAAATACGAAACTCAATGCAAATACATCTTCACAAGCAGAAGAAAAATTCGTTGAATTCGCTGGTGGAATCAAAGATAGTTACGATCATATTCGAGAAGTGGTTGAGGCGATGGATAACATCACTACATCTTCTAACGAAATTATAAAAATCGTAAAAACCATTGATGACATTGCGTTCCAAACAAATATTTTGGCACTCAATGCAGCCGTTGAGGCAGCACGAGCAGGGCAAGCAGGAAAAGGCTTTGCAGTCGTTGCAGATGAAGTGCGAAACCTTGCCAGCAAAAGTGCGGAAGCAGCACAAAGTACAACAGATTTGATTCAAAATTCGATAAATGCAATTGAAATAGGAACGAAAGTTGCGTATTCTTCTGAAAGCTCTATGAATGTAGTCATTGAACAAATTGATGATACGACGGCATTGATTCAAGACATTGCAAGTGCCTCGACAGAACAGGCGGAAGCCATTGGAAAAGTAGCGAACGAAATTGACCAAATTGCAGAAGTCGTGCAATCCAATAGTGCAACTTCTGAAGAAAGTGCGGCAGCAAGTGAAGAATTGTTGGCAGAGGCGGCATCTTTGCAAGAAATGATTCAGCGGTTCCATGTGAAACAATAACTTATAGTTTTAAAAAAGTTGATTTGCAATGAAAAAATGGGAGGGCTTATGCTCTTCCATTTTTTATGTCGACCCCGAACTCAACACACCCTAGACAAATTTTTTAATTATTTTCAAAAAACATATTGACAAATTTTGATATGTGGTATAAGATTGTTATATCAAGAAATTTTGATACGAGAAGGAGGTGAACAAACGTGTCACAGGAAAAACCTACAGCAGATATGATAAACGTCACTGACCATACCCAAAATGCCAAAGTATTCAAAGCATTATGCGACTCTAAACGCCTTGTCGTCTTAGAAATTCTTAGACGTGGGGAGCATTGTGCTTGTGACATAATTGACGAAACTGGAATTGCCCAATCAGCACTCTCTTACCACATGAAGATATTAGTAGAATCTGGTATCGTAGAAAGTTGGCAAGTGGGCAAATGGACACACTATAAAATCAGTAGGAACGGCAAAGAAACTGCATTTTCCCTAATAGAACAACTGCTTTATACGGAATAACTTAAAATCACTGCCTAACATAGTCAGTGATTTTCTTCAAAACAATACATCAAAAAAAATTGATGTATCACATTGTATATGCAATGTTTTTTTGGAAATGACAAATCAAAAAAAATTGATGAAAGAAGGTATTATTATGGAATTGATAAAAATATTGTGGGATTTTCTCCAAGATGAATTGTTGGGTATGGCTTGGTTGCACCGAGGAATGACCACGATTTTAGAGGGGATAGGAGTTGATACATCTAGCAAAATAGGAGGTAGTTTACACTTTTTCCTTTATGACATGATAAAAATTACGATTTTACTCTGTACGTTGATATTCCTCATTTCTTACATTCAAAGTTATTTTCCACCAGAACGAAGCAAGCAGATTTTGGGTAAATTTAAGGGGATTCAGGCAAATATTGTATCAGCATTATTGGGAACAGTCACCCCTTTTTGCTCTTGTTCTTCCATTCCGCTCTTTATGGGATTCACTTCTGCTGGTTTGCCTTTGGGAGTGACATTTTCATTTCTTATCTCATCACCAATGGTTGACTTGGCAAGTCTTGCCTTGCTTATGGGGATTTTTGGAGCAGAAGTTGCCATAATTTATGTAGTATTTGGACTAATTGTCGCTGTAGTTGGAGGAACTTTCATTGAACAGTGGGGAAGAAAACAGGGCATAGAAAATCTGGTAGAATCTTATGTGTTATCTGCTGGCTCTATCAATGTGGAGTCTCCTGACCTCACCAAAAATGACCGTTGTAATTTTGCGAAAGAGCAAGTGATGGAAACACTAAAAAAAGTATTTCCATACATCGTGGTGGGTGTGGGTATTGGAGCATTTATTCATCAGTGGATACCAGAGGAAGTGATTGAATCAGTTCTTGGTAGTCATAATCCCTTTGGTGTTATTTTGGCAACAATTTGCGGTATACCTATGTATGCTGACATTTTTGGTACAATTCCTGTGGCAGAAGCCTTATTAGGCAAAGGTGCTGAACTGGGTACGATTCTAGCCTTTATGATGGCTGTGACAACACTTAGTTTGCCATCGTTGATTATGCTGAAAAAAGCGGTAAAACCGAAACTTTTATCTGTCTTTGTAGGAATTTGTACCTTTGGAATCGTTGCAGTTGGATATTTGTTTAACTATTTACAAGAATTTTTAATTTAGGAGGTATTTGGTATGTTTGGTTTTGGTAAAAAAGAAAAGGTCACAGCGGAATGTGCATGTGGAAGTCAGTGTGGAATTTCTGACATCGAGGGAGCAAGAATCCTTGTATTGGGAGCTTGTTGTCAAAAAAGTTCGCAAAGTTTCGAGAACGTCAAACAAGCTACGGCACAGATGGGGTTAGAAGAAACAGTGGTGAACATCGGGGATATGGAGCAAATTGCAAAGTATGGTGTGATGTCTACCCCTGCACTGGTGATTGACAGCCGTGTTGTGGCACAAGGCTCTTTGATTAAAGTGGAGCAAGCAGAAGAATTGCTGAAAAAACAGGGGTTCTAATGAAATCCATCCAAAGGAGGTAAATTATGGCTTGTTCTAATGTGAAAGAGTGTCCTTGCCCCAAAAAGACTTGTCCCAACAACGGAATTTGTTGTCAGTGTGTCGTTAAGCACAAAAATACAGACAGTCTACCCTTTTGTTTGTTTATGAACAACGAAGGAGATAAATCTGTGAGTAACTATTACAAAAAATTGAAAGAACGGTTTGAATCTGAATTAATCAAACAATAATTTTACGAGTCAGGGGAAAGCACCAATCAACTTCTTGTTGGTAGGTGCTTTCTTTTCTTTTTATGTCAACCCCAAACTAATCAACAAACTCAAATTGACTTTTTCCATCAAACTCGTCTCCAAATGGCAGACACGCTCTCGCAAACGCTGTTTGTCTATGGTGCGTATTTGCTCAAGCAATATGACTGAATCTTTGGGCAAGGTGCAATGACTCGTAGAAAGCGGTATGTGCGTGGGCAATTTCGCTTTGTTCATCTGCGACGTAATCGCTGCACAAATAATCGTTGGGCTATACTTGTTTCCAACATCATTTTGTATGATTAAGACAGGGCGAGTCCCTCCTTGTTCACTGCCGACGACAGGACTCAAATCGGCAAAATATATATCTCCTCGTCGAACCATCATAATTGGTCAAACCTCCTTTCATTTTGTCCACCGCAGGAGGTATGGAAGTTTTTCTTGTGTAGTCACTAAATTTGTGACTAATACTGGAAAATTGAACTCCATATGTAGTATTGGGAAATGCTCCTGTCTTGGTTATTCAAAGTATTGCCCAAAGAATTTGCCTTTATTCCATGATTACAAAAATACTTTCATCAAATTCTGGATTGTATGTAAATTCATTGTAGTCTATGCGGTACCGTTCCTCGTTGTTGGTATCGTATAAACTCAGTCGCACGGGCAAAAGTGTTTCGCTATCGATCCATAACTTTTCAAAAGAGATGGTACTCTCGTTGTTTGGCACGACGGCCTCAAGCACAATGCATTTGCTCTCATCTAGTGTACTTGCAGAAACCGCCACCCCCTCTGACTTCAAGTAATTTTCTATAAAACAATTCAAAAATAACTCGTTCCGACTTTGTGATTCTGGCACATCATGAATGATATTTGACTGCAAACTCTCGTTAAATTGGCAAATTCTCTCGCCATCAAAGAGTGTATAATTCCCTTTGACACTATCTGGAGCAGTCAATTCTAAGCGGTATTCCCCTGTGATTTTGACATCTTGCTGTGTCTCGTAAACGGTTTCGACTTTGTTTGAAAATCTCGTCAGCGTTGCTGTCGTTGAGTAGCCCTCCATTTCAAGCAATTGTTTTTGCACTTGCTCTAGCTGTGAAAGTGGCTCTTTTTTTGTGCAAGCGACACTGCTTGTGGCACAAAACAATACCAGTAGAGACACCATTCCCTTTTTTATTTTTTTGATCATACTCGTACCTCCAAAAAATCATGTTTTTTTACTGTATGCGAGGGGACAAAATATGTATGCAGAAAATATGGAATTTCGTCATGACTTTACTTATTTATTCCATATATTGCATTGTTAGAAATAGTTGTTTACAATATTTAACAAATTAAGCACACGTGATAACGTAATTATTAATAAAAATACATAGAAATTTATTAATTTTTATATATTTACTAGCAATTGCTGAAGAAGTATGTTATACTTGTTTTACATATAAAGTGAAATATTTTACAAATATACATATGGGGGATTGAAAATTATGAAACTATCAAAATTATTCAAAAAAAATAGAGTTATCGGAGCATTGCTCACAGTAGGAATTGGACTGGGTTTGTCCACAACAACAACATATGCACTGACGACATACCATTTGGAAACAACCCGTGAAACGGTGACAAAAGGTGTCGAATACATACACAGCCAACATTTGACAGAAGCCGGTCTGCAACACGTACACGTATTGACGGCTGATTTGTCTGACCCTGACATTTCATTCAAGGGCATCGAGAGTGCAACGGATGCGGGACTGCGTGAAACGGCAAGGAAAATACTCGGCGATCATGACGCTGTTGCGGGCATCAATGGGGATTTTTTCCATACAGCAACGCTATATTCTTACTCGTTTGGGCCTTTGGTGGAAGATGGGGAATTGCTCTTTGGTAGCACCTTGCTCAACAATGAATCGAATCAATATGCCTCATTTTTTATGGACGAACAGAGTCAAAAATTCTTTACGTATTTGCAAATGAGTGCAAAATTTACGAATGGCACAACGACACTTGACATTGCAAATATCAATAAAATTGCAACGGTATACCGTCATGTGTATATCGACCGTACGGTTGGCACGACGACAGATATCGTCGACGACAACATCGAGGGCATCATCAAAATTGTCGTAGAAAATGACCAAATCATGAACATTACGGAACCGAATGTGCGTGTTGATATTCCAGAAAATGGCTACGTCATTTTGATTCACTACGTCAATTATGGTGAGGCAGAGCAAGCATTTACAGTTGGGGACAACGTTACTTTTTCATATGAATCGTCAGTCAATTTCGATGATATCGTCACTGGGTTTGGTGGGGGTAGTTTGCTCCTTGAAAATGGGAATACAGCGACTGTGACTCCAGATTTGCCAACAGGCAGACAGCCAAGAAGTGCGTTTGGGATTTCAAGCGATGGCACGAAAGCAATTTTTCTAGTCGTAGACGGTCGAGTGGATAGCATCGGGGCGACACACGAAGAAACGGCTGCACTCATGAAGCAGTATGGCGGACACAATGCCATGCATTTGGATGGCGGTGGCTCGTCGACTTTGCTGGCACAAATGCCAACAGATTCAGAACTTGTCGTGCAAAACACAGTTTCTGATGGCACAGAAAGAAAAGTAATCAGTGCCGTAGGGATTTTTCAAGACCGTGCAACTGGCACAATCCAAGAATTGAAAGTCGAAGCAAATTCTGATGGGGCAATGCTCAATTCACCGATTACATTTTCAGTATATGGACTAGATGAAAATCACAATCGCATTGACATTCCAATCAATGATGTATATTTCGATGCCGTTTATAAAGAAGGAACGTGGTCAGGCAATGCATTTACACCGACTACAACAGGAGCCTTCCAAGTCGCTGCATTTTACAAAACGTATGCGGGTGTGACACCGATCATTCTCTGTTCTACGACATCGCAGTTGAGTTCAGGTGGCGACATTGTACTTTCAGCAGTAGGCGATACGGCGACAATTTCCGTACAAGCAGTCGATGGCAATGGATTTTCGCATAATGTAGCGAACACAACGACGTATGAAATTGCGAATTCGTCTATCGGGACGATTTCGGGGACAGAATTTACAGCAAAAGCAAATGGAGCAACGTACATCAAAGCGACGAGATCGGGGCATGTTGCCTACATCGGTGTGCAAGTTGGCGGTGCAGCAGCAGTTGAAAAACCGAGTGCCTCTGCACAAGCGGATCCGCAAAACCAAACGGTAACGTATGCAAATGATGGTGCGTTCTATATTAATATTGTCGGCGATATCGTCAACGGTGGCTCAACAGGTTCGTCTACATACGCAGCACGTAGAGAGGCAGTGCGTTCGGCAATCGATAAAAATGCGGGGCTTGCCATTTACGGTGGCGACAGTAACATTCAAACCGCACCATCGACAACGACGATTTCATGGACGGGGAGTTATCGATTTACAGAGTCAAACAATACGAGTGTTGCGATGATTTCAGCTGATGAGGGGAGTATCAGTGCTACAGATCCGAGCCAGTACGCAGCGATGGTGAAAGACCTCGATGAAGCGAATAGTCAGAATATTATCGTATTGACGGACAAAACACCAGCGTCATTTACTTCTTTGGGAGAGGGTGAATTTTTCCGTAATGTGATGGAGGGGTATGCTGCAAAAGGGAAGAATGTATTGGTGGTTATCAGTAGTGGTACGGAGTATTGGTCGATGGTGAAAAATGGAGTGAGGTATATTAATTTGCCTGATTTATGGACATCGAGTGGCAGTGCGAATCAAAATTTTTCTATGTTAAAAGTGCGGGCGGACAATCAAAATATGATATACGAAGTGGTGAAGCCGTAAGGTGTTGCGAACCTTAGCCTTTTGTAGGGGCGACCTGTGGTCGCCCGCTCTCGATAAAACGATGATTTTGGAAATATTTGGTTGGTACCTCAATAATAGCAATTCAATATTGTTAGTTTTAAAGGGCGAAGTTCGTCCTTTTGGGCTGTTGCATTTCACCGATTTGCGACAGCCTTTTTTTGATTCTATGAAATTTTCTATTAATTTTTACTCGAACCACTTGTAAATATTTCTAATATGGGGTATTATAGTAAAAGTGTTGGCAGTTATTATTATAAAATTGTCATGTTGCTCCATTAATTAAATATAGAAAAAAATAAAGTGTTTGATATATTAAGGTAAGCAAAAATAAAGTTTTTGTCCACTTTTTTCAAAAAGTGGTGGGGTTTGGGGCAAAGCCCCAAGGTTTTTTCTTAAAAAAAAATACTAATATTTAGTTGCTACTTTAATAAATCAACGTGAAAAAGGAGTCGAATATGGAAAAAAAGAAAAAATGCAATTGGTTTGATATCGCAGTCGTACTGCTCATTATCGCAGTCGGTGTAGTTGGAATGATGATTTTAAATCGCAGTGAGACTGATGTCGCAGCCCAAGGTAGGACCGTACGCTATCAAGTGGAACTCATCGACAATTTCGAGGGATTCACTGAATTTGTCGAAGTGGGCGATGAACTCACAGAAAATATCTACAATAAATACCTTGGGAAAGTGGTCGCTGTCGAAGCAATGCCATACTTACTGAAATCTGAAAATTCAGACGGTGAGAATGTATTACAATCGCCTGTGGCTGGTGCGGAAACGACGTTGTTGACGATCGAAGCCCCTGTCACTGAAACAGAAAAAGACATTACAATCAACGGTGGTTTCGTGCTGAAAACTGGAGTGTCGATTACCGTAAAAGGCGACGGCGGTTATGCTGGCCGTGGCTACGTTTTGACGATAGAAAGAGAGGATTGACATGAAATTCATAGATGAAAAAGGAAAATTGTTTGGCAAAATGAATGTGGTTGACCTCGTGATGCTACTCGGAGTGGTTGCACTTTTATTGGGTGGTATATATAAATTGACGGTCGATTCGCCGATTTCTTATTCCTCTGTCGGTACGTCTGCGACGGTGCAGTACGTCGTGAAGATTGAAGGGGTGCGTGATTTGGGCATGATTCGAGAAGGTGATGTCTTATACGATAAAGATTCCAATGGCATTCTTGGTACGATTGTTGATGTGACACTAGAACAAGCAACTGACCGTGTGTATATGCCAAATGGCGAAGTGCGAATCGGTGAATTGCAAGACCGTGTGAACTTTGTATTGACATTAGAAGCAAATGGTTTTGTGAATGAAAAGAAAACGTATGCAAATTCAAATTATGAAATCGTCATCGGTTCGAGAAAATCGTACTATACGAAATACATTGAATTCGCAGGTATGGCAGTTGAGGTACTGTAAAAATGATGCATGGCGAAGAGGTGACGTGTTTCCCTGTAGTTAAGGAGTGGTGCTTGTGCAAACGAAAATTTTAGATGTACCTTTCGATGTGGTGACAATGGAAGAGGCTACCATACGTGCGTGCAAGTTTTTGAAAGAGGACAAGTCGCACTATATCTGTACACCAAACCCAGAAATTGTGATGCTCGCACAAAAAGATACGACACTCATGCAGATTTTACAAGAAGCAGACCTCGTGATTCCAGATGGGATCGGTGTCGTTTTGGCATCGAAAGTGCATGGGGAACATCGTCTGCCAGAGCGAGTGGCAGGCTATGATTTGACACAAGGCATTTTCATGGCTTTGCAAAATACAGAAGAATCGTTTTATTTTTTTGGCGGAGGCGATACCGTTTCAAAAGAAGCCAAAGAGAAAATGCAAGCGAAGTATCCGCATTTGAAAATTGTCGGGGTGGCAAATGGATTTTTTGATGAGCAAAGAGAAAAAGAAATTATCCAAGAAATCAACGATTCCGAGGCGAGTGTCCTTTTGGTTGGGCTTGGGGCACCGAAACAAGAAAAGTGGATTTACGACCATTTGCAAGTACTCAATGTGCGGTTGGCAATCGGGGTGGGCGGTAGTTTTGATGTGATGGCGGAGCGTGTGAAACGTGCCCCAGTGCAGTTCCAAAAATTAGGACTCGAATGGCTATACCGCTTTTTGTGTCAACCGACAAGATGGAAACGCATGTTGCAATTGCCACTTTTCGTTTTCACTGTGCTACGTAGTCCACAAAATAACGAGAAGTAGAACGGAAATTCCTGTGAATATTTTCACATTTCAAAAAAAGAAAATTACCTCAGAAATTTTCGGGATTTTTTTTGACAATTTACACAACGCATAGAGGAAGAGAATCTCTAAAAAAGAGGTTGTTTCATCTCAAATACTGTATACTGTATACAATCGGTGTGCTGAAACGTATACTTTTCTTAAAAAATGTCGGATTTTTTTAGCTAAATTGGTTGTTTAGAAAAATTTATTGTTTTTTTATTATATTTTTGCTTTTCATTTCTCTTATTTTGTTGTAAAATGTTATTAGGTAATTGTGGTGAATATTCGTGGGCGGATTTGTACACGTTTTTTGTGCATAAGTTCTCAATTCACGCAAATACAATTCGGTGTATAGTCTATAAATAATATTGAGGTGAATTAAATGATTTCTAATCAGATTTTACAAAGCACGATCGATGGATTAAAAAACATTACTAGAAAAGAATTGAGCGTAATCGAAAAAGAAGGCAAAGTAATTGCAACGACTGAAGATAGTATGATTGGTCGACAAATTGATGTGGTGGAAAATTTCATTATTTCTCCGGCAGAAAGTCAAATGATTTTGGGATACCAATATTTCAAAATTTACGACAATGGCATTCCTGAATACGTCATTCAAGTCAAAGGCGAAGACGAAGCTGGATACCAAATTGGTAAAATTGCTTCCTTCCAAATTCAAAATCTTTTGGTGGCTTACAAAGAAAGATATGACAAAGATAACTTCATCAAAAATCTCTTGTTAGACAATTTGCTTTTGGTAGATATTTATAGCCGTGCAAAAAAACTGCACATCGAAAGCGTTGGGTTCCGCATTGTATATTTGATTGAAACGAACGTAGACAAAGATATGAATGTCGTGGATTTGGTGCGTGGGGTATTCCCTTCTAAAACGAAAGACTTCGTAACAGCTGTGGACGAGCATAGCATTATTTTAGTGAAAGAGTTGCGTGAGAGAGAATCGTCTGATGAAATCGATCGCATTGCAAAAACAATTGAAGAAACACTCAATCAAGAAACGAATAGCCAAGTGTACATCGCAAGTGGTACAATCGTTGGCGACTTGAAAGACGTTTCGAGATCGTATAAAGAAGCAAAAATGGCACTCGAAGTGGGCAAAATCTTTGAAACTGAAAAGTTCATTGTGAATTATGAAAAATTGGGCATCGGTCGTTTGATTTACCAATTGCCATTGCCACTTTGCCGTATGTTTATCAAAGAAGTACTTCATGGTTTGACTATGGACGATTTTGATGATGAAACTTTGGCGACAGTCAATAAATTCTTTGAAAATAACTTGAATGTATCGGAAACAAGCCGTCAACTTTATATCCATAGAAATACGTTGGTGTATCGTTTGGACAAGCTACAAAAAATGACGGGGCTTGATTTACGGAATTTCGATGATGCAATCATTTTCAAAATTACGTTGATGGTCAGCAAATATATGATGTATATGGACAAAATTTCTTATTAAGAACTTGCTAAGAACTGATTAAGAATAGGAAATGAAAAAATAAAAAGGGCATCGCTACGTGGAAATGGGTGGCGATGTCCTTTTGTTTTGTATAAATCCCTAATTAAATATGGGCGGAATTGTTGTTTTATCGAGAGCGGGCGACCGCAGGTCGCCCCTACTGTACTGTTCTCTTCTCTTTTCTTTGTCGGTATGAATCCCTTAATTCAATATTTGCAAACCATGAGGTTTTCTAAGCATTAAGGTTAGCGAAGATAAAGTTTTGATCAAACTTTTTCAAAAGTTTGCAGAGTTTGAGACAGCGTCTCAAGGTCTTTTCTTTTCATTAGTCACCCTTAAGCAAAATACTTCGTAAAAATATACGTCAGCCCAGTACCGTGCGTTTGCTTGTTGCAAGCAATCTCATTCAAAATATCCTTGATCGCACTTGTGCCTTCAATGGAATTTGCTAAGGCTCTGTAAAAAGTAGCAGAATCCATCTCTTGCAAAAGCAACGATTCTATCACATTCTTGACATCGAGATCAGTCAATAAATCACCGTTTTCTTCTTCGTTGCCCTCTTGCTCTAAGAGGTAAAGCACCTCCCCGAGTAATTTCTCGTGCTTCACCTCGTCAAGATACATCGTTTGTAATAAATTTTTGACTTCTGACAATATGCCGACTTCCATTAGTTTTGCATAATCACCTTGCAATTTTCTTGTGTCATTTTGTGCAATGAGTACCAAATCTTTCAATCTTTCATCTTTTTGCAGTAAATCTTCATCGTTTTTGTTTGCATAATTTCCCAATTTTTCCATAGATTTTTCTTGTAGAGTTGTTGTGTTGTAAGGGTACATTTTGTGACCTCCTGTAAGGTTTTCTATTAATCTATGCAAAAACATCAAAAATGTTTCTTAAAAAATGTATAAAATCAGTATAGACCTTGAATGAAATTTCTGCTATGATACAAGGTAGTATGGCACACGAATATAAAGTATAAAACAAAGGCGGGGGAAAATGAGAAAAATTATATTAACAGGTGGCGGAACCGCAGGTCATGTGACACCGAATTTGGCTTTGGTTCCTTATCTAAGAAAAGAAGACTTTGAAATTTTTTATATAGGCTCTGAAAATGGCATCGAAAAAGAACTCATCAAACCGACAGGGATCCCGTATTACGAAATCTCTACGGGGAAATTGCGTCGCTCGAAATACTTCTCCAAACAAAACATACAAGATATGAAGAAAGTTTGGAAAGGCGTCAAGCAAGCAAAAGCCATTATGAAAAAATTAAAACCAGACATCGTATTTTCCAAAGGTGGCTACGTGGCAGTGCCAGTCGTTTTGGCGGCGAAAGCATGCCGTGTGCCAGTAGTCATTCATGAATCGGATATCACACCGGGGCTTGCCAATAAAATTTCAGCCCCAAGTGCCAAGGTCATTTGTACCACGTTCTATGAAACACTCGAATTTATCGATTCTGACCGCTGTGTACATACAGGTACACCACTGCGTAGGCAACTCTTTCGTGGCATCAAACAACGTGGACTTTTGATGTGCAAATTCAACGATAGAAAGCCGATACTTATGGTGATGGGTGGCTCGCAAGGGTCTGAAAAAATCAATAAGGTTTTGGTGCTGACACTCTTTGACTTGCTCGATACGTTCCAGATCGTGCATATCTGTGGCAAAGGCAACGAGAGAGAAGAACTAAACTCGATGAAAGGCTATTTTCAAATTCCTTACGTCAACGACGGCTTGGAAAATTTATTTGCTATGGCTGACCTTGTCGTTTCACGTGCAGGAAGCAATTCCATTTGCGAGTTGTTGGCTCTCAAAAAACCGAATTTACTGATTCCTCTTTCAGCAGAAGTCAGTCGTGGCGACCAGATTTTAAATGCAGCCTCATTTGAGGAACAAGGATTTTCTGTCGTGCTACAAGAAGAAGATTTGATCGCACCTCATTTTGTAGATAAAGTCATGGAAGTCTACGAAAATCGCAACAACTACATTCAAAATATGCGTCGTTCCGATTTGGAAAAAGGTTCTGAAAAAGTCATGGAACAAATCATGCGTTTTTGCAAAACACCACAAGATTCTCCAGGCACTGCAAAAGTGGAGGGGCAACAATCAAATGAAGAAGTCGATTGATTTTCTTTTAATTCGATTTTAATGTGTAACTTCTTATATTTTTATATTTTTCGTTTAGGATATACGATGATTGTTCTGAAAAAGGTATGTCGATTGCAACGTTGTAAAAATTGTTTGGGTCGTACTTTTTCTTGATTTTAAATATATAGAATTTCGTATTGAGTTATAGGGGGTTTATCGGTTATGAAAAAATTATTAGGACTTCTATGTGCAACAATGTTAGTGTTTTCTTTGGCATCATGCCAAGGGGCATCAGGAGGTAGTACAGGAAGTGGTTTATTGCAAGCAGGCACACCAGAAAAAGGTGAAGAAATCGCAATTGTAACGACTTCTTTAGGAGAAATACAACTGCGTTTTTATCCGGAGGAAGCACCACTTGCAGTGGAAAATTTTAAAAATTTGGCGAATTCTGGCTATTATGATGGCGTTACATTCCATAGAGTCATTGAAAATTTCATGATCCAAGGTGGTGACCCAACGGCAACAGGTATGGGTGGAGCGAGTTCTTTTGGAGCTGATTTTGAAGACGAAATTTCTCCTGACCTTCACTTTTTCAAAGGGGCACTTGCTATGGCAAACAGTGGACCGAACACGAATGGAAGTCAATTTTTCATCGTGCAAAATCCAGAAGTAAACGCTGAAGCACTCAATGTCATTCGAGATAAAATCGAAGAAACAGCAGAAGAGCCTTTCCAAGTTGCATATCCGCAAGGCGATGTATATAATATTGGCGACATTTTCACAGAAGCAAAACTAGATTACTATGAAAAAACAGGCGGTCAAATTGAGTTGGAATATATATTTGGCAATATGTATTCTATATTTGGGCAAGTATTTTCAGGGATTGAGGTTGTCGATGCAATTGCCCAAGTCGAAACGGGCGAGGCTGACAAACCGGTAGAAGACGTGATCATTGAAAGTGTTGAAATTACAACGTATTGATTTTTAGATATATGAGAATAAAATATACTGCACGAGAGTAAAAACGATTTTTGTGCAGTATTTTTATGTAAAAGTAATTCCTTAATAATATTTTTTGAAAAAAATACGATTTTTATATTGCTTTTTTTATCAAGTTATATTATGATTGCTAGAGGTGACTATTTTATGATGCCAGACAAGTATCATAAATCACATATAGCATAAGGACATGCTTATAGTTATCATTCAAAGTTTTTAAAAATGAACAGTATATAAAGGAGAATTGAAAATGAGTTTATACAGTATTTGGATGGATCACGCTTTTTCTCAAGAAGGACATAGCGTAGATGCACTTTGGGACGTATTTTTACCAAAAGAACAAAAAATTTATGAATTTCTGATCGGTCAAAATCAAACGACTTTAGAAGGTACAATTCTTGAGTTGGCTGAAAAATTTTCTATGTCAAGCGAAGAATTTGTTGGATTCCTTGATGGCATCAATGAATCTTTGGAAGAACGTTTCCAAATGGATTCACTCGAAGAAACAACAAAAATCAAATTGGTTGTGGACTTTGAACGTCTATACAAAAAAATGGTGGAATACAAAGCGGATCATTTGATGAATCTCAAAGAATGGGACGTTGTTTTTGACGATACTAGAAGAAAACAATTCACACTAGAACAAAAAAAATCTCGCACAATTATCAATCCGAAAAAAATTGGCAGAAACGATCCATGCACTTGTGGCAGTGGAAAAAAATACAAAAGATGCTGTGGGGGCAATGCGTAACCCACAGACCATATGGGCTGCGATGACCTCCTCTGATTTCAACTTTCCCCTCTTGCAAGAAGCAGGGGAATTGTTGCGTATGGGTGGTCTTGTTGCGTTTCCAACTGAAACAGTGTATGGCTTGGGGGCGAATGGCCTGTCGGATTCTGCTTGCAAAAAAATTTATGAAGCAAAAGGACGACCATCTGACAATCCGCTGATATTGCACATTCCCTCAAAAGAAGAAATTGCACCACTCGTTTTGGAAATTTCAAACGAAGCAGAACAACTACTTGAGGCATTTTGTCCTGGCCCCTTGACTTTGGTATTCAAAAAGGCAGAGGCGGTTTCTGATATCGTTTCAGGCGGACTGCCGACCGTTGCGATTCGCATTCCAAAACACCCAGTGGCAAATCAACTACTTCGCCTTGCAGGTGTGCCTGTAGCGGCACCGAGTGCCAACCAATCAGGTCGCCCAAGTAGTACAAAAGCCAGTCATGTCAAAGAAGATTTATGGAATAAAATCGATATGATTGTCGATGGCGGAGATACGGAGTTTGGCTTGGAGTCGACAATTGTCGATGTGAGCGTTTCGCCACCTGTACTTTTGCGACCCGGTGCAATTACAAAAAATATGATAGAAGAAGTTGTCGGTACCATTGAACTCGATCCGACCATTTTGAATAAACCAGAAAAAGACGTCAAACCAAAAGCTCCGGGAATGAAGTATACGCATTACGCACCGAAAGCCCGTGTCGTATTGGTCGATACGGAAGCAGAAACACTCGTTGATACCATCAACCATTTGATCAAATCAGATAATGATAAAAAAATTGGTGTGTTGGCAACGGAAAAAAATGCAAAGCAGTATGAAAATGCAGTTGTGCGTTCCTTGGGAAACAAAGAAAATCTCGAAGAAATCGGCAAAAATTTATTCGATGCCTTGCGTTGGTTTGATGAACAAAATGTAGACTTGATTTATTCTGAAATGTTTATAAAAGAAGAAGTGGGCTTGGCAATCATGAACCGTTTGGAAAAAGCGGCGGGGTATGAAGTGTTGAGACATCGCTGATACATTGGTATGAAATGAGGAGGGCGTATGATTGCTTTGGGTTGTGACCACGGGGGTTACGAATTGATGAAAGAAGTCATTTCTTATTTGGAGGGTAAAAACCTTCCTTTTGAAAATTTCGGTACATTTTCCGCAGAAGCTGTGGATTATCCAGTATTTGGTAAAAAAGTGGCGGAAGCCATATTAGACGAAGCGTCGCCGTGCGACAAAGGTATACTGATTTGTGGGACAGGCATTGGCATTTCTATCACTGCAAATCGTTACAAAAACATTCGAGCAGCATTATGTGGAGATGTATTTTCTGCAAAGGCAACTCGTTTGCATAACGATGCCAATATTTTGGCATTGGGGGCTCGCACCACTGGTGTTGGGCATGCCTTGGAGATTGTGCAGGCATTTCTTGAAACTGAGTTTTCAGAAGATGAGCGACACAAAAACCGTATCAAAGGCATTGACAGTAGTCAGTAGTCAGTAGTCAGTAGTCAGTAGTCAGTAAGCAGTAGTCAGTGGTCAGTAAACAGTAAGTAGTAAGCAGTAATTAGTATTTCGTATCGAAGGGAGCAAAAAGTCATGGGAAAATTATTTGTATCGGAACATCCTCTAGTACAACACAAAATTGCAATGGTGCGTGATGAGAACACAGGATCAAAGGAATTTCGTGAATTGATTACAGAAATTGCGATGATGTTATCTTACGAAGCAACGAGAGAGTTGCATTTGGTGGAGGTCGATGTTGTGACACCGGTTGCACCTGCAAAATGTAAAACGATCGATGAAAAATTTGCGATTGTACCGATTTTGCGTGCAGGGATTGGTATGTCAGACGGGCTTGTCAACTTGATGCCAACTGCAAAAATTGGACATATCGGTCTATACCGTGACCCTGAAACGCTAGAACCTGTGGAGTATTACTGCAAATTGCCATCAGACGTTGCAGACCGCACTGTATTTTTGACTGATCCAATGCTTGCAACAGGTGGTACTGCGGAAGCAGCGATTGGATTTTTGAAAGAACGTGGTGTCAAAAAAATCATTTTGTTGTGTATTTTGACTGCACCTGACGGTGTAGAGAAAGTGCAAAACAATCACCCTGATGTTGATATTTACACAGCAGCACACGATAGCAAATTAAATGAACATGGTTACATTGTGCCAGGTCTTGGCGATGCAGGCGACCGTATTTTCGGTACAAAATAATAATAATAATAATGAACCCATACCTACCATGCAAGGATTTTTGTTGGTAGGTATGCTGTTATTTGCAATGCGGTTTTACCACGCATTTTGTTAGGAGAGGATTTTTTGATAGAGCATAACTGGTGGTTATATTTGGCGACCTTTTCCTCGGCAGCGTTGGTGACTCTGTGGACTACACCTTTTGCAAAATGGCTATCGTTTCGATTCGGTGCCATTGATTACCCAAAAGACCGTGGTGTACACAAAGAGCCTATGCCTCGTATGGGCGGAGTTGCAATGGTGATTGGATTTATGGTATCCGTTTCACTCGTATATTTTTTAGATAACCCACTCATTCACACCAAAGAATTTTTAGGCTTTTTGATTGGAGCAGCAATCATAGCCATTCTTGGTGCTTTTGACGATATCAAAAATCTACCAGCAAAATTGAAATTTTGTGTACAAATCATTGCGGCACTCATCGTCATTTTTTCAGGGACTCGCATAGAAATCGTCTTATGGCCTGTGACTGCTACTTTAGAAACGCTGAGTGTACCGATTACTTTGGTTTGGATTGTAGGTGTCACAAATGCAGTCAATTTCATTGATGGGCTAGACGGTTTGGCGGCAGGTGTGTCGTCGATTGCAGCACTCAGTCTAATGATTCTTTGTATTTTGACAGGAAGCACGACGGCAGTATTTTTGACTACTGCGATTTTCGGTGTGTGTATCGGCTTTTTGCCGAGAAATTTCAATCCAGCAGAGATTTTCATGGGCGATACAGGTTCTACTTTTTTGGGATTTGTCCTCGCTGTGACGAGTATCATCGGTGTATTTAAGGGATATGCTTTATTGGCAGTTGGTGTTAGCGTATTGTGCCTTGGCTTGCCTGTTTTGGATACGCTATTTGCGATGTTGCGACGCATTGCAAAGGGACAATCTGTGATGCAACCCGACCGTGGACATCTGCACCATAGACTCATTGATTATGGATTTAGCCAACGTGCAGCCGTTTTGATTCTGTATGGTGTGAGTATAATCCTTGGGGGGACTGCGATATTCATTTCATTTACAGATGCCCGTGTGTTTGTCATTGTGGTGGTGACTGTGGTGGTGCTTAGTTTTTTGATTTACTATTTCAATGTGCAGTTGAAAAATAAAAATAAATGATGAGAAGGTGGGAAGTTTCCATCTTCTTTTTTGTCTGATTAGGGGGAGATATTGGGGCAAAGCCCCAAACCCTACTACCAAACACCTTTGAAAAAAGTGGAAGCTAGGCTTTGATGTTGCTCCCCCAATTAAATGTTTTTTAAAACAAGGTGGCGGAAATGCAAGCGGGCGACCACAGGTCGCCCCTACATATTGATATTCCAATTAAATATTGCAAAAAATGTAAAATATTTAGAGTACTAAGGCTAGCAAGTCAAAGTTTTACTCAATTTTTTTAAAAAAAATTGTGGGGTTTGGGGCAAAGCCCCAAGGTCTTATCTTTTATCTTCTCTTTACCAGAACGAAATCGCAAAATCCTTAGCGTTTTCATTAATTATTTATTTCATTAGAAATATATCTTTTCTTGTCTAAAAAAATGTGATATACTATGTATAGAATAAAATAAATCAGCAAAAATAAGGTAGGTGTATAAAAGATGTCAAATCACATTCAAATTAAAAAAGAATTCATTGAGGACGAATTGCCTTTTGCACCACCACTGTACGTCTGTGTTTATTTGATGACAGAAACGTACCCGAAAGCCACCGCAGCAGAAGTGGCAGACCGCTTGAATATTTTAGAAAGTGACGTCTTAAAAGCGTGGAAATATTGGGACGAAAGAAATTTATTTACCAAACTTGAAGTCGTTGATATGAAATCACTCTCAAGTTCCACGAGACCGATCATCAAGGAAATCAAAATCAACAAAGCAATCGATGAAGAACAACAAGACCAACAAGCAAAACAAGAAAAGACTTTGAAAAAAAGCAAAGTAAAAAAAGAAGACCCAAAACAAGTTCGCCTCGTAGCGTTGGACGAAAAACCAACGTACAAACCAGAAGAACTTGCACAATACATCAAGCACGACTCTTTGAAGCAATTGATCGAGAGCATTCATAAAAAGATCGCAAAGCCATTGTCCCATAGTGATATCGCAACGATTTTTAGTTTCTACGATTGGCTCGGCTTGCCGATTGAAGTCATAGACCTACTCTTTGCGTATTGCTCAAAAGATGGTTTCAAAGGCATGCGTTATACAGAAAAAGTGGCTATCACATGGGCGGATCAACACATTCGTACTGTCGAGGCGGCGATGGAACAAGTCGATATGCGTCAAAATGGTTATAAGGAAATCATGAAAGCCTTTGGCCACTATAAACGCACACCGAATGACCCTGAAGAAATTTACATAAAAAAATGGCTTGTCGAACTCGAAATGCCCTTGGAAATGGTAGTCAAAGCGTGCGAAAAAACAGTCCTAAATACGGGCGATACTAGTTTTACTTACGCAGATACCATCATACTGAATTGGAAGAAACAAGGCATAAACTCCTTAACCGAGATAGAAGAAGCAGACCGTGCGTTTCAAGAAAAGAAAAAAACCCCGAGAGGAAATGCAAAACAAAACAATTACCAAACACAACAAGCACCAAAACAAGATAAATTCAATAATTTCAAAGGGAAACCAATGGATCATGATCGAATCAAAGAAATGCAAAGAAAAGCCCGTAATAAATGGTAAGAGATTCCCAAAATCAAACAAAAGGAGGTGTATTTTAAGTGGCGACAAGAACAGTATTATTCAAAGAAGCACTGCGTGAGCTAGATAAAATACGCACCATGAATGAAAATGAATGGCATGAACGCAAAGAACGTATCTTTGTGAAACTGCCAAGACTGCGAGAAATCGAGAGCGAACTTTCAAAAACAGCCACAACCTCTATGAGGTTGATTGTCGAACAGAATTTGACTCCAGAGGAAGTGGTGGAGCGTTTGCGTAGCGACCAAGCACGCTTATTGCAAGAAAGAGATGCAATATTAGAAGAAAATAAATTCCCAACAACTGTACTCGATCTACAGTATAGTTGTGAAAAATGCGATGATACAGGCTATATCGGACAGGAACGTTGCATTTGCTTGCAACAAAAAATCATGGATAAAATTTACGACCAGTCCAACATAAAACAACAAATTCGTACGGATAACTTTTTGAATTTCAGATTTGACGTATATGGCGATATCGTTCCTGTTATGTACGATAAATCACCTCGTGAAAATGCAAAGAGTATTTTCCGAGAATGTATGGACTTTATTGAGAAATTTCCTACGGGGAAAAATTTATTCATGACAGGGACACCAGGGCTTGGAAAAACATTTCTTAGCAACTGTATTGCAAGTGAATTATTGGAAAAAGGCTTTGTCGTGCTTTATTTTTCGTCAGGGCAATTGTTCCAAAAATTAGAAGCACAACGCTTTCATAATAATTCGGAAACCGCAGAGGAATTCAAAGAATGGGACAACGATTTGTTGGAAGCTGATTTGCTAATTATTGATGACCTCGGTGCAGAATTTCCAACGGTGTATACGAAGTCACAATTGTTTCGGATCATAAACGATCGCCACTTGGCTGGAAAGTCAATCATCATTTCGACCAATTTATCTGTAGAAGAAATTCAAGGTGTGTATTTCGATCGCATCACCTCTCGTATTGTAGGTGAATTTGCGATCATGGAATTTTATGGTGATGACATTCGTTTTTTGAAGCGTTTGGAAGAATGATCTAGTTTTGTTTGTTTGTAACTATTCAGCACCCCAACAAGCAATATCGAAATATTCGGTTTCAGAAATTTTTCGTTACATTAATATCTGAAAAAATAAAGTTTTACTCCATTTTTTTTAAAAAATGGCAGGTGTGGACAGCGTCCACGGTCTTAAAAAACAAGGTTCTGAACAGTTTTGTTTGTTTGAAAGAAAGGTGGTGGTAGTTCATGAAGGATAAAAAATCATTTCCAGTCAGAGAAGATAGAGTGACGTACGGAGATAAAAAAAATGAAAGGGATACTTCAGGTGAATCACCTCAAAAGAAAAAGAAGAAAAAACGAAAACCAATAGAAGAAATGGAACCGAGAACCCAAAAAAATCGCAATCCCCAAAAAAGTGAGGCGACCAAAAAAAGACGATCCAGAGAGTCGAATGCGATGTACAAGCAGTTGCTGATTTACGGTGTTATCGTGTTGCTTATTTTTGCAGCGATTTATATGTTTGTGCGAAAAAATGGCGTGGAAGTCTTCGTCAGTGGGGAAAGTTACGGTGTATTGCAAGATATGTCAACGACGAGCGAAAGTGTTTCTGCCCTCGTGAAAGCACAAATTGAACAAGAAGTCGGTACGGAAATTAAAATCATAGAGTTCATCACAACGGAGAAAATCCGTGTCACAAACGATAGGGAAAAAGATGTATGTACCGTCGATTATCTCTTGCCGAAATTGCGTGGGGCAGTTACGTATGATGTGCTGGCATCGAATATCCTTTCTAATGGCACACTGCTTGCATCTTTGAAAAATGAAGAAGATGCAAATGCGGTACTTGACTCAATCAAAGCAGTACATACACCAGTGGAGGCGGAAAATGTGGAAGTCTCTTTCGTTGAAGATGTCGTAATCACAGAAGCATACGTTTCGCAAGAGACACTGCTCTCCATTGCAGAAGCTGAAAAATATTTGGGGACGACAAATGTCGTGACAGGGACATACACCGTAGTGACTGGTGATTACTTATTCGTATTGGCTCAAAAATTCAATACGACTGTCGAGAATTTGATTGATATGAACCCCGGTATGACGATTGAGTCGGGGACAAAACTTGGCGAAACCATCAATGTGCCAGTGGAAAAACCTGTCATTTCAGTAAAAACAGTCGAAACACAAGTACTGACGACAGTAGAACCAAAAGAAACGATCATTCAAGATGATCCGACACAACCGTCTTCATATAAAAAAGTCACACAACAAGGCAAGGCAGGGCAAAAGCAAAGTACCATTCAAATTACAAGAATCAATGGCTTTGTCGAAGAAGAAAAAGAAATTTCCAAAGAAATCTTGGTGGAACCTGTAACGGAAATTATCGTACAAGGCACACTTTGATGATATACCGATTGGTTTGCAATCGGACATTACAATGTATCGTATAAAAGGAGGATTTTACAAATGGCAATGAAATTTCATTTACAAGGCGACACAATGACAATGGAAGAAATTATGGCAGTTGAAGCTGATGTTTTGGCTTGTCACAAAGGACTTCACGAAAAAACAGGCAAAGGCAATGACTTTTTAGGTTGGGTTGATTTGCCAATTGATTACGACAAAGAAGAATTTGCTCGTATCAAAGCTGCTGCAAAAAAAATCCAAAAACAAAGCGAAGTTTTGATCGTCATTGGGATTGGTGGGTCGTATCTTGGTACGAAAACAGCAGTTGATTTTATCCAATCTCCATACTACAATGAAAAGAAAAAAGATACACCAAGCATTTACTATACAGGAAATAACATCAGCTCAGACTACCTCAATGATATCATTGAAATCTTAGGCGACAGAGATTTTTCTGTGAATGTCATCTCGAAATCAGGTACAACTACTGAACCTGCTATTGCGTTCCGTATTTTCAAAAACTTACTCGAAAAAAAATATGGTGTAGAAGGCAGCAAAGAAAGAATTTTTGCAACGACAGACAAAGCACGTGGTGCATTGAAAGAAATGTGCAACAAAAATGGATACGAAACATTTGTCATTCCTGATGATGTGGGGGGACGTTTTACTGTCCTTACAGCAGTTGGTTTGCTTGCAATGGCAGTATCTGGTGTCAATATTGACGAAGTAATGGCTGGAGCTGCAGAGGCACACAAAATGTTCTCTTCGACTTCAATCAAAGACAACATGGCATACCAATACGCTGTGGCTCGTTACCTATACCACAAAAAAGGTAGATCGATTGAGTTGCTTGCAAATTACGAACCACATCTCGTATCTTTTGGTGAATGGTATAAACAACTCTACGCTGAAAGCGAAGGCAAAGACGGCAAAGGTATTTTCCCAACTTGCGGAAACTTCTCGACTGATTTGCACTCTATCGGACAATATATCCAAGACGGAAAAAGATATTTCTTTGAAACAGTTCTTTGGGTCAACGAAACAAAAAAAGCAGTTGAAGTGCCTTTCGATGAACTCGATGGCGATGGACTTAATTTCTTAGCAGGCAAAGAAATGAGTTTTGTAAACAACAAAGCATTTGCAGGGACTATGCTTGCACATATGGATGGCGACGTGCCAAATATGGTCATTGAGCTTGACAAAACCGATGCAAAACATTTCGGAATGCTCGTATACTTCTTTGAAAAAGCATTGGGTATCAGCGGATATTTGATTGATGTCAATCCATTTGACCAACCAGGTGTGGAAGCGTACAAGAAAAATATGTTTGCTCTTCTTGGAAAATCTGGATTTGAAGATTTGAAAAAAGAATTGGAAGCTCGTTTGTAAGAAATACGAGAAAATGGAATAGAGCGTAAGAATGGGCGACCTGAAAGGGTTGCCCTTTTTTATGGCTACAAACTTTATTTGGGGTAAATTAAAAAAATCAAATCCGTGCTATTGTAGTTCTTATTGGGGCGAGTTGCCCCCCTATAAATTCCTCTCCAACATTTGGACAAAAAACAAAAAACTCCATAATCTTTCGATTACGGAGTTTTCTTGCATACATATTATAGATCGCCTTGGAGCATTTTCTTCACAAGACTGCCAACAATTTTATTATCTGCACGACCTAGCACTTTAGGTGTTACCACCGCCATGACTTTACCCATATCTTTTATGGAGGTTGCACCGACTGTAAGAACTGCTTCATTTACGATAGTCTGGATTTCAGTTTCGCTTAATTGCTCTGGAAGGTAATCTAGCAATATACCAATTTCTTGGTTGAGTTTTTCAGTCAAATCCACACGCCCGCTTTTTTCAAATTCAGGCAATGCATCTCGTCTACTCTTTAGCTGCTTCGTAATTACTTCCATCACCCCATTATCGTCAAGCTCAATTTTATTGTCCTTTTCGATTTGAAGGATTCCTGAACGCACCAATTGAACGGTGTCTTTACGCACAGCATCTTTTTCTTTCATTGCAGTTTTTAAGTCTGCAAAAAGTCTTTCTTTCATTGACATATTATCATCTCTTTTCATTCACCGAATGCTACTATAATTTTGTATAATACAGTAATAATGCAATGCAATTCAAATAAATTGATTGTACTCTTTTTATTTGAATTTACGTTTTCTAGCTGCTTCGGATTTTTTCTTACGTTTTACGCTAGGTTTGTCATAATGTTCTCTTTTACGTACTTCTCCCATGATACCATCTCTAGCACAAGTTCTTTTGAAACGACGCAATGCACTATCTAAGGATTCATTTTCCTTTACTTTTACCTCTGACATGAATTTCCCTCCCTCCAGATGCGAGATTCGCTATACTAATTATGATAAAAACGCCAGACTCGTTTTTATCGTACAACTAAAAATTATACACAAAAATTCATGTTTAGTCAATACGAAATCCATCTTTTTTTTATTTTTCTTCATTTTTCTTATGAATCTTCAAATTTCTTATAAAATTTCCCTTTATTTCACCCTTTTGAAAACAGAAATCCCAAGTGGAGGCACTGCAATTTCCAAATGTTGTGGGAATCCGTTCCATTCTGATTCAATCGTGAAAAGAGCTCCCTCATTTACGACATTACTACCGCCGTAGATTTCTTTGTCGCTATTGAAAATTTCTTTGTACTCACCGCCAAATGGCACACCCATACCAAAGTTTGTATGTGTTTGTGGTGTAAAGTTACAAATCACGTAAAGTTCTTCATTTCCTGCACGGCGAAGGAACGACAGCACAGAAATTTCATTGTTGTCACAATCAATCCATTGGAAACCGTGTTCTTCGCTGTCTTCACTCCAAAATTCAGGGTATTCCAAATACATATGATTGAGGTCTTTGACGTAATTTTGTGTTTCGCTATGGTCGTCAAATTCGAGCAAATGCCAATCCAAACTTTTTGCTTCCGACCATTCTTGGTATTGTCCAAACTCACTACCCATAAAGAGTAATTTTTTACCCGGATGCGTCATCATATAGCCGTAGCTTGCACGTAAATTTGCAAATCTTTGCCAATCGTCCCCCGGCATTTTTCCGACCATAGAGCTTTTTTCATGTACGACTTCATCGTGAGAAATTGGCATCATATAGTGTTCGCTGTGGTGGTACGCCATAGCAAATGTAAGGTAGTTTTGGTGGAATTTACGGTGTTCAGGCAATGTTTTTACGTAGGACAAGAAGTCGTTCATCCAACCCATATCCCATTTGAAATCGAAGCCCAAACCGCCGTCTTTGGCTGATTTTGTGACACCTTCCCATGAAGTGGATTCTTCTGCAATCATCAACACGCCCAAGTCTTGGTCGTGAATTACAGAGTTTAGATGTTTCAAAAATTCAACGGCTTCGATATTTTCTCTTTCGCCATAAATGTTTGGCAACCATTCGCCCTCATTTTTACAGAAATCAAGGTATAGCATTGACGCAACGGCATCGACACGCAATCCATCAATATGAAATTCTTTGAACCAGTACAACGCATTGCTGATTAAGAAGTTTGACACTTCACTTCTGCCATAGTTGAAGATGTACGTACCCCATTGTTGGTGTTCGCCAAGGCGAGCATCGTAATGTTCATAGAGAGCGGTACCGTCGAATCGACCCAAGCAGAATTCGTCTTTTGGAAAATGTGCAGGTACCCAGTCTAAGATGACACCGATATTTGCCTTGTGACACTCATTGACGAGGTTACGGAATGCATCTGGATTGCCAAAACGGCTCGTCGGAGCAAAATATCCTGATGTTTGGTATCCCCAACTGCCATCAAATGGATGCTCTGCCACAGGCAATAATTCAATATGTGTATAACCCATTTCTTTGACATAAGCAACCAAATCTTCTGCAAAGAAATCGTATGACAAAAATTCGCCCTCTGGTGTGCGTTTCCAAGAACCGAGATGGACTTCGTAAATATTCATCGGTGCTTTTTTGTGGTCTGCTTTTTGACGTGCATTCAACCATTTTTTATCCGCCCATTTGTAGGCTTTTTTGCCGAAAATTACGGAGGCATTGAACGGTCTCACTTCTGAAAATTTTGCAAATGGATCGGCTTTGTCTACGGCAGTGCCATCTGCTTTTGTGATATGGAATTTGTATTGGTCGCCCTCTTCAAGCCCTGGAACAAATAACTCCCATATGCCTGATTCTCCAAGCATTCTCATAGGGTGACGTTCGGTGTGCCACTGGTTGAAATTCCCGATGATAGACACGTTGCGTGCATTCGGGGCCCAAACAGTAAACGCAACACCAGAAATTGCATTTTTGCCCGTTGCCTCTTGCGACACATCGAGTTGGTGTTTGATGAGTCTTGCACCCATTTTTTCGTACAATTCATAATGTGTGCCATTGCCGAATAAGTATCTGTCGTATTCAGAAATTGTAGGTAAAAATGCGTATGGGTCGTACGATTCCCATGATACGCCCTCATGGTTTGTGTATTCCAATAAGTACGGAAACCATTCTTTTTTGTCCTCGATTACGGCTTCAAATAAACCATCGAGATGGATTTTTTTCATTTCGTAGCGTTTCTTTTTGTTTTTTTGATCGATGACAGTCACACTTTGACCGCCGGGCAAAAAGACACGAATGACAACTACATTTTTTCCAGTTTTGCCTTTTTGTTTTTCTACGTGCATACCAAGGATTTCATGTGGATTTTTATGTTCTCCATTGATCAGCTCAAAAATTTCTTTCAAAGATAATGTTTTCATGTATATCAGCTCCCTTTTCAATAGTACACTTTCTTGACGACTTTTCGTGTTTGGCTAAAAAAAATAGACAAAATGAAACTATCTACCTATTATAAACTATTTTCAGAATAATTTCCATACTTTTTTTAAATTTAATTAAGAAACCATTGATTTATTTTAGTAGACTCTTTCAGAAACTCAATTTTCCGAAAATATCGACTACAATAAATCAATGATTCCTTAAGTAGAAGCTTCATTATAACGCTGTACGGCTTCCAAATAATGCAACACACCGTTGCCTTTTTTTATAATTTCGTATTGTGTATCAAACGCTTCGAGTGGAATTGATTTGCGACCGCCTTGGTTTGCAGTTTCGTAGTACATCACCAACGACTCAATCGGCAATAAAAAATACTTGTCGAGTGTCGTAAAATGAACCAATAAAAAAGCGAGACCGCCTTGTTTTTGGAAGGCTTGCATAAATTCAATTTGATGTGCATGGATATTTTTCAAGGGTAGACTTTTATTTGCAGTTTCTTTGGCATCGAAACAAATCGCCACACCTTGGGCGACGCCGATATAATCGACGGTGCTATGTTTTTCAAAATACGCTTGCGTGATTGTGCCGTTATTCGGGTCAATTTTAACTGGTGTGATCGGTGTTGCGATTTTTTGGAATAAAGCAAGACCTTGTTTTTGGTAGCGTTCGTTGACGAAATTGATTGCTTCTTCTAGGACACTGCCACGCAGTCCTCTGGAGTTCCAATGTGCCATATTTTTTCCTCTTTTACTTCGTTGGTGTGCGTTTTTTTCGATCAGTACCTGTCAGTGGTTGCGTGAATAGCGTTTTATAGAACAAGTCGACACCACGGCGTTTGCTTTCGATTAGTACAATTTTTTCCACTGTAATTTCACGGGGTTCGACTGTGATTTTTTTCTGTACGTCAGCAAAGCCTTTTTGGGCGATGATGTCTTTCCCGAGTGTGATGTGCGAGGTGAGGCCTGTTTTGTCTTTGCCGAAGCCTTGGCGACTCAAACTTTTTGACAGCCCAAAAAATAGACCTTCCATGGATTTATGTTTATTGAGTGTCGTTACCATTGTAGCGAAGTTGCCTTTCGTGAAAAAATTCAGTTCATTTAGGCTTAGCGTAAATGGTGCAGTGCGTTTGCCGACTTCAAACATGGCTTCTTGGACGTAAGGGATGTCGTCTCGGTCGATTTCGCCTAAGAAGTAGAAGTTTAGTAGCATATTTTCACGAGGCGTATAGGAGCCTTTTCTGCAAAATGCACGGCTATTTTGTTGTATTTCTGACAGGTATTGTTTTGTTTCTTGGTCTAGTTCAATTGCGATAAAGCTCCTCATACCGTTCTCCTTGTTGTTTTTTAGGACCTTGGGACGCTGTCCCAAACCCTGCAAACTTTTGTAAAAGTTTGATCAAAACTTTATTGTTGTTTGCCTAAGTGTTTACAAAATTGAAAGTATTGCGAATTTTTGAAGGGAAAGACCTTGGGGCTTTGCCCCAAACCCCACCACCGCTGAAGAATACAGCGGCTACGTAGCAAAATGAGTTGACCCTGCAAACTTTTATAAAAGTTTTACTCGATTTTTTTAAAAGATATTTTCGCAGAGTTTGAGACAGCGTCTCAAGGTCTTTCTTTTTTACTCCAAACCTACGGGTTATTACTTCAAAAACCCTCGTACCGTATTCGTAATTTCTTCTTTTGCCACAACTGTCTTATGCAATACTTCTCTTTGTTCCAAATGATCAATCGTTTTCGGAATCATCACACCACTCAATGTTTCAAGTTGTTTCATGAGCAAGAAATCGTCGTCATCTGCTTTCGCTTTTTCAAGTGCCATCATGACGTCTTTCGTAAATTTATACGGACTCGCAGTCGATACCACAACCGTTGGTGTCATATCACCTGTGGCTGTTTGGTATTTTTTGTACGCTGCGTAGCCTACTGCTGTGTGCGTATCCATCACATAATTCGTTTTGTCGAATAGCGTTTTGATGGAAGCAAACGTTTCTTCTTTCGTTGCGAATTGCCCGTGGATATGTGTTTCTGTCATCTCCACCGCATACGCACCTTTTTCACCGAGTGAATCCATGGCATTTTTCGTTACCTCTTGCCCAAGTGAATGCGACAACAATCGTTCCAAATTGCTTGAAATCAAAATGTCCATTGATGGCGATACAGTAATATGAAAACTACGATTTCTGTCGTATTTGCCTTTGCTCTCAAAGAAGTCAAAAAGTACTTTATTTTCATTAGAAGCACAGATGAATTCACCAATCGGCAAGCCCATCGATTTTGCATACCACCCAGCCAATAAATCGCCGAAATTACCAGTTGGCACTGACACATTCAATTTGTCGCCCATAGCGATTTCTTTCATAGAAACCGCTTGGAAATACGCAGAGAAGTAGTACACAATTTGTGGAATCAGACGACCAATATTAATGGAGTTTGCAGAAGAAAATACAAATCCAGCATCGGCCAATTCTTTTTGTAGAGCGGCATCAGTAAAAATTGTTTTCACTGCACTTTGGGCATCGTCGAAGTTGCCTAAAATCCCAATGACTGATGTATTTTTTCCTTCTTGTGTGGTCATTTGCAATTTTTGTACAGGACTCACACCGTCTTCAGGGAAAAATACCATAATGCGAAGGCCGTCCACATCAGCAAACCCTTCAAGAGCGGCTTTTCCTGTATCGCCCGAAGTTGCTGTCAAGATGACGATTTCTTTTTCCATGCCCACACGTTTCACTGCTGTTTTCATGAGGTATGGCAAAATAGAAAGTGCCATATCTTTGAAAGCCAAAGTACGTCCGTGGAACAATTCCAAGAACAAAGCATCGTCTTTTTTCACGAGTGGCACAATGGCTTTCGTGTCGAATTTATCATCGTATGCAGAGTTGATGCAGTGACGGAGTTCGTCTTCTGTAAAATCCACGTACAACTTCAATACTTCATATGCCAAATCTTGGTATGAAAGCGTTGCGAGTTGCTCGAGTGTTTTGTCGATTTTCGGAATTTCTTTTGGAATGTAGAGTCCGCCGTCGGCACAAAGTCCGTTGACGATGGCTTCCGAAGCCGTTGCTGATATTTTGTTGTCTCTCGTTCCGATGTATGCCAAATGGTTCATGGTATCTTCCTTTCACTTTATAATCATTAATAGTTCACCACTTTATATTGTACAATAAAATCACGATTTGTCAATGAAAGTGAGAAAAAAGCTTTACAAATTCTGAAATTTTGATATACTTGTAAGAAAGATATAAAAAAGGGGTGATGTTCCATGCCGATTATTTGTATGCTAGAAGGAATTAAAATTGAAATGTATTTTGACGATCATAATCCACCGCATTTCCATGCAACATACGGTGACGACAAAGCAATCGTTTCTATTACTGAGGCAACCATTATGCAAGGTAAACTACCAATCAAAAAATTAAAAATATTATTGGGATGGACAGTGCTTCACGAAGACGAATTGATGGACATGTGGAACACACAATCCATACATAGATTGGAGGGATTTCGATGATTCAATATGGAGACCAAGTCGTTCAAGTCGCACCACAGCGAGATTTTTCAGTGATTGTTCACTACGCAAGCGGAGAGATTTATCAATACGATGCCACACATATTACAAAAAAACTAGAAGAATTACGTGACTTCAACACCTTCCAAAATAAGTGTTGTGTAATAAATGGCACTTTGGCGTTTGATATTGGTTGCAATTTAGATCCGTATTCGTGTTACGATGTATGCCCTGATACCATAAAAATGAAAGCGCAGCGTGTCAATGCCATTTCTATGAATCATCGGGTTACAGAAATTATCAATCACTAAGGAGGCACCAATGGGAAAAGACATTTGGAAACCGGGTACAGTACTATATCCTGTGCCAGTCGTCATGGTATCTTGCGGTACGGAAACGACAGGAAATATATTCACCGCTGCATGGACAGGCACAATCAACAGTGACCCCGCTATGACGTATGTATCGATTCGCAAGGAACGTCATTCTTATGATATCATCAAAAATACAGGCGAATTTGTCATCAACTTAGTGACAGAACCGCTGACTTTTGCATGTGATTACTGTGGTGTCAAAAGTGGGCGTGACCTTGATAAATTCAAAGAAATGAAACTCACTCCAAAAAAAGGAGAAAAAGTCGAGGCACCGATAATTTATGAAAGCCCAGTCAACATTGAATGTCGAGTGAAAGATGTCATTCCACTCGGTACACACGATATGTTTTTGGCGGAAGTCGTTTCTGTCAGTGTGTCTGATGAATATTTAGATGAAACAGGCAAATTTCATTTCAATGACAGCAAGCCAATTTGTTATTCACACGGTGGATATTTCGGTTTGGGGAAACAAATCGGTACGTTTGGATATTCCGTCAAAAAACCACAGACCGAAAAAAAGCAAAGAAAACCTAGAAAATCCAAAAAATAAATGTAACTATTTAGTGTCTATTGATTAAGTGAAAGATTCTAAAATCAAGGGATAAAACCTTGAGACTTCGTCTCAAACTCTGCCAACAAATACCTTTGAAAAAGTTGAAGATAGGCTTTGAGTGAGCAAAACTTTAATTTTTGCTCACTTTAGTATTGTGATACCAATTAAATATTGCTAAATTATCGTTTTATCGAGAGCGGGCGACCACAGGTCGCCCCTACACAAAGCCTAAAGTATTAATATGTAGGGGCGTACCTTTGGTCGCCCGATTACATGTCCTCCACCTTATTTTAGAGTACTGAATAATTACAAATCAATCAAAAAAATACCAACCTCTCTTTTGAAGTTGGTATTTTTAGTATAAGCAATTGTATCAGCGAGAAACCATCAACTTTTTCAAAGCCGACTGCAACCCCTCCAAACTCAAAGGGTACATATGGAACATGGCTTCAATCGTGTCATACGTTTTCGACCACCACCCACGGTACGGAGCATTTGCTGGATTGAGCCACACAGTATGTGGATACTTCTCCAAAATGCGTTTCAGCCACTCCATTCCAGGAACGGCATCTCTTGCCCCGTAGGAGTAGTAGCTACCGCTGAACAATTCCGACGGTTCCATCTGTCCATCGCCTACGACGATGACTTTGTATTCCTTACTGCATTGGTTCAGCACCCACTCTGTCGAAACGAGTGACGACGGACGGAGATCTGCTTCTTTATAAATTCTCGAATAAATACAGTTATGGAAGTAATATACCTGTAAATCTTTCAAGTGATTCGACTTTTCCATGGCTTGGAACAAGGCACTGCACAAGCGACTGTAATATTCCATAGAACCACCACTATCGATCAGCAACAAGACTTTCACTGTATTACGACGTGGTTTTTTGTATGCAATTTCCAGTGTTCCACCTTTGTCCCCTGTTTTTCTGATTGTGCCATCAATGTCAAATTCCAACTCGCTCGTATCCAAACGAGAAGAAAATTCACGCAATTTGCGTAATGCCATTTGAAATTGACGGGTATCGAGCGTGTTGTCATTCCGAAAGTCTCTGAAATTCCTCTCGGAAGCGACTTGGAACGCACGTTTTTGACCGCCCTTGCCCCCGACACGAATCCCACGAGGACTAAATCCGCTATTGCCAAAGACAGAAACACCGCCAGTACCGACCCAGTAACTTCCGCCGTTGTGTTCTTCTTTTTGTTCGTCGAGACGTTCTAGGAGCATTTTTTGAATGTCCTCTTGAGAAATTTGCTCATTTTCCATTGCACGATCCATATCAAATTCATTGCCTGGTTGTTCTTCGGGATTTTCGAGCCAATCGATTAGTTCTTGTGGCAACTCTCCAGTCGTTTCCATATCTTGAAAATATTCCAAAAAGGCACCGTCGAATTTATCGAAATCGGCTTCACTATTGACCAATATGCATCGACAAAGATAGTAAAATCCAGTGAAACTCGATTGGTGCAATCCCATTTCTAATGCTTTCGTGAGGGTGAGCCACTCATTGAGAGAAACCTTAAGACCCCTTGCACGAAGGACGTAAAAAAATGCCGTGAACATATAGGATACACCTCTTTTACTTTAAATGTCTGTTCATGTTGTCAATGTCTTCATTCTTTTTGAGCAAAACACCTGCAAACGGTACTTTTTCGTCGATTTCTTCTACTGGAACGCCTGTGAGTTGCAAGGCTTGGATCCAGTCAAGGACTTCGGAAGTACTTGGTTTTTTCTGAATGCTTGGCAAGGAACGAATCCAGTAAAATGCTTTTAACACTTGAGTAAGCAAGGCTTCTTTGACATCAGGGTAATGCACATGAATGATATCTGAGAGTTGTTCTTCGTTTGGAAATTCAATGAAATGGAAGATACAACGACGCAAAAATGCATCAGGCAATTCTTTTTCCGCATTCGACGTAACGATTACGATTGGGCGATTTTTCGCTTTTATTGTTTCTTTCGTTTCAGGAATGTAAAATTCCATTTTGTCAAGCTCCCAAAGTAAGTCATTTGGGAATTCAAGATCGGCTTTGTCGATTTCATCGATTAACAAAACGACTTGTTCTTCATCAGAAAACGCTTCGCCAAGTTTCCCCATTTTTACGTATTTTGCAATGTCATCGACACCGCCTTCGCTACCGAATTGTCCGTCGTAGAGACGTTGCACCACGTCATATACGTAAAGACCATCTTGTGCTTTTGTAGTCGATTTGATGTTCCAGATCACGAGTTTTTTGTTGAGTGATTTTGCAATCGCTTCTGCAAGGACGGTTTTCCCCGTTCCCGGTTCTCCTTTGATGAGCAAAGGTTTTTCGAGTGCCATTGCGATATTGACCGCACTCATAAGTTGTGGGCTTGCCACGTAATTTTCACTGCCTTGAAATTTTGTATCCATTTGTTTTCCACCTTTCATTTTGCTTGTGATAGATAATTTATTTCGTACACTAACTATATTGTAGGGCTTTTCTTTCTTTTTGTCAATAAAAATATGAAAGAAGCGGAAGTTTCTCCGTCATTTTGCATTGCAATACCCAAAGTGGCAACCCACTTCTTTGGGTACGCAACGGATACGCAGTCAAACGTTTGACAAATTCAGCCAATTATAGTACACTAGAAAGAAAGAAAACATTACAATGAAAGACTGGCGGTTCGGGTCATTTGAGAACGAAAAGGAGGAACGAAAAATGAAATTCAATGTTCGGAATGTAGAAACAAAAAAAATACAAGGTTTGCTAATCAAAGGCACATTGTGCAGTGTCATGACGGTAGCTTTGATGGGGTTAGAATTGAAACCGCATGAGGATACAAACTTTTTGAACCATTCAATCAAAACAGATTTCTTTGCACCAGAAACGGCACTAGCAAACACCACCTCGCCAATCAGCGTGTATGTGAACGGCAGTGCAATCTCGTTTACCGACGCAGCCCCATTCATTGAAAATGGACGCACCATGGTACCGTTGAGAGGCGTATTTGAAACAATGGGTTATGAAGTAGACTGGAATGCAGAGGTGTGGAGTAGTAATGATGATAACCTCATGCGTACTTATGGTAGTACAAATCCTGCTTTGATCACAATCAAAACAGGCACAACTGTGTTGATGAGCGAGATCACTGTGTTGAAGGATAACACAATCATGCAGAGCGGGGCAGTAGTTCCATCAGATGCTGCACCAAAAATGACAGGTGGCAGATACTACCTCCCACTGAGAGCGATAGCGGAGGCGACTGGAGCAGAGGTAAGTTGGAATAATGACAGCAGAAGAGTTGACATCAACTTTAGCAGTGTCAGCCTAGAAAACGACCAAGCAGTGGTGGAAAGCAACCAAGGTGCTAATTATGTCGGGAAGTTTGGTGATGCGAGTCAGTATACCGATGCTTCTGCATTTATTGACAGTGTTGGTTTTGACGAAGCAGCTAATCTACAAAATTACAATCACAAGATCTATTATGAAAATGCCCCAGCAGGTAACGCACATGGATTACCAGAAGGCGCTTATTATGTTGATACTGACAATGCTGTGAGCGGAGAGTATACCCATTCACTTAAGATAGGTGGAGCCACTTTGATGAATGGGCAAAGTATTTACATTGGAGAGAGCAGAGCGAGTATTGAGAGTAAGTTTGGGGAGCCTGATGCAATTAATACTAGCGATGGAGATACATACTATAAGTATTATGATAACTCTGCTGGAGTGCAGGTAGCATATACGGACTCTGGAAGAGTTAAGATAATATTAGTGCAATCTAATAGTAATAGTGGCTACACCAACAAAGGGTTCAGTTATGGGACTGGCGGAGCCACTTTAGGGAACTCAAAAGCAGGTTACTCCTATGGACCTGGTGAGGTAGACAATTACGGAAGTGTTTATTATCATGGAGCTATGTTTGGGACCGATGTGGGGATTGGGTATGAAGTGAGTACTAGTGATGGTAAGTTTAGTACAGTGAGAATCACTGCAAAGGCATTTGAAAATAACCAAAGCGTAGACCCATTTTGATTTAGACCATAGGTCTTTTATTTTTTGCAACCAGTCACTGAAAGTTTAACACCTTGCCACCTATGCTTGGCATTCTAAGTAGGGGCGACCTGTGGTCGCCCGCTCTCAACAAAACGATACTTTTAAAAATAACGCAATCGGACGACCAAGGGAACACCCCACACATTGGCATTCCAAGTAGGGGCGACCTGTGGTCGTCCGCTCTCAACAAAAAGATACTTTTAAAAATAACGCAATCGGACGACCAAGGGAACACCCTACACATTGGCATTCTAAGCTTTTGTAGGACGCTCTGACCCTCTGGTCGTCCATTCTCAATAAACGATAATTTTGGCGATATTTAGTTGGTATCTCAATCGTATTATCCCAACGCCCCGACAGATCAAGCAGTTCATTACAACATCCCAAACATCTTTAAAACTTCTTCCACTTCTAAGCGGTCTATATCTTGTGTTTTTGCAATTGTATTCACAGAATCACCTTTGTTATAAGATTTTATAATAATAGAAGACA
>JAWXUZ010000056.1:0-16621 GCA_044425835.1 Bacillota bacterium | reverse complement strand
CTTTAATTTTATTATTAAACCCCTCTGTAGCACCATTTGTATATCCGTATTTAAATGCATTTAAAATTTCTTTTCTAAATCTTCTGAATGTTTTAGCACATTTTTTGAAATGAGATATGCCAATCGGTGTCCATGATTCACCTTCCAAATCAATATCTTCTTCTAAAATCACGGTAATGCCTTCATAGTGATTGCCGAAATTGACAACATCTCTAAAAATAGACAATTCTTCTTTCGTTGCAATGTAGAGTTTCTTCTCTTCATTGAGAAATGATGACACAGTATCAAATCTGCCTACGAAAAACTGAAATTTCAAGGTGTAGGGGCGTACCTGTGGTCGCCCGCCGTGGATTTTGATACAAGGAATAATAAATCGTATGTAGGAAATATTGTCCTTGCAAAATTTTACATAATATGTTAAAATAGTATGAATAAATGTGTAGGATTGTAAACTAGAAGAAATCAAAGGGGTGTAAGAATTGAAATATAGAAGAAATCAGTTCAAAATCAAACAAGCAATGGCACTGGCTATGGCACTTTCCTTGGCAATTCCACCACAAACGGGTATTGCGACATTGGCAAATGAAGTGACAGAAAATGCACAGACCGAAACGACAGGAACGATTGATATTAGAATCCGCTTCGACAACGACGAAATGAAAACGGAGCTTGATAGTCGAGCAATCACGCTCAAACTGTACAAAGGCACAACGCTAGTTGGCACACAAACACTCGCTGATGGCACATACCAAATGAATGAGAGTGATGCCACGCTTGCCGATTCGTGGCAAACGTCTTTTACTGTGCCAGCAGGCAAAACAAGTGATGTCTATTCTTTGCAATTTGAGGGAGAGGGACATCGCACGTTGGTCGTGGAATCGATTGACTTGTCGACGACTTCAAAATCAATTACTGTCGGGACAGGCGATGGTACGTTTGCGTATGGCGATTATACGGATGATGGTGTCATCGATCGTGATGATATTTTAGTCGTCGAAAATGCGTTGCGTACACAAAATGAAAGTGCCGTTTCTGATGTGTCGCTGTACGATTATGCAAAAATCGTTTCGCTTCAAAAACAAGTTGCGAAAGTAGACGATACAGGTATGGAGGGCTTTGCGACAAGCACTTCTTTTGTAGATTTGCAACAACTCGTGACCGTTTCGGAAGCAGATTTGGTGGGTGTGTCAGATATTGACGGTACATTTTTCGATTTATTCGTATCAGGCAACCAGTCGACGGTGCAAGTGACAGCAGAAGCAGGGGCGACGAGCTTGACAATTCCGATTGCAATTGCAAATCCTGATGGGATTGAAGTTTCAGAAGTGGCGATCACATCTCCAGTCGGCGACGGAGCAATCCAATCTGGAGTGGCGACAGTAGAATATATTGATGAGGAAGGGCAACCGCAAACGATGGTCGTGCCTTTTGGCGAAACGAAGGACATTAATATAGTAGAAACTGTGAGCGAAGCAGTAGAAATTCCAGGAGTCGAAGCGACTGCGGAGGAAGCAATTTCGCTTGTCAGCAATGAGACAGAAACGAATACAGTCGTCATTTCTCTTGGGACTCGTGTCGTGGTGAAAAAAATCAGTGTGACCGTTGAAGTCGATGAAAACGATAACTTTATCGTCTTGCAAGAAGTCACTTTTGTGCAAGACATCGTGCCAGAAAATCCATATAGTAGTGATGGTTTGATTGAAAATCTCACGGCAACGGGGGGCGACAAATCGGTTACACTCCAATGGGATATGGCTCAAAATGTCGGTGGATACAGAGTGTCTTATGGCGAAAGCAAAGGCATTTACACGAATTTTGTGAATACAACAACGAACCAAGCCACTGTCTCTTTGACTGAAAATTTAGTCAATCATTATTTCATCGTGCAAAGCACATACGATGATTGGACGGGCGGGGCATCGGCAGAAGTCGTTGCTATGGGTGTGCCATCGAGCGTACCGACAGCACCAACGAGTGTAATTGTGACACCGCTTGATTCGGCTTTGAAATTGGCGTGGACTGCGGGACGTGACACGTCTACATTTACAGTGTATGGCAAAAAAGCAGATGCGACAGAATATGAAGTTTGGGCGACACAACTCACTTCTGCGACTTGTAGCATTGGCGGTTTGGAAAATGGCGAGACGTACCACATTCAAATCAGCGGAACGAATTTACGTGGCGAGGGAGCAAAATCTGCTGTGGCAGAAGGCATTCCTGAAGCAATTGATATGTCTGGACCAATTTTGCCAACGCACAACCGCATTCCAAATAGCAATATTATAGGTGTGACTATGAAAGATACAAGCAACTACGATTCGAGTCAATATCCAAACGGCTATTCGACTGATTTTGTTTGGGACGAAAATTATAGTACATACTGGTCAGCGAAAAATTGGTATTCCAATTCTCATTTTACATTCACTTTCGATGAACCAAAAACGATGGATTACGTGATCTGGGTGCCACGAGTGGAAGAAAATGCGTATGCCCAAACTTTGGCAGAATATGCAATCGAAGTCTTTACGGTAGACAATCCAAACGGCGAAGTCTTGATTTATAACACAGCAACGACGTACAACGAAACAGTGACAGTCAGCACAGATGAAAACGGCGTGCAATTTTGTATTTTGCCTTTCGATATGCGTGAGGACATTACGAAAATCACAGTGGCGACTTGGATTCGTGACGGTGGGTCTCGTCCGGCAACACTTTCGGAAATGGTATTTTATGAATACGATCCGATTGCCGAAGACATTACTGCACTATTTGCGGATGCAATGTATACCACTTTGGCAAGCGGTGTCACACTGGCTGATATTGAAGCACTTGAGTTGAGATTGGAAGAATTGGCTGATTTCGTGGTGCGTAAATCCATATTAGAAAGTGAATTGGCACTTGCAAAATCACTCCTTTCGACTGCTGATGAAAGTCTTGTTGGATACGTGAAAGAAGATTTTGTGAGCATTGATACATCAAATGATATGGGTGTCAAATTGAGCGATATTTCTCCGCTTGGTGTGGTTGGGCTTGCAAGATATGACTTGTTGGTCTATGCCGATTTGCCTGAGGGGGAAACGCTTTCGATTTACCCATCTCAATTTTACAATTCGGCGGGCAGTCCGTACGACTCCACTGCAATTGTACTGAAAAGTGGACGTAATATCGTCAATATCCCAGACATAACCAATATTTCCGGACTCATTGAAGGTGGACAACTCTACTACAAATATACAGGCGACAATGCTTCCGATATCGGGTTGCATTTTTATAAACAAATCGGTACGTTCCAAGGTATCGATCACGTCAGTGAATGTGTAGCAACACCAACTTTGGAATTGTATGATTATGATTTGCAAGACGACAAGTCAGTCATCATGCAAAAAATTCAGAACTACATCACAGCAATTGATGTATATACCGACCAAGTGATTGATACGAGCAACCCGAATTATCAAAAATTGACGTACGGTTACGATTCGACAAATAACCCAATCAATACAACGGAAATTTCTTTGCGACATACATTATTGTCTCTGACAATTGCCGGAGTCGAAAGTGCGTTGGGCGATGGTTCGGTTTCTGAACGTGCCGAAAAATTATACAATGCGATTGCTTCCTGGGAATCCATCAACTACGTAACAAATCGAGTGTATGGCGACACGATTGTGGACGGCTTAAGCACTCGTTTGGGTAGACAAAATGTACGAGTGATGCGAATGTCTGCGACTGCATTTATGTATGCGGGTGGCGATCATATCGGCATTCAATATGCAAGTGTGTCTGCGACTTTGCCAACGTCAAGCACCATTTCACCAAACAATCTTGGGTGGGGCATTGCCCATGAAATTGGTCACAACCTTGACCGCATTGGCATTTTGGAAGTGACGAACAATATTTATTCTATGATGGTGGCGACGTATGACGAAACTGGAAATTACACACCGTACAACCGCATTCCTTGGACGACTGTATTTTCAAAAGTCGCAAGCCAAGCGACAGGTTCATCGAGTGATGTGTTTGCCCAACTTGGCTTGTATTGGCAATTGCATTTGGCTTATGCCGATTCGATCGATGTGCTTGCGTATTATTCCGATGTGTTCGGAGCGTATAACGATGCAACTGCGTATAGTGGATCGAATCGTTTTGAAGTGTTGGCATCTCAAAAAGCAGGTGTCGACTTGACCGATTTCTTCACTGCGTGGGGGACATCTCTTTCTGATGAAGCGAAAACAGAAATGGCAAAACTCGGAAATGAATCTCGAAAAATTCAATATTTGAATGAGGAATCGTTGGCATTGCGTTTTGCAAATGAGACTGGTTTGGGTAAAAATACGATTGTAGTCGAAGCGGAAATCGATAATGACGATGACCGCACAGTGAATTTAACGGCGACACATACTTTGTCTGATACAGAAGCGGAACTGATCCAAGGGTATGAAGTGTACCGAGATGGTGTCTTGATTGGATTCACGACAACGGGAGAATATAGCGATTACTTCGGCTCAATGAACAACAAATCGATTCAATATGCAATGGTGATGATTGATAAATTGGGCAATGTCGTTTCAGATGCGACAGAATCGGAAGAAATCAGAATTTCATATGACAATGTCGTTGACAAAAATGCATACACTATGACAGAAGAAGACGGTGGTGTGAAATTGACTTTCGATACAGCGACTGCGGTCAGTGGATTGAAATTTGCAAATACATTCCCGACGAGCGGTGCATTTACTGTACAAGTCGGCTATTTGCTCGATGGAAAAATGACATATGTCACAGTGAAAGAGGGTGATTTTGCAAATAATGAAGTCGATTCTACAGAAAAATTCATCAACTATTTTATCAAAATGGGAGCAGATGCAGACGATACTCGCATTGGCACGTACGATGCCAAAGAAATTCTCATTACTGGCGATGACATTCTTTCTTATAAAGACCAACTCGATGTGATTGCTTACGTTGGCGATACCGTTGACTTTACAGATTATGTGATGGGACGATTGTCGCACGATATGTATTTGGGTGATGATTTGATTGAAGAAGGCACGATCATTGTAGTCGGTTCGTATATCGGCGATCCATATTTCAATGAAATTACGATTGAGGGACGTTACATGACGACTGCATTTACAGGCGACCCTGTGACGTATGATGTGGCAGTTGCTGGAGATACGTATATGTTTGCGACAGTACCAGAAGATATGGTGGTCAGCACCATTAGTGATGGACTTTTCATTTTCGTGCCAACCGTACAAGAAGAACATGCACATGATGGCGACACAACGAGTTGCGATCACGACAGTGCATTCCCAGTGTACATGAAAGCGGTCATGGCACGAGCAGATAGTGCAGGCGATACGAGAACGACATCGTATACTTCATGGACGTTCTGTCCGTCGTTCGATACAATTCCTGACATTGTGATTGAGTAGGAGGTTGATTTCGTGGAAAGTATAAAAAATAACTGCATGTGCAATTGGGTGTTGCGTACACTGATTTTATGCGTGGCGATGGTTTTGGTTGCTCCTGTTTTGACATGGGCAACCGATCTGAAATTGCAATGGAATGAAAATGACCAGTCGTTGTCACTCCAAAATGTTTCGAGTAATGTCATTGGTGTGAAAGTGGAGTTGCCCGTGACGGGCAATGCTACAGATGTTGGATTTGCACTTGCCAATCCAGACCATGAGGGGTTTCTCGTGGGGAGTGAATCGGCAATGACAATTTACGTGGCGAGTGATGTCGATTTGAGAGATGACACGACGATTGCACTCGGTGTATTGACGGGTACAGATGGGATTGCATTTGGAGGATTTGCGGAAATTGAAATGACGAATTTCTTGTTTCAGTCAACACAAGTGAAAGATGTGCCTTTGGTCATTGTGCAATCTGATGGTAGTGGTAGTGGAAATGTAGATTCAGACGGAGATAGTGATATAGATGGAGATGGAGACGGAGATTCGGATGTAGATGTAGATGTAGATGTAGATTCAGATTCAGATTCAGACGGAGATGTAGATTCGGATGTAGATGTAGATTCAGATTCAGATGGAGACGGTGATTCAGACGGAGATGTAGATTCAGATGGAGATACTGATACTGATTCAAATACGAATACTGATTCAAACTCGAACTCTGGTTCAAGTTCAAGTTCAAGTTCTGGATCAAGTTCGACTGAAGGAGAAGTAGAAACTGAAGAAGAAGAAACTGAAGAAGAAGAAACTGAAAGTACTGAAACTATAAATCAGGCGGAGGCGTATCGTGAAATTTTAGAGACGTATACAGATATCGGTACGCACTGGGCAAGTGAGCATATTGCATTTGTCATTGCAGAAGGCTTATTTGCTGGCACGAGTGATACGGAATTTTCGCCAGATAACCAAATGACCCGTGCGATGTTTGTGACGGTGCTTGGACGCATTGACGGAGCGGAATTGCCAAAGACGACAACACCATTTGCCGATGTGGGGCAAAATACTTGGTATACAGATTCTGTCGGTTGGGCAGTATCGCAAGGCATCACCAGTGGCACATCGGCAACGACTTTTGCCCCAAATAACAATGTCACAAGAGAACAGATGGCAGTATTTTTGCAAAATTATGTCAAGGCATTTGATTTGACTTTGCCTGTAGTAGAGGATATGGAAATTTTTGCTGACGATTTGGAAATGAGTGGTTGGGCAAAAGAGGCAGTATATGTTATGCAACAAGCCGATATCATAAACGGCAAAGGCAGTGGTAATTTTGACCCGAAAGGCTTGGCGACGAGAGCCGAAGTGGCGACGATGATTCGTAAATTTGTTGAGGTGTGTTTGTAAATCTACTTTTATGTAGAGGTGTTTTGAAAAAAGTAATATGATGAAAAATGGTTCTTTGGCAAATGCTGGGGGCGAATTTGTAGGGGAGGGGTTCCATCCCCTCCTTTCTCGGTAAGAAGTACAATACTACAGATTTGAATTTTTCAATTCACCAAAAGTACAGTTTATAACCATAAAAATATGCAATCAAAGGCTGATTTCTATTGAATAGGAATCGGCTTTTTTCTTTTTTGTATGTCGCATTTCCACATCCCATTGTACGGGATAATATCCGTTTGCAAAACTCGTTTCCACTACCGTATTATTATATTCACCAAATGGTGGGCGGAATAGATCCATTTCTATGCCAGTTAGATCTTTGACTGCCTCGTGGCACTCCATCAACTCCTTTGTAATTTGATCGGCAGAGAGTTCGTTCATGTGCGGATGCGTGGAAGAGTGATTGCCGATGTCGTGTCCTGCTTCTGCGATTTTCTTGACTTCTTCTGGATATTGTTCGACCCAATAGCCACAGAGGAAAAATGTAGTTGTGACGTTATTGTCTGCCAGAATCCGTAATAGCTCATCGGTGTCGTCTGCTCCCCAAGCGGCATCGAAGCTGATGGAGACTTTTTTCTCTTCTGTTTCCACACAGTAAATTGGCAATTGGCGATCTGTTTGTGCTGTGCTAAGGTTCGTCACGGCTTTCGCTTGACTTGGTGCCTTTTGGAGCAAGGTGGCAGTGCCACAGAGAGCGATCGCCACGGCTAGGGTGGTGACGATCCATTTTTTCTTGATGGTCGGTGGACGTGTTGTCCTCTTTGTTTTGATGATACTGATTTTTGGTATTCTGAGTTTCCTTTTTGTAAATTTCATAGCAACACTCCTAATTTTGTATTTGCAGAATCACTGCGAAAAATCTCTTGATGTAGCGTAGTCAAACTTCTTGAAAATAAGATGGACAATACCCGAAAGAGGAATATAGGGATTTTCGGCTCATTTCTAGTATATTTATTTTCGGTTTTTCTTATGCATTCGTTTTTATTTGACGACCCTCGTGGTTCATTGTAAAATCTTCCCTATGTATCAATTCTGAAATTGGAACGACTTCAAATCCTTGGGATTGTAGACCTTTTAATATGGCATCGAGGGCAGCCGGGGTGTACTTGGCATCGTTGTGGAAGAGGAGGATTGAGCCGTTGCCAAGGTTTTTGTGGTTGAGGACGTGGTCGATTTCTTGTTGGGTGCCGTATTCCTTCCAGTCGAGACTGCCTTTGATGGGCAAAAGGGATGGGGCGGGGAAGAATGCGATGAAATCAATGGGTTGAGGGGTGTTTGGAGGGGGCTGTAAATTTGGTGGATTTTGAGGGGAATAGGGCTGTAAATGAGGAATGGGGGAGGAGGGGGCTGTAAAATGACAGTTTTGAATGAAATGAAAAACCTAGAAATCCGATTAATAGAAATTTATTTTACGAAAGAGAACTTTCTGTTTGAGATGAAAAAGATTACATAGAAAAAATAACATCTGACACATGTGGTTCGGGGTGAAGTTGTTTCCTATTTAAATATTTTTTTGGTAAAAGATAGTGACTTTCCTTAAAAAATATGGTATGATAATGCAAATGATTGCTATATGATGTATTTTTAGATTTGTTGGGATTATCTAATGGAAAAACTGTAAAAGGCTGAAGTGGATAAGCACATACTCAAACTTTGCTGTGGAAATAATGTTAGTATGTATAATGCTGTTGCTTCACCCATCTACAAGAGATTAAGACATTACGTTATTACTTGTGTTGTATATTCTGAAAAAGGAGTATGAAATGGGAAATATTGATAAGAAAATTGATTTCTGGAAGAAGAAACTTCTTGATTCTGGAAAAAGAAATAGATTGATTCATTTTAAAGAAACGAAACGTTCTAACATCAATATTTTAGAACCTTCCATATATACATTGTATAATGCAATTGTAAATGAGGAAAAAGAATTGTCATTTTCATACCCTGTAGAAGTTAGTATCGAACCAGACAACAATATATTTCAGACATCTTCTGACGAAACAAAGAAAATGGAAATAGAAGTGGTACAAGGAGATATCAGTACGAATCAGAGTATCACAGAACAACAAAAAACTTTAAAATCTTTGCGTAATCGAGCTAGGACAGCACTAGAGGAACAAGGTGTGAATATCCTATATCTAGCGTTTGGATTTTTGACATGGAAAGAAACGGTGGGATCTGCACAAGTTTTGAAATCTCCGCTGATATTAGTGCCAGTGCGACTTTCTATTGCATCAATGACATCGCCCTATAAGTTAAACCTGCATGATGATGAAATTGTATTCAATCCGACGTTGAAACATAAGCTTGAGAATGATTTTAATATCGAACTTCCTGAATTTGACAGCAATGTGCATGAAATTGAGTCTTATATAGTTGAAATAGAAAAATTTTTTTCACAGCTTCATTGGAAGGTAGATATGGATGTTAGTTTGTCTATGTTTTCATTTCTCAAGATTAATATGTACATGGATTTGCATAACCACGCAGACATGTTGAATGAACATTTTGTTGTCAAAGCTTTGTGTGGAGATGTTACAGAAGTGATGGGCATTCCTGCCGGATTGAATCATTACGATCATGACAGAAGTGAGAAACCGATAGATGTATACCAGACAGTCGATGCAGATGCAAGTCAGCAAGATGCCGTTGTTTTGGCAGATAAAGGTGTGAGTTTTGTATTGCAAGGACCGCCCGGTACAGGGAAAAGTCAAACCATTACAAATATCATTTCGCAAAGTTTGGCGACTGGCAAGAAGGTACTATTTGTATCGGAAAAAATGGCGGCACTCGATGTTGTGTTCAATCGACTGTCTAGTGTCGGGCTATCTGATTTTTGCTTGTCTTTGCATAATCATAAAGTCAATAAGAAAGAAATATTAAACAACTTATCTGAAACACTATCTTTAGAAAAAATCAAAACGAAAGAGGAATCCTTGTATTTATTAGATACGTTAGCGAAAAAAAGAGCGTTGCTAAATGAGTATGTGGAAGAACTTCATATAGTGCGTGAACCTCTGCAAAAGTCTGTTTATGAGGTGAATGGGCTATTGGCAAAATTAATAGACATTCCAGATGTTCTTTTTCGCTTTGACAATATAGAAAATGTCTCAATTGAAGAATTTAGGAATTTTGAGTATTTATTGCGTAACTTAGCCAAAACAATGGGAGAGTTGAGCGTTGATCCTGATTCTAATGTTTGGCGGGGCAGTGTGATTACGCACGCCACACATGAGATTAGACAAGATATTGAGCATAAAGCAATGAATATAATGAATGCGATACATACATTTGAGAATAAAAGTGATTTCATTTTTGAAACTTTGATGTTTCAAAACACCATTGTATTTGAAAATTTGACTAATCTAAAAGAGTTATTTGAACTTTGCCAAGGTGCATATGCAATTCCAAAAGAATGGTTGGAGAAAGAATATCGTGATTCGATTGTTGCTTTGGTAGATGAGTTTGCAGATAAGAATAAAACGTATGATACCGCTATGGAATATATTGAAAATCGAAATCAACTTGAACTACTGGAAATTGATTTCAGTGGCAAAAAGAAAAAAGTATCTTCGATTTTGGAGAATTTGAAAAACTGCTTAACAGGAGAAGGATATGACTCTATAAGTCAAATCTTCAATTGTAGGCAGAACGTAAAATCTGATATTTATTCAGGTGAAACTGTGATTGAGCCGATACTTCGTATCTCTGATGAAATCACGGAGAAATTAGGAATGTCAAGTGGTAAAACGTTAAAGGAACTGGTAGATATCACGGAGTCACTCTGTGCATTGAATCAACCATTGTTGGTTACGCAATTATGGTTTCACGATATCAAAGGAAATGGAATCGAAAGCACTCTGTTGGATTTAAATAGTAAGATTCGAGAATTAACGATGAAAAAAGAAGAGTGCATCAGTATTGAGCAATCTTTGGATTTTAGTCCGCTTGTATCTTACTTTAAGACTATGAGTCAGACAATAAATCCAATGGAACTGGTGCAATTGAATTTGTCTGCAATTCAAGATATCATACATAATGGTTTGGGAGAATTTATTTATTTGAAAAATCAGATGTATAAACTGTCTCAAATAGAAGATAGGCTTCCAAAAGCCAATATCGAAACTGTAAATCAAATTTTACATTTCACGAAACAATGCGAAACATTGATGTGTCCAGCAGATGAATGGTTTAAAGAAGGTGGCGTAGAGTCGGCTGAAAAATTTTCTGCTTTGCTTGAGTTAAAAATAAATACATATAATACATTATTAGCGGAAGTTTTGGAGGAATATACACCATCTATTTTATCAATAGATTCTAAAGCAATACTCGGTGGATTTGATAATAAATACACACTATTTTATAAATTACTGATGTCTGCTTATAGGAAAGATAAGGTGATGATTCGTAGTCATGAAAAGATGATAAATAATCAATTTTCAGATGAGAAATTTAAAACTACGAGTCAAACAACCACTGCGATCGAATTAGCACAATCGAAATTAGCCACGATTAGGAATATGATAAAAAATGGGCTTGAAGAATTGTTGTATTTAAAAAATCAGGTATATAAATTCTCTCAAATTGATAACTTGTTTTTGCAATACAATATTGAAAATCTGAATAAAATTGTGCGTTTTATAAATCAATGCGAAATGTTTACTTCTGCAACGGATGAATGGTTTCGAGAGGGAGGGTTAGAGTCCGTCGAAACATTTTTGGCATTGTTAGAGTCGAAGTTGAACATTTATAATGCTTTATCAAGAGAAGTGTTGGAGGAATACGATTCATCTGTATTATTAATAGACTCCAGAGCTATGCTTAGTAGATTTGAAAGTAAATATACATCGTTTTATAAAATATTATTGCCAGATTACAGAAAAGATAAGGCTACAATTGATTCGTTTAGAAAGATATCGGGCAATAAAATTTCTGATAGTGAAATTGTTTTTTTACTTAAAAAACTAATAGAAATATTGGAACTAGAAGAATTTCTATCTTATTCAAATTTAGATGCAAAAAGGTATCTTGGAGAATTATTTGATGGAAAAAATACGCAAGTTCATACAGTAAGTCAGAATATCAAAATATTTAAGTATATTCAAAGTATGGTAAAGAATCAGTTTTCTGATACATTAAAAAATATTCTTATGAAACACGAAACTTTTGAATCATACGGTATATCAGTTGAAGGAATTACAGGCAGAATATCATCGGAAAAATTTGAATTGTTTTTAAAAGTATTATTTGGACATTCCGCTGAAATAGTGGATTTTGGTGAAATGAACGGTGTAGCTAATCAATTTCTTGAGTATTGCAATCTTTCGGAATGTGTTACGCAGGTTGTGGACAAAGTGGAAATCGAGTCGACGAACAATGCAGATTGTTTTGGAGAGTTTCATACAGGAGTAATTACGAATGCGGAGAAGACTGCAAGAGAAATCGTTTCACTGCTCAAAAAAATAGAGGAAATTGCTGAGTTAGAAAAATTTTTAGGACAATCCAATGTGGATGCAAAAAGGTATCTTGGAGGCTTATTTGAAGGGGAAAACACGCAAATCGATGTGATTAATAAGAGTATCACAACATTTAAGTATATCCAAAACACCTTAGAGAATCAATTTTCGGAGGAATTGAAAAATATTCTCATGAAAAATGAAACATTTGAATCGTATGGTGTATCAACAGAAGAAATTACAAAAAAAGTATCGTCTGAAAAATTAGAATTATTTATGCGAGTCTTCTTTGGAGAATCTAGTGAAACAATAGAATTTGAAAAAATTGACGAGCGAATCAATCAATTTCTTGAATATTGTAATCTTGCAGAAAGTGTTACGAAACTCACGGATAAAATGGAAATGAACTCGAAACAATACTCGAGTTGTTTTGGTGAGTTGTATACTGGTGAAGATACGGACGTGGAGCAAATCAAAGCGATGATAGAACGCTTTCAAAAAGCGATGAATTGTTTTGTGGATACACCTACAAAAGAAGTGGAACAACTCATTCTTTCTGGAGAGAATGTTGGTGCCTTTGAAACACAGATTATGTTTTTGAAAGATGACATTGATTGTGAATCATTAAAAAATGTGTCTGCCTTATTCTCTGCAGATGACTACGCAACACTAGATATTGCGGATATTAGACAAAGGTCACAAGAAGTGGCTGTTTTGGTGCAGGCATTAGAAAATGAAATTGGCTGTTTTACGAATGAAGCAGAGGATATTTTGCTCTATCAAACATATGAAGATTGTATTTCAAATTTAGAATTAATCGATCGTATGAAAAGCGAATTTGATCACAATCATAGTAGACTAGCAGAAGACTTAGGCTCGTATTTTGAAGGAATTCAAACGAAATGGGAAGAGTTGAAAAAGACGTTGGATTGGTTGGAGCAATTTTCAAAACATATTGATACAACTGATTTGAATGTGCAATTTATAAACAATGTCATCTCGTTGGCTCATAAAAAAGACTTTGAAGATTTATTGAGTAATATTGATGAATTCATCGGTGATTGTGGTGAGGATTTTGAATGGTTCAATGCTTTATTTGAAGCAACTTATCAAGTCATAGACTTACCATACAATGTGGTAACTGCCAAATTGAATCGTTGTATTGAAAATTTGCATGGATTAGAAGAATGGATTGACTTTAAAAATACACAAATTCAGTGTAATAAAAGTGGTCTCGCTGATGTAGTGGCAGTGCTTTTGGAAGAGCGGATACCTCACACGTATGTGATTGATAGTTTCAAAAAAAGGTTTTATAAGTTGTGGCAAGATGCAATTGCAAATGCCTCGCCTGCCATTTCACAATTTAGAAGGAAAACACAAGATGAAATTATAGAAGCTTTCCAAAAGTATGACTTGGAACAAATGAAAATTGCAGAATTTAGAATCAGAGAATTGTTGTTGTCAGAATTGCCAGAACTTGATGACTCCACAGCACCTTATGGAGATGTTGCGATACTAAAAAGAGAATTATTAAAGAAGCGTAAGATTATGCCAATCAGAAAATTATTTGCAAAAATACCATCTTTGTTGTTGACACTCAAACCTTGTTTGATGATGTCGCCTTTATCGGTTAGCCTATTTTTAAATTCAGAGGTGTATGACTTTGACTTGGTTATTTTTGATGAGGCATCGCAAGTATGTACTGAAAATGCAATCGGTGCAATCATGCGAGCAAAACAAGTTGTGATTGCTGGAGATCCGAAGCAGTTGCCACCAACGAATTTTTTTGCAACGACCACTACGAAAGATAGTGGTTATGACAGCGATGAATCAGAAGAAGATGAAGATGAAGACGATGGGGATTTTGAATCAATATTAGATGAAATGCTCATCACTTTTCCAGAAAGAACATTGAAGTGGCATTATAGAAGTAAAAATGAAGATTTGATTACATTTTCAAATATCAAAATATATAACAATTCATTGATGACGTTTCCAGCAACAATCGAAAGTAGCAGTGGTCATGGCGTGGAGTATGTCTATGTGGAAGATGGGATTTACGATAGAGGTGGTAAAAAACATAATTTGATGGAAGCAAAAAAAATTGCAGAATTAGTTTTTGAACACTTTAAATTGTCCAATCACCGTTCCATCGGTGTCATCACGTTCAGTAGTTCGCAACAGCAGGCGGTAGAAGATGCAATTACAAAACTTCGATTGGAAAATCCTATTTTTGAGCCATATTTCAATGAGGATAGAAAAGACGCTTTTTTTGTAAAAAATATTGAGAATGTACAAGGTGATGAACGAGATGTGATTATTCTTGGGATAGGCTATGGCAAAGATGCATCTGGTGTGATGTACATGAATTTTGGTCCTTTGAGCCGAGCAGGTGGCTACAGACGGTTGAATGTTGCCATTACCCGTGCGAAGTATAATTTGAAATTGGTAGGGTCGATACGACCGACAGATATTCGATTGGGTAACACATCTTCAGATGGTGTCAAGATGTTGCGTTCTTATATTGAATTTGCAATCAGTGGGCGAGAAGTCTTGCGAAATGAGATTTTGCACACGCAAGTAGTTGATCTTGATTCACCTTTTGAAGAAGCAGTATATGATTTTTTAGTGGCAAAAGGATACAGAGTCTCGACTCAAGTAGGGTGTTCGGGGTATCGGATTGATATGGCAGTACATCATCCAACGTTAGATGGTCGATTCGTTATTGGGATTGAGTGCGATGGTGCAATGTATCACTCATCAAGGACAGCAAGAGAACGTGATCGCTTACGGCAAACGATATTAGAGGATATGGGTTGGACATTCCATCGTATTTGGTCAACTGATTGGATCAAGGATTCAACAAAGGAAGGAAAGTTGTTGGTAGATGCAATTGAGAGAGCAATCGATAATTATGTTGATGTAATTGATGAAAAATTGGAGCAATCTACTGAAATTGCAGACCAGACAAATTCAAAACTACAGCACGAAGAATATGCGTATACTATAGAGATGACAGATGGTGACAGTAGTGCGAAAATGAGATTTGCTCCATATATTGAAGCAGATATACAAACTGTTTTGAGTAGTCAAAATAATGAAATAGAAAATATTTGTGATGCATTGACGTTAGTGATTGCAATTGAATATCCGATTCATTATGATTTACTTTGTAAAAGAGTGGCTTCTATTACAGGAAATCAAAAGGCAACAGTCAAAGTGCGAGAAAAAGTTGATTTTGCTTTGAGAGTATTGGGTGATGTTTTTGTTGTGAAAGATACATTTTATTACCCGAAAGACTACGTGGATGTAGTAGCGAAAATGCATGTAGAGGGGCAAGTACAAAGACCGATTCACTATATTAGTCATGAAGAAATAGGTGTTGCGATGATGAATGTTGTCTCTGCTAGTTTTGGAATTTCAAAGGATGATTTGTTTCGAGTTTTGGCAAAGGAATTTGGATTTCAGCGAGTGGGAACGAATATTACAAATACCTTTGATGTTGTTTTTCAAGAGTTGTTGACCATTCAAAAAATATCATTTTTAGAAAATAGAGTGATGATGGGGTAGTGATTTCAATTGAGATATAGAAAAATATAAGATGTAGATGCCATTCAAAAGTTTATCGGTGAAGAAGAGGTGAATTTTTGGTGGCATTTATCCGTTCTATGGTTGAGATAGAAGAATTGAGATGGGCAAAAGTCTAGTTAGAAAATTCTTTGTTTTGCTTGCTTGTATGATGCTTGGAATTGAAAAGAATCAGTGATAGAATGGGAGGTGCTAGAATGGACAATGAGCAGTTAAAAAATTTTGCAGAACGTTTATACGGAGCTTCCATATCCGAAGTTCGGGATAAAGAAAGCAATGCAAAGATGATAGATGAGTTGTCTGAAAATGTAATAGAATTGATTCCGCAACAACTATATCGTTTTCGATCTTGCACATGCCAAAGCTTGGATGCGTTAAAAAAAGATGCGATTTGGGGGAGTTTAGCGACGTCGCTCAATGATCCAACAGAATGTATGCCTTGCTATGATATTGACAGATTAAGCAAGATGATGAATGATGAATTTAATGAAGTGAAATTCAAAGAGGTACTCAAACGGATAAAAGCAGATAAACTTCCAGATGACATAAAGAAGTCATTGAATAGAAAACAAAGAAGATTATCGAAGAAAAGGGTGAAAGAATATAATGGTCCCCTTGTCAAGACCAAACCCAGAAATTTTATCGTGAATTTTCTGGGGCGTACTACGATGCAAATAAGATTCCTGTCAACTTACGTTTTTTATCTTTTCGTAT
>JAWXUZ010000173.1:0-2978 GCA_044425835.1 Bacillota bacterium | reverse complement strand
CTCCACAGGTCTGGCTTCTCAGTCAGGCCTTTTTGTGTTGCATTTTTTATCAACCTCTATTCAGAAAATTATTTTTCTCTAGGGGTTGACTTTTTATAGTTGGTCTTTTTGGCCATCACCATGGTGGTCAACCAATTTGGCTCGGTAAACTCTGTGGCAGTGGGTGCCGCCGAAAAAACCGTGTGCTTGATTATGCTCTTGCCCATTGCCTTCATGCAGTCGCTGTCAGTATTTGTGGCGCAAAACGTAGGCGCAGGGCAAATTGGGCGTGGCAAACAGGGGCTGTATTTCAGCTTGGCCATCTCTTTTGCCTTTGGGCTGATGATGGCCTACATTGCCTATTTCCACGGCGCATGGCTAGCGATGGTGTTCACAAAAGACCCAGCCGTCATCTCCGCCACTGCCATCTACTTAAAAGCCTATGCCTTCGACACTTTATTGGTGCCCTTCCTATTCTGTCTGACAGGTTACTTCAACGGCTTTGGCGCAACCACTTTCACCATGGTCAAAAGCATTTTAGGCGCCATGCTCTTTCGCATCCCCCTGCCTTTTCTCTTTGGCGCCATGGAGCCCTTCTCCCTCTTTCGCATCGGTCTATCCATCCCCATTGGCTCGGTATTCGAAATCATCCTCTGCCTGGCATTTTATGTGCATTTCAATGGCAAACAAAAACGCCTCAACAAATGAGTGGCTAAAAACCTAGGAAAAAACCGTTTAGCCCATCAAAACGTGGTTTTCTCCACCATGTGTATGACCGATTTCAAAAATTCTTCCTCCCGCTCACCCTCGTCATGGAGACTGTAATACTCAAAAGCACCCAAAATGCCCCACAGTGTATATTCAATCGTATACTGGGTTTTGCTCGTCATTGCTTCGTCTTTGAAAATTTCCAACACAATCGGTTTTATATAATTGATGAACTTCGTACGAAACGTGTTATTCTCACGTTCCGAGAAAAGTATTTTTAAAGACTTCTTCTGCTCTCTCAGAAGCAACAGATGCTGTTCTATGTCAAAGACAGTGCATTTCTTATGGGCATTAAATTGGGGAAGCAGTTCAGACGGCGGAAAAATACTGTTTTCAATGGTGTCTAAAACATCGTAAATGTCAATGAAATACTCATAAAACGTGCTTCGGTTAATATTGGCTTCCTTACAAATATCCTTGACGGTCATCTTGTGAAAGCTCGTATTTTGGTATAACGAAAGAAAGGATTCTAGTATCTTTTCAGACTGTCAAAGAACCCACCGACGGGGGAGCTCGAGGGGGCAGAGCCCACCTCGAATCAAATCAATCGCCCTTTTCCGGAATTTTTCTAGTTTAAAATGATAAAAAATTGAGTTAAACTGCAAAATTTCAAACTTTAAATCTGGGCGATATTCAGCTTGTCAAAAAAATCGCCATCAAAGGCGACTTTTTTGACAAGCTGATCTTTTCTTTCGTTTTCTCTTTTTTATTCATTTTTTCTCCGTTTCCAACACATTTCAATTTTTGTCGGTTGAAATGGTTCCTCACAACTGTTATTATATAATACAACAAGTTGTTGGATTTTGCAAGAGGGTATCAATGGAGGAACTTTCATGGCCAAGTTAGACGAAATGATTACAGGTTTACAAGTAACCGAACTAAACAAAATAGCGACCATTCGTGCCAACGATGAAGCCAAGGCGCGCGGGTATTTCCCATATCACAAGTTCAAGGTGAAAGATTGCAAGGTGCTGTTTGAGCAATTCGACTGCTTAAAACGTATGTATACCTCTATTTTTGCAACGTCAAAAATCATCAAAAAGCACCAGGCATCCAGAGCGTATGGAACAAAGATAACGGGTGAACAATTCGCCAAACTGGATCATTATATCAAAAACACCTTAAAAATGGACAGTTGGGGTGTTGCGCAGTTCACGGAAAAGGAAATCTACAAAGGTTGTGGCATCCCCTATCGCAATGTGATTGTCATGTCTATGCACATGGATAAGGAACGTTTTTTATCCGATACATTTCCCGATGCAGCGTGTTTGATGGAGGTTTATGGTGCGTATGCCGACACCGGGACGGCTGCTATCGAGGTGACCAAACTGCTCAGAGATTTTGGTTTTGGTGCAGCCCCTAACCACAGCGTGGGTGGTAGCATCGATTATACCAAGGCAGGATACAAGGCCAACATGGGCTTTATTGGTAGACATGGCCTATTGATTACGCCTGAATGCGGACCTTGCAATCGCATTGCCGTGGTTTATACCAGCGTTGAAAATTTAAGCGATTTTCTTGAGACAAGTGACCACAGTTGGGGCAAAGAATTCTGCAAAAAATGTGGTAAATGCGTAAAAACGTGTCCCAATCAAGCGATTTATGAAGAAGAAATCACCGATGAACATGGTCATGTGACGTGTATCTCTAATGCGAAATGTAACACAGAGTTTGCATGGTACGCCTGCGGTCATTGCGTTTCTAATTGTCCATTTACGACTGTGGGGTATGATAGAATTAAGAGCAAATTCAAAAAATAAGGCACGAAAAACCAAAAAACGTATTTCAATACGAAATCGTCCTCGATTTCAGTCCCTACAAAATTTTTGGTGCATTTGCGACAAATGCCGTCCATAAAATAGATAGCATCGCCAGTTTTATCGTCACAAACCAATGCTTTGACGGCATCTACCTTACTTATGAACAATATAGAGACAAAAAATAAACTAGACATTCTGTGTCTAGTTTATTTTGCTATACTGATGAAAATGGAGGTGCCCTATGAAATTAAAAAAGCGTTATTTTCCTCCTCTAGCCTTCGCCTTCATCATCGGGAGTTCGGTCATCAACTTGGGATATAATTTCTACTATTCTCACAAAATCAATGCTTTGCTACCCCTATTTGAACAGAATCAGTATAGGGAGTATCTAGCACAGATGGAGCCCCTGATGCGTAGTGTGAAATCCAAGCATTTGAAATACCACTGTATGCTTAATGTGTCGGCGGCTTA
>JAWXUZ010000172.1:0-3018 GCA_044425835.1 Bacillota bacterium | reverse complement strand
AGTGTTCCATCGCAACCTCCTGATCCATGTTTTGTTTAGTCACTTAACATTATATCAGATTTTGTTGCGTTGGGACATTTTTATTTTGAAATATGCGTCACTTTATTATACAACTTACCCAATTTCTCAAAGAAATCACCTCTTGGAGCAGACACCACCAAACCGAACTTTTTTTCATATTTTACATCGTATCCTCCTAAAAAATGACTGCCACTTCCTCCAATTGACAATCGCATAGTATGTCACCACTTACGCAAAAACCTTGTGCATTTTTTATATATTTAATAAATATATATAACTATAATCAACAAAAAATAACTCCGATATATTTCTTACATTTTTAAAACCAGCATATTGCATATTTTTTTGTTAAAATAAATACATTTTTATATGTTTTAACGGAATATTTCGATTCAGATAAAGCACCACCTGAATAGATACCATATATACATATTGATATTTATCGCATTTTATTGTATAATATAGCTTAATACGACTTAACTTCACACACATGAAGTACTACAAAAAGTCATATTCATACGCAATACCATATAAATTATCATTTTATTACTTATTACTTAACACACATTCACTTTAGGAGGGCGAACCAATGTCGAAAAAGAATCAACAAGAGAAAAAGCAGTCTACAAAACAATCTACAAAGCAGTCTATTGTAAAAAATGTACTCAAACGACTGACTGCTACTATGTTAGTCATCAATATATTGGTAATTAGCGTAGTCGTATACTATGCGGGGAGTACGATGTCTTCTCTTCAAAAAGAATATATCTTAGAAATCGTCAGCAATATATCTTCCACAGTAGAGACTACAATGGATGGTTATTTCGATACGGCAAACGTGTTGTCTGTCAACGAAAGTTTGCGTACGATATTGAAAGAAACCGATCGACAAAATCCATTGTCCGAAGATGAACATCTGGATACCGTTTTGTCTGAAATGACTAGCGTTGTCGATGCTTTTGGTGGTAGTATTGTCAATATCTCTCTTGTCAGCGTGGCCGAGGATACTTACGTGATGTCTGATGGGACTTTTTCCGTCAGAGATACATTGGTTGATAGAGATTATTACGCAGCCATCACAAAAAATGAAACCATCATCACGAATCCATATGTACATAGCAGAAACAACGTACGTGTCATTTCTGTATCTGCACCGATACATGATGACAAAGGCGGCGTGCTTGGTTGTATCGTGCTTGATATCCCAACATCTTTCGTATCTAGTTTGATTACGACCTTCGGGAGTACAGGTAGTTCATGGGTAGTCGATAGCAACAACGAAGTATTGGCACATACAAACAGTGAATACATCGGTCAAGATTATTCTGCTGTAGGTGTCAGCGGTGCAGAATTAGAACAAGAACTCAAAGCTACATCTGGCAATTTGGTGACTTGGGATTTGAACGGCACTGAAAGAACAGGTTCTGTCGGCACAATTCCTCATGTCAATTGGAAACTTGTTACCGGGCTTGATACAACAGAATACAATGAATCTGCGTACCATCTAGGAATCATTTTGATATCTATTCAAATAGCTTCTGTCGCAATCACTTTATTCATGTGTGCGTATACAATTTTCAACCAATTGAAACCTTTGAAAGAATTGAGCATTGCAGCAGCAGAAATGTCAAAAGGCAATTTGCACCACTTAATCACGCATGAGGGCGAGGATGAAATCGGTGCGTTGGCATACAATCTCAAAATGACTCGTAGAACTTTGGCATCGTACATCGACGAAATCAAAGAGGCAATGACTTCTTTGGGCGATGGCGATTTTACTAGAGAAAATGAAGTTCATTTCTTAGGTGATTTTGAAGAAATACAAACTTCCATCGGCTCATTTACAAAGTTAATCACTGGCACATTAGAATCTTTGAAAACAAATGTAAGCCAAGTGACAGTCGGTGCAAATAATGTAGCGGCTGGTTCTCAAAATTTGGCTCAAGGTTCTACAGAACAATCTAGTAGCGTATCTGAATTGAATAATTTAGTAACTGATGTGACAGACCAAATTCAAACGAACACAAAAAATATTAAAGAGATCAATGCCACTGCACAAAGTATTACCAAACAGCTAGAAGTCAGCAACCATGACATGGACAATATGATGATTGCAATGAATGACATTCAAGAAAAAAGTGCGGCGATTACAAAAATTGTCAAAACGATTGAAGATGTCGCTTTCCAAACGAATATTTTGGCACTCAACGCTGCTGTTGAGGCGGCAAGAGCAGGAACGGCCGGCAAAGGCTTTGCAGTTGTTGCCGATGAAGTAAGAAGTCTATCTACACGTACAAGCGAAGCCGTGAAAAATACATCTGATTTGATTAACAACACAGTCGTTGCTGTCGATCACGGAAATCAAATTGCAGAAAATACCATCGAAAGTTTAAAATCTGTCACACGAGATATTTCAGGCTTTGTGATCACGTTAGATGAAATCGTAGAAGCCTCCAACAAACAAGCGGCGGCAGTTTCGCAAATCAACACAGGCATTAGCCAAATCTCGAACGTAATGCATTCCAACTCCGCAGTGAGTGAAGAATCAGCAGCGACTTCCGTAGAGCTTTCTACACAAGCAAATGTAATGAAAGAATCTATCGAGCAATTCAAATTGAGATAAGCGTATTGCACTGAAACACGATATAAAAAAATATGAAATAAAATAACAAGGTGGCTTGGTCGAATCCAAACCACCTTGTTTTTGTTATATTGAGATATAACTAAATATTTCTAAAATTATCACATTATCGAGAGCGGGCGACCACAGGTCACCCCTACAAAAATCGAAATGTCAATACCAGATCGTACCTTGGTTCGCCCCTACAAATTCCCTCTCATTGAACACACCTTCGTCATTTCTTTCATATATAATACAAAGCAATCTGGTAATATGTCAAGAGGCAATTTCAAAAGTTTTTGATATGTATTTCTAAAAATGGGTAACTTTAATAGACCTAAGGAAAAAATTGGATTTTTCCAAACGTCAGTTCGATT
>JAWXUZ010000055.1:0-16942 GCA_044425835.1 Bacillota bacterium | reverse complement strand
GTTGCCTAAAGATCGATATAGCGTTTGTTCAATTCACGTTGCAACGTCAATAAAATTCCGATATTGACAGAAATCCCATCTACACTTGCAATTTCTTTTGGGCTGGCTTCGAGCAATCCACTCAGCGAGCCGAATTTATCAAGTAATGCATGTGCAAGTGCATTCGTATCTTTGCGAGGCAAGGCATAAAACAGCAACAACTCCAGTAATTCATGGGTGAAAAAGTCTTCGCCATTTGCTTTTAAGTATTTTTGACGGACACGCTCTCTATGACCTTCATGGATTGGCTTTTCCATAAATAACTCCTTACTATATTCAAATTCGTCACCTACTTTTTAGGTGTACGGAATCAATTAAAAATATCTATTACTTAATATACCTCATTATTATAAGTGATATTTTTCAAAAAAACAAGTATATTTCATAAATAAATGTACATTTTATGAAAACAAGAGACTTGAAATGCCTTTCGCAAAAATAGTCGAAGAATTGAAAAAAATCGATTGACAAACCATAAAAAATGTAGTACACTATCTAAGTAACAAAATTAAATATACCCGTAGACAGTAGGTGTGATGCAAATTGCATAAATCCTACCGAGGATTTTGAAGAAAAATTTCTCTCTTTTGTCTATGCTTTTTCATAGGAAAAGAGTTTTTTTATGGGTAGATTTGTATGAAAAATAAAATAAGGAGGTGTAAGAACTTATGGCAAAGATTGAAGCAAAAAAAGTCGTCATTGACGAAATCAAAGCAAAAATCGAAAAAGCAACGTCTGTTGTTATGGTAAATGCAAGAGGTTTGACTGTAGAGCAAGATACAATGCTAAGAAAACAGTTAAGAGAAGCTGGTGTGGATTATAAAGTATATAAAAACACTATGGTTCGTTTTGCAATCGAAGGCACACAATACGAAGGCTTGGGCAGCTCACTTGCTGGTCCTAGTACGTTCGCTTTTAGTTATGACGATCCAACTGCGGCAGCTGCAATTATTAGTAAATTTGCAAAAGACGCAAAAGAATTGGAATTCAAAGCAGGTGTTGTTGACGGTGTATTGTATGACCAAGCGGGCATGAAACTCATCGCAGAAATCCCTTCAAAAGAAGTACTTCTTTCCAAACTTTTGGGCAGTTTCAAAAGTCCACTATCTTCTTTTGCAAGAGTCATCGACCAAATTGCAAAAAAAGACGAAGCGGCTGAATAATTTTTCGTGTCGTTTCAAAAAATTAGCAGTATAAAACGAAAACAAAATAAAATAAAACTCAAAATGGAGGTAATGAAAAATGGCAAAATTGACTATTGAAGAAATTTTAGCAGCTGTAGAAGAACTTACAGTATTAGAATTGAATGATTTGGTAACAGCAGCAGAAGAAAAATTTGGTGTTTCTGCAGCAGCTGGTGTAGCTGTAATGGCTGGTCCTGCTGGTGGTGGTGCTGGTGAAGAAAAAACTGATTTCGACGTTGAGTTGACTGAAGTTGGTGCTGAAAAAATCAAAGTTATCAAAGTTATTCGTGAAGTAACAGGACTTGGTTTGAAAGAAGCAAAAGAAGTTGTAGACGGTGCTCCTAAAGTCGTTAAAGAACAAGCTTCTAAAGAAGATGCAGAAAGCATCAAAGCAAAATTGGAAGAAGTTGGAGCAAAAGTAACATTGAAATAAGATTTCTTATTTTCTTTGTTTTTGATCTTTCAAAAAATATAGAGGATATACGAATTTTCGTATATCCTCTTTTTGTGGGATTTGTCAAGTACTTTAGTGTCAGTTCTCACATTTCAAAACAAGGGATAACGGCTTGAAGCCCTACCTCAAAAAGCAATTTTTTCAGGGAATGCCTCACTTCGCAGAATCCCCCACATTTTATCGATATATGCCAAAGTATAGAAATTCTCATAATAATGGTAGTAAAATACGCCTTTTGTCGTCATTTCATAGACACCATTTTTTTCAGTAACATACCCTAGAATTGTTGCTATTTTCAGCTCAAATCCGTAGTGTTTTTTCAAATCTTCGCCAAAAAAATTCTTGAAATTTACACTGTCAACTTTCGTGCTGTATGCCGTCCAGAATAAGTAATAAATCATTCTTTGTCGTTTCGTAAAGCAAATGGTGAGTGACGTTGGCAATTCCTTTTGCTGAATCCGCTTCATATATTCTTGCACAGAAAACGTATTGACCTTGAACTGGTTTTTCAGTAAAGTCGTTGCTGAACAGCCAAACCCCAAGAAATTATCACGAGTCATCGAGGAGTAATTCGCATTTTTCTGACTGGAAAATGTCCAGATCGATTCTCTTTCGTAGTCCTTACTTTCACAATAAACGGTGATTTCATCGAGTAATTTGCGTTTTTCATTTTTCTGCATTGACTTCAGCTGGCTATCAGTAAAAGCAAAATCGATGAAAGGATAAACAGCAATGTGATTCGCTCCATTTTGAAAAGCGAGTGCAATGTCATTCTTCAAGTCATCAATTTTCTGTTCAGGCAGAGCGAATATAAAATCCATAGAGACCGTCTCAAAAGGCACAGCTTGTAAGGCCTGAAACAGCGGTGTATAATCGACTTTTTCACGATTGAGTACAGCGAGGAATTTATCTTGAAACGACTGAATGCCGATGCTAATTTTCGTGATGCCGATTTGTTTCAACTGCGTTAGCGTTGGAATCGTGACGTTACGAGGATGAAGTTCCAGACCGATGCCTTCAGTGATGATGAAATATTGTTCGATGGTTTGGAGAATTTCCGCTAAGTGATCGATAGCAAGAGCAGGTGTACCTCCGCCAAAATATAGGGTTGTCACTTCTTTTTTAGCAGAATGACCCTGACCGACAAGGTGAATTTCCTGTATGAGATAGGAAACGTACGTAGCACAAAGGTTTTCGTTGTATACTTCCTTGCAGTACGGACAGAACGAGCAAATTTGCTCGCAAAAAGGGATGTGAATGTACAGCCCGAGGTGGTCTAATTCTTGGAATGGGAGTGTGTTATCGTATTCATTTTGGAAAGTGAAGGGTTTCACGGATTTCGTGAGCCACATTCTAGTTACGGTGGTGAAAAAACTCATAGTTGCTCCTTTGGTAGTGAATTACGAAGTAGATATTGATAATAAAAAAAGAGAGAAGACCTTGGGGCTTTGCCCCAAACCCCACAAACTTTTAAAAAAGTTTGACCAAAATTTTAATTTTGCTAACCTTAGTATATACAATGCTTGATTCTTTTAGAGTAATTATTCAGTACCCCAACAGATAATATCAAAACATTCCCTTTCAAAAGTTTTTCAGTACACTAATGTCTGCAAAAATTAAAGTTTTACTCCATTTTTTTCAAAGGTGTTTGGTGGCAGGTGTGGACAGCGTCCACGGTCTTAAAAAAATAAGGTTCTGAACAGTTACAATAAACTATTCATTTCCTACATCATACAATCGCTCCAAAGCCGATTGGATATCGGAAAAAACATCTTCCTCCGACTGACTCGCATCGATTTTGACGATACGATTTCCATTTTCCTCTGCCAACGTCAAAAATCCAGTTTCAACATTTTGAAAAAACGCTTCTTGTTGGCTTTCCATACGGTCAAGTGCAACCTTCATTTCTTTTTTTCGCTCACGACTTTGCTCTCGAGACAAATATAGAAAAATCGTCAAATCAGGTGTCCGCCCACCTGTCGCTAGTGCATTGACTTCTTTCGTTTCTTTGAGTAAATTTCTACCATACCCTTGGTAAGCTATGCTCGAATCAACGAAACGATCGGTCACGACTGTCACTCCTTTTGCTAGAGTTGGTAAGATTTTCTCAACAATATGTTGTCGCCTTGCGGCAGCGTACAATAACATTTCTGTCATGTCGTCCATCTCGCCATAGTCCTTGCTGAGTAAGAGTGTGCGAATCGCTTCTGAAAGCGGTGTGCCACCTGGTTCTCTCGTGATAATATGCTCGATATTTTTTGAGTGCAAATACGATTCTATCCGCTTTAGCTGTGTCGACTTTCCCGCTCCGTCACTGCCCTCTATTGAAATGAATTTCCCATATCGCATAATCACCATACCACCCAATTCTTTATTTTTCCACCAACACCAGCGTACCCAAGCCCATACTGTTTTTCACATCAATGATTCTTTGGTTTTCACTTCCTCGCCAGTGGAGTTGCGTATTTTTCAACTCTTCTACGTATTTCCCATCGACTAGCACGTCAATATATTTTACGATTTCCCACTCCTCGATTTCTTCCCACGTATACCCCGTGTAGACCCAAATGTCTTTTTTCGGGAATTTTTCTTTAATTTCTTTCATCAAGTCCATGACTTCTTCGATATTTTCAGAAAAAAGAGGGTCACCACCGCTGAGGGTGATTCCGCTAATATACGGTTTTTCCAATTCTTGAAATACTTCATTTTTCGCTTCTTTATCGAATAGCAAACCACTATGACAGTCCCACGTCATCTCATTGTGGCACCCCTTACATTTATGATTGCACCCCGACAGCCACAGCACACACCGCAAGCCATAGCCATTGATCATATCATCTTTCGTTATGTTGTGATATCGCATCCCTACATACTCTTCCTTTCTGCAATTTCCGCCATTTTTGCATCGTTGAGTCTCGTATCTCCTTTCACTCTCGAGTAAGAAAGATACCCATTCATGCGATCAATTTTCGTCAAATTGTCACTGCCACATTCTGGACAAGTTTCCATGTGCAATTCCTCATGTCCACAAGAATCACAGTACGACAATGACAAATTCACACCCTCATACAGCCCCAACGCCATAGCACGACGAATCAAAACACGCAGTGCTTCTAAATTATAATCAATCGGATATTTTACATATTGGATTTTTCCGCCATTGCATAAATTCCAAAAACGAGATTCTAAATCTTGTTTTTCAATTGGTGTCAACTCTTCTGTGACATGGCAATGGAAACTATTGCTGACGTATGCTCTATCAGAAACATTTTCTATGACACCATATTTTTTTCTAAATTGTTCGATTTGCAAACCACAAAGACTCTCTGCTGGTGTGCCATAAATTGCATATAATCTGCCATCTTCTTTTTTGAATTCTTGGATTTTTTCATTGATGTATTGCAAAGTTTCAAGTGCAAATTCGCCATCTTCGACCAAGGATTTTCCATTGTGGAGGGCTTGCAATTCATTGAGTGCTGTAATCCCAAAAGAAGCCGTTGCCGATTTTAAAAGTGGCTCGATTTTATCGTGAATCCCCAAAGTTCCACCGTAAAATCCACCCTCACAATATGCCAAAGGATTCGTCGATGCTCGCATTTCTCCCAAATAATCATACGTACGCAAATGCAAATTGCGAATCAATTCCAAATACGTATCTAAGACTTCATAAAATGACTTTTCTTCTGCCTTTGCTTTCGCATAAATCATAGGCAAATGCAAGCTGACCGCTCCAATGTTGAATCGCCCAATATAGACAGGTTTGTCCAATTCATCGGCTGGGGCAATCCCCCCTTTTTCATACCAAGGAGACAAAAATGCACGACACCCCATCGGGCTTATGATTGCACCGTGGTCTTTGTACATCGATGGCACATACCCCTCGCCCGACAAACTGAGCCAATCAGGGTACATACTTTTCGCCGAGCAAAGCACACCTTCTTCAAATACATCTTCGAGCGGTTTGCCGACACCGTGCAAATTTTCATCGTATAAAAATACAAGTTTTGGAAAGAGTACTGGTTTTTTGCAGTTCTTCTTCCCTTGTCCATTTTTTCTCGTTTGGAGCATGGCAATCGAGGCCATTTTCGCAAATTCACCAGTGCCTGTCCCAAAAGTCACAGCAATAAAAGGATAATCGCCACGGCTAGAAGCAACGGTATTGAATTTATATTCCCACCCTTGGAATCCTTGCTCGAAGTCGATTTTCACATCGTGCATTGCTTCTTGTTTTGCAACTTCTTCAGAAAGCCCAAGAGAAACATACCTGTCGAAAAATTTGTTGTAGCTTTTCACCGCAAATGGCTCAAGCAACGTATCGACCGATGGCACAGTAAATCCGCCATACTGTTGACTTGCAGCAGAAAGGACGATATCGCCGATGACATCGAACGCAACATTTAGTGTTTTCGGCTCATTGTACCAGAGATTGCCCATCTCGAAGCCGCCCTCAAGCACTGTCTTGATATCGAATAGACAACAATTCATGGTGTCACGTCTTGCCGACATATCATGTACGTAGATGTAGCCATCTCGACACGCTTGCAACTCCTCTCTCGTCATAAAAAATTTTTGGTACAATTCTTTATTGAGTTGGTTGAAAATGAGACTGCGTTTTGTCGATACCAACGCACTATCGGTATTGCTATTTTCTTTGTCGCCGATGTACATAATGGATTGGCTTTTTTTATACACCTCGTCGAGCATATGTACGAAATCTTGTTTGTAATTTCTATAATCACGGTAACTTTTTGCGACTTCAGGTTTGACATCTTCAAGAGCTGCTTCCACCATATTGTGCATTTCGTTGATGAAAATGCCTTCTTTGTTCAAAGATTTTGCCGTATCCTCCACACTCTTACAAATGAGGTCAATTTCTTCATCTGTGAATTTGACCAACGCACGATACGCCGATTTATTGACTGCAACGACTATTTTTTTCACATTCCATTTTTCATGGGTTTGATCTTTTTTAATGATATACATAACTTGCACACTCCTTGATTGATACTTTTTCATACTTTTTGTTGACAATTCATATATTACCATATGTTGTGTTGATATGCAAGTATTTTTTTAAAAAATACAATATATTGTTTTTCATATGGTATTAAAATTCTTGATAAATCGCCAAAAAAAGCGAAAAAAAACCAGGGCAACAATTGATGGCACCCCTACCTTGCAATATCTTGCTCTCTCATTTATGAAAATAAAAAAACGTTTCATCATTTGAAAAGATACACACAAATCTCAATCAATGATGAAACGTATGGTTCAAAATATATTAGCTCATGTATGGATTCGATTGTCGTTCAATCTCCAAAGAAGTATATGGCCCATGCCCAGGATACACCACGTAATTTTCTTCCAACGCTTTTAAGCGTTTTAAGGACTTCATAATGGTAGCCGTATCTCCTGTAGGGAGGTCGGTTCTTCCGCAAGAGCCTTCAAAAAGTGTATCACCACTAAACATGTTATCTTGCACAATATAGCAGACACTTCCTACGGTATGTCCTGGTGTTTCAATGACTTTGAATTCCATTTCACCAACGGCAATGGTATCACCATCTGAAACGAATCGATCTGCTGTCACTGTCATAGAGGCACCCATCATCATAGAAAAATTCAATTTTGGGTCGAGTAAAATCGATTCTTCCTTTTTGCAGGCAACGACTTCACAGCCGTATTTTTGTTTGATTTCTTCGACTGCACCAATATGATCCCCATGACCATGTGTCAACAAAAGGTGTGTGATTTCCAACTCCTTTTCATCGATGTAGTCAAGCATTTTTTGCGACGGTGCATCACAATCAATGATACAAGCCTTGCCATCTTCACCCGATACTACATATCCATTCACACCGACAGCACCCATCACAAACGTTTTTACTTTGATTTTCATACCCATACCTCCGTCATGTTATATATAGTCGTTTAAACTAAAAAGTACTACATCTAAGCGGTTAGTATTTTTTAATTTAATCAACTATACCTTCTCATTTATCGTATCAAATGTAGTGATCAACGTATCTGCCCGTTCCCCAAGCCAACATCTGTGCCACTGCACCACTATCATACACTTGAGATTTCCCAACGAGCGGTGCCCGTTTCATTGAAGAATCCAGAATCTCAAGCAATTCAAAACTAATGTCTACCACATCAAATTTCGGTGTTTTTCTATGTTCTACAGAAGCAGAACTGCGTCTATTGTATCGCTCTTTTTGTAGATTTCTACGGTGTTTTCTTTGTTGGCGTTCATCAATTACGAATTTGTCTTCGACTTTCGTTTTTTGAATTTCTGTTTTTTCACCATCGACTTCCTTTGTTTTTTGCATATTTGCACGGGCAACTTCTTCTGTTTTTTGCATATGATTGAGCGTTTTCGCTTCGTAGCCCATGGCACGGTTTGCGTGATCCATCGTTGCATCTGACTTAGCAGACGACCCTTTCGACGTGCTACTACCCGAACTTGCCGAACCTACGGTTTGTGAATGGGTACGTGCCGCCGACGGTGCTTTTGTTAATATACTTTGACCTATTGTACTCATTTACACACACAACCCCTTCTTATATTTTATCTGATTGAAATCACAATTAGTCTTATTTTAATATTCTAAGCATTTTCTTATATATAGTATACCAAGACACCAAAAAAATTTCAAGTCTCTTTTCTATATTTTCCAAAAAAAATGTGCCAAAAAAAAATTACAATTCTCTATATTTTCTATCAATCTTTCTTTTTACATCTTGACAAATACGATAATTATGGTATATAATCAAACAGTATACATATCGAAATCAAAAAAGAAATGGAGAGACGATAATGACTCAAATGATCAAAACACTCAACACAAGAGATTTGAAAAAAAGCGTAGAAAATGGCGGTTGTGGCGAATGTCAAACTTCTTGCCAATCTGCATGTAAAACTTCTTGTGGCGTTGCAAACCAACCTTGCGAAAATAAAAACAAATAAGAAACCTTATTTTCGCAAACATACCGCCTATCATATGTTCCTACATATGTTTGGTGGTATTTTTTTTACTAGAATTCTTTCCACATAGAAAGGTAGGGAGTTCCCTTGGTACATCAATATACATTAAACAATTACAACATCGTAATCGACACATACAGTGGCAGTGTCCACGTCGTAAATCCCGTTGCATTTGATATGATAAAGAGCTATGAAACGACTGAAAAATCAACGTTACTCAAAAATTTACAAGCCAACCACAAAGACGTTTTGGCGGAGGATTTGGAAAATTGCTACGACGCAATTGCCTCACTCAAAGAAGCAGGGCAATTATTTTCAGAAGACACATACGCAAATTTAGGAAACACAAAAAGAGTGGCAACTGCTCCAATCAAGGCACTTTGCCTACACGTTGCCCATACGTGCAATCTCAATTGCAGTTACTGCTTCGCAAGGCAAGGAAATTACGACGAAACAGCCAATATCATGTCGTATGAGGTCGGCAAAAAAGCCTTCGATTTCCTCATCGCACATTCAGGAAGTCGCACCAACTTAGAAGTCGATTTCTTCGGCGGTGAGCCACTGATGGACTGGGCAGTCATCAAAGAATTAGTTGCTTACGCTCGTTCTGTAGAAAAAAAGCACAATAAATTATTCAGATTTACGCTGACCACAAATGGCATTTTGCTCGATGATGACATCATGGAATTTGCAAACAAGGAGATGTATAACGTCGTGTTGTCTCTCGATGGGCGAAAAGAAATCCACGACCACTTGCGACAAGACATCGGTGGCAATGGCAGTTACGACCGCATTGTGCCGAAATTTCAAGAATTTGTCAAAAAAAGAGATGGCAAGGGCTACTACATCAGAGGGACGTTCACGCATAATAATGTAGATTTTACGAAAGACATTTTCCATATGAGTGATTTGGGATTTTCCGAACTGAGCATGGAGCCTGTGGTCTGCGATGATTCTGACCCATACGCATTGACAGAAGCCGATTTGCCTATTTTATTTCAGGAGTATGAAACTCTCGCCATTGAAATGGTTCGCAGAAAAAAAGAAAATGACAATCCGTTCACTTTCTACCATTATACACTCGATTTGGGTCATGGACCTTGCGTGCATAAGCGAATTTCAGGTTGTGGTTCTGGTACGGAGTATATGGCAGTCACGCCACAAGGCGATTTGTACCCATGCCATCAATTCGTAGGCGATGCGGAATACAAACTCGGTACGATTTTTGAGGGAGTCACAGCAAAAGAGCTTGTCGACGAATTTGCAAATTGCAATGTCTACACGAAGCCTGATTGCGAGGATTGTTGGGCAAAACTCTACTGCTCAGGTGGGTGTGCAGCGAATGCATACCATGCCACAAATGACATCAACGGTGTCCATGCGTATTCTTGTGAGGTATTCAAAAAACGTATGGAGTGTGCCATCATGATGCAAGTTGCAGAAATGGAGTAATCACAATGAAAAGTAGATGCACCACACCCATTGTCGATTTTGTCAAAGCGTATGCCAGCCAAAATCCGCACAGATTCCATATGCCTGCCCACAAAGGCAAGCCGCATCTTGGGTTTGAGCCACTAGACATTACAGAAATTGACGGAGCAGATGACCTCTACCACCCCTCTGGAATCATCAAAGAAAGTGAGCGGAATGCAAGCGATTTATTTGGTAGTGGGGCTACGTATTTTTCCACAGAAGGGAGTAGCCAATCGATAAAAACGATGATCTCCCTTGCATTTTCACAACAGAGAAATGTTGTAAAATCAAAGAAAATACTTTGTTCTAGCAATTGCCACCAATCATTTTTTCATGCGTGTGCATTGCTCAATTTGGATCCTATTTTCATAGAGGGGATACAGCTTTATTTTGCACAAGCCACTGTCACACCAAAAAATGTGGCAAAGGCACTCGCACAATATCGTAGCGATCCGCCTTTTGCCGTTTATATTACGACACCCGATTATCTAGGGACGTTGTATGATATCAAGGGGATTGCCGAAGAATGCGATGTTCTTGGGCTTCCGCTACTCGTTGACAATGCCCATGGGAGTTATTTGCAATTTCTGGAAAAGAGTCTTCACCCCCTGCGACTTGGTGCAACGATGTGTTGTGATTCTGCTCATAAAACGTTGCCAACAATCACTGGCGGTGCATATCTTCACATTGCCAAAGGGTATGAAATCGATGAAAAAATCGTGAAATCGACCATGGCAATTTTCGGATCGTCGAGTCCCTCCTATTTGATTTTGCAGTCGCTTGATTATTGTAATTATTTGCTATCCACAAGTTATCCACAAAAGTTGCAATCCTATGTGGATATTGTTGCAGAAATAGAGCATAGACTAACGCAAGCGGGCATTATTTGTCTCCCATGCGAGCCGATGAAGCTCGTTGTGGACTGTAGAAAAACTGGCATAGACGGGCTTGATTTCGCTGAGAAACTCAAGGAATTTTGTATTTTCCCAGAAATGACAGATCGATTTTTCACTGTATTTATGTTCTCTCCAGATTTGTCCACAGAGACGCTCGGGAGTTATCCACAAAATGTAGTAACTGCTGTGGATAACTCGATGAAATTGACGGATTTTTCCGCACCGCCGATTCTTGGAAAACGGGTGTTTCACTGTTCGTTGCGTGAGGCATTTTTGTCTAAGAAAAAAATATGTTCTGTACAAAATGCATTGGGGGAAATCTCGGGGAGTACTGTCATTTCTTGTCCGCCGGGTGTACCGATTTTGATTGCTGGGGAAGTGGTCAGCGAGGGGCATTTGGCGTTGTTGGCTTATTACAAAAAAGAATATTTAGAAATTTTGGATTTGCCGTAAAAAGAAAAAAAAAGAAGACCTTGGGGCTTTGCCCCAAACCCCACCAACAAACACCTTTGTAAAAGTCGAAGCTAGGCTTGAGAAAAAAAAAAGTTGCATTTCTCGGTACAAACCTACCGTAAAATGCAACTCTTTTTTATATGAAATTTCCTATTATTCGTATATTGTTTTATGCAAATCCTCAGGTGCATCTGTATATGGAGTGATTGAAAAACCCTCCCAACTTGCTGCAATCCCAATGAAGTTTTGCGATCTCGCCACTGGTATAAATGTGCTATGTTCCTGCATCATATTCTCCGCCGCTTCGTATGCCGCTATTTTTTCTTCTTCCGTCACGGCTTTTGCGATGTCTTCCCAAACCTGATCAAACGTCGTCGGAAACGTTGTGAAGTACTCTATCGCAAATGTTTCGTACCCCTCTTTTGTAGCTGGGACAACGACTTCATCTAAATACAAATCATAATCATTTGTCAAATACAAACTATCGATATATGCCTCTGTCGAACGTGGTTTCACTGTCACATGAAAGCCAACGTCACTCAATTCTTTCTCGACACCCTCACCGACCGTTTCATACAATGCATTCCCCTGAATAATTGGCAATGTCAAGTAAAATTCCTCCATGCCAAGACCGTTAATGCCCTTATTGAAATCTGCTTTTGCTGCCGTGATATCGCCTTCTAATTGCTCCACTGCCGAAAGATATCCATGTCCTGTAATGACTGAAGATGTTGGTTTATAGCGATACCAATGTTGTGTTGGCAACAATTCTTGTCTGTCAATCCCCTCATAAATGGCTTGGCGAATGTAATAATTTTTCATCGGCACCGAGCTATCATTTACAACAAGCCCTAGCACAGTATCTGTTTCTTTACCATACACTGCGTATCGTTCATCTTCCAAAAATATATTGAGCATCGTATTTTGTGCTTCAAAGTAGATGTAGTCAATGACTTGATCGGCAAGCATTGCTTCCACATCGACGATATTTTGATCAAAAACTCTAATGTCATCAATCGATAAAATCTCTTCTCTATAGTGTTCGTTTGGCACAAGATATACTTCCGTTGCCGTATTATGCACCACGCAATACGCATTTGTACCAATGCCAATGCCCAATAACTCATTCGTATACGCTTCCAAATCAGATGCACTAAAATCGAAGGATTGCCCTTTTTGAATCGGTATTTCTAGGATTTGTTCATTTCTGATATCGTAATCAGAGAAGGTAATTTGTATGGTTTCCTGATCAATTGATTGAATGCCCGACAAACTCGCTGTATTGCCTGCCAAGAGGTCCACACGACCTGCGACATAATGCGTCCCCACAGTATCTGTTAGAAGTGCCAACAACAAAGAAAGTTCCACATCTTGCACATTGATTGGTGTGCCATCAGAAAATAGAATTTCTGTATCAATCTTTACTGTAATTGTTTTGCGATCTTCACTATAAGTGATTTCTTTTGCCAATATCGGTTGCATAACACCATCTTTGTCACGTCTTGCCAACGGCTCAAACACGATATCGACTACTAGTTTTTCGCCTTCTCGACTCGCAAAAATAGGATTGATATTGCTCCCCATACTTCTTGTAATCATCGTGAAAATGCCATCGTTTGGTATGGCTCTGGCTACTTCTTGATCTCCTGTTGTGATGGCTGTAATCCCTGCTTTGCCATCGGCTTCGCCCATCGGTGCTTCTGTCAATTCCGTGTATTTTGTGCTAAAAAGCCCAATCCCAAATATGAAAATAAGCACAGCAACCGCTGAAACGATTGCAATTTGTTTACTACTCCATTTATTTTTCAAAATAACACCCCTTATTTATTTTAAATCTATTCTGTTTCATTTATAAAATATCTTTTTCTAGTATAACAGTTTTTTCATCAAAAAACAAGAAAACTAAAATTAAATATTCCATTAAAATAGAGCCTACCAAAAATAGACTCTATCAAAATATCATAACAACGCTTTCAAATACTGTCCTGTATACGATTGCTCTACCTTACAAATCTGCTCAGGGCTACCGATTGCGATAATCTCTCCGCCACCTTTTCCGCCCTCGGGTCCCAAATCTATGATATAATCAGCAGTTTTGATGACATCCAGATTATGCTCAATGACCACAACCGTATTGCCACCCTCTGTCAAGCGTTGCAACATATCCACCAACTTATGCACATCAGCCACATGCAGTCCTGTCGTTGGCTCGTCCAAGATATACATCGTCCGCCCCGTGTTTTTCTTGCTCAACTCCGTAGCGAGTTTCACTCTCTGTGCCTCACCGCCCGAAAGTGTCGTCGACGACTGCCCCAGTCTCACATAGGAAAGCCCCACATCATATAAGGTCTGCAACTTTCCTTTGATTCGTGGCAAATTCTCGAAAAACTCCAGTGCTTCCGCCACTGTCATTTCTAGTACATCGGCAATTGTCTTTCCTTTATACTTCACCTCAAGCGTTTCTCTATTGTAGCGTTTGCCTGAACACACCTCACAAGGTACGTAAATATCAGGCAAAAAGTGCATCTCAATTTTCAAAATTCCGTCACCCGAGCAAGCCTCACAGCGACCACCTTTCACATTAAAGCTGAAGCGACCTTTTGCATATCCCCTCATTTTCGCCTCTGTCGTCTGTGTAAATACATCACGAATCATGTCAAAAACCCCTGTATATGTGGCTGGATTGCTCCTTGGTGTCCGCCCAATCGGTGACTGGTCAATATTAATGACTTTGTCGAGGTGGTCTTGTCCTGTCATGCTCTTATGCTCGCCAAAGCGATGTCTTGCCCGATTCAGTTCTTTTGCGAGTCTCTTATACAAAATCTGATTGACGAGTGAGCTTTTTCCCGATCCACTCACCCCTGTGACGCAAGTAAACACACCGATCGGTACTTTGACATCTACATTTTTCAGATTATTTTCTTTTGCCCCTTTGATATGAATTACTTTTTTCTTATCGATTTTTCGTCTCGTTTTCGGCACTTCGATTTTTTTGCGACCGCTCAAATACGCACCTGTCAGCGAATTTTCACACTTCTTGATCTCGTCAATCGTGCCAAGGCAAACGACTTCTCCGCCATGCTCCCCAGCTCCAGGGCCAATGTCTACGATACAATCGGCTTCATACATCGTATCTTCATCATGCTCCACGACAATCAGCGAATTGCCGATGTCCCGAAGGTGTTTTAGTGTACGCAGTAGTCGATGATTGTCTCTTTGGTGCAAACCGATGCTCGGCTCGTCCAAAATATAGACGACACCCACGAGACCCGATCCAATCTGCGTTGCCAAGCGAATCCGCTGTGCCTCACCGCCTGAAAGTGTCCCCGCTGATCTCGCCAGTGTGAGATAATCGAGACCGACATCGACCAAAAAGCCGATTCTACCATGGATTTCTTTCATAATCCCTTCAGCAATTCGCTGTTCCCGATCGGTAAATTGCACGGAATCGAAGAAAGCTTTTGCTTCGCCGACGGGGAGAGCCGTCACTTCCGAGATATTCTTGTCATTGACTGTAATCGCCAACACTTCAGGGCGGAGACGTTGCCCCTGACAATCAGGGCAAGTAATATTCGTCATAAACTCCTCATACTCGGCCCGCATGGTTTCGCTGGTCTCACGGTATCTCCGCATCAAATTGCCGACAATGCCCTCAAACTCGAAAGCATATATGCCACGTCCTCTATCGCTATCGTAAGGGACATCGAGTTTTCTACCTTTCGTGCCATAGAAAATGAGATCTCGAATTTTTTTCGGATATTCGCAAAAAGGGGTATCGAGTGAGAAGTCGTATTCCTCCGCCAAAGCCCAAAAGAGCTGATGCGTCATACTGCCTTTCGTAGAGATCGACTGGTAGCCCATCACGACGACGGCATCGTCCATAATCGAGAGTGATTCATCAGGGACAATGAGTGTTTCGTCGAATTTCATCTGCATGCCCAGACCCGTACAAGTTGGGCAAGCACCGCTTGGATTATTGAACGAAAAGAGTCGTGGTTCAATTTCCATGAGGTCAATGCCACAATCCACGCAAGAGAAATTCTGACTAAAGACGAGTTCCGATTCGCCTTGGTTGACATCCACGACCAAGAGACCGCCCGTCAAACGGCTGACAGTTTCAATGGATTCGGTCAAGCGTTTTTGCATTTCTTCCTTAATAATCAAGCGATCGACAACAATTTCCACGGTATGTTTTTTATTTTTTTCGAGCGAGATGGTTTCGGTCAATTCGTAGAGCAGGCCATCAATTCGCACACGCACGAAGCCACTTTTTTTGGCATCTTCGAGTACTTTTGTATGTTCGCCTTTGCGGTCACGCACGACAGGGGCGAGCAGTTGAATTTTCGTTTTCAGTGGCAGTTCGAGGATTCGATCGACAATTTGGTCAATCGTTTGTTTTTGGACTACCTTACCGCAGTTCGGGCAGTGAGGAGTTCCGACACGAGCGAAGAGCAAGCGGAAATAGTCGTAGATCTCGGTGACGGTACCGACGGTAGAGCGTGGGTTATGGTTCGTCGTTTTTTGGTCAATGGAGATTGCCGGGGAGAGACCCTCAATGGATTCGACGTCAGGTTTTTCCATTTGCCCGAGGAATTGACGGGCATAGGAGGAGAGGGACTCGACATAGCGGCGTTGCCCTTCGGCGTAGAGGGTATCGAAAGCGAGTGAGCTTTTGCCCGATCCGCTCACGCCAGTAAAGACAACGAATTTATCACGAGGGATTGTGAGGTCGATATTTTTGAGGTTATTTTCTCTTGCACCAGAGATAATGATTTGATCTTTCATGGGGGTAAGCTCCTTTAAATTCAGTCAATAGATAGATAATAAAGATAGTATACCATAGTTTTTGGAAATTATAAAGGGTGGGAGAGAAAAAGTAAGAAAAGCAAAAAAAGAATGCTTGTGTAATGTAGCAAGCATTCTTAATAATGTCCTTTACAACGATGAATCGTAACGGTATCACCTTTAATTTCATAAACCAAACGGTGTTCTTCGTCAATTCTCCGACTCCAACTACCAGAAAGATCTCCTTTGAGGGGTTCTGGTTTTCCGATGCCCTCAAAGCCATTGCGTGCAATGTCATCTAACAAACTATTGACTTTCTTTAGTATTTTTTTATCTCCTGTTTGCCAATACACGTAATCTTTCCACCCTGTTTCTGTAAAATTCAGTTTCATTCTTCCATCGCTCTCAATTCTTCCATTGTTTTTGTGATGATCTTACCTGCTTGTTTTTCAGCGAAGGACTGCAACAATCGCAGTTCATCATAATCTGTGACATAAACAGGGACAGCTTCATCTTCTACAGCTCTAGTGAGTAGCATGTTGATTGCTTCGGAGAAAGAAAATCCTAATTTTTGGAATAAAATTTCGGCTTCTTCTTTGAGTTGTTCGTCCATGGTAATTGTAATTTGTGTCATAAAAATCACTCCTCTCTAATTATATTAATTATATGC
>JAWXUZ010000054.1:0-16967 GCA_044425835.1 Bacillota bacterium | reverse complement strand
TAGTGGAACTGGAGACGGTGAAGCTGGAGATGGTGAAACTGGAGACGGTGGAGATGGTGAAGCTGGAGATGGCGGAACTGGAGATGGCGGAACTGGAGATAGTGGAACTGGAAATAGTGGCACGACAAGTGGCACGACAACTGACGGAAATTCTAGCAATTCTAGCAGCAGTAGCTCAAGCAGCAGCAACTCCACAACGACTAACACTGATACAGATTCTACTTTCGTACCTACAATTACACCAAGCACAAGCACAGATTCAGGTACAAGTAGCACTGCACCTACAACTGTAACGAATACACCAATCGTTGCACAGGCTGTGGCAGTCACTGTAGTCGATACAGTTGTGACAGTTGATGAAGCGACGGGCAATACTGTAAAAACGACTGCTTATTCTAGTGGAGCAAAAGTTGTGCAAACGGTGACACAATCTGGAAGTGTTTCTGCTGAAATTAGCGGAATTACAACGAAAACTGAAATGACAATTCCACTTGATAAGGCACCTTCTATTACGGAAGTTGTGGTCATTGTCCATGAAGATGGCACTCGTGAAATCATCAAAGACACAGCAATTGATGGTGATGGTTTGCGAATTATTCTCAACTCCAACGCAACGATTGAAGTCGTTGACAATAAAAAATCGTTCGATGATGTGGCGACAAATTCTTGGTATGAAGATTCTGTTTCTTTCGTTACGTCAAGAGAGTTATTCAATGGTATGGAAGAGGGTGTATTTGCTCCAACAGGCACCATGACAAGAGCCATGATTTGGCAAGTACTCTACAACTACCAAGGCAGTGATGTAGGGGCAACTGGCAGTGAATGGTACGCAGAGGCACAAGCTTGGGCAACTGAGATGGGCGTATCTGATGGAACAAATCCAGATAGCGAAATGACAAGAGAACAACTCGTGACACTACTTTATAGAATGGGTGGCACAGGGGCGACAACTGGGGAAATTGATAACTTTAGTGATAATAATGATGTGAGCGATTGGGCATCTGATGCAATGAATTGGGCAGTAGGCGAAGGGATTCTTGTTGGAAGTGATGGCAATTTGAATCCGAAAGGCAATGCATCTCGTGCAGAGGTAGCTGCGATTATGATGAGATTCATCTCTAAATAATTTCAAAGATTTTTCCGTTGATTTGAAAATTTCTTTTGAAATAAAACACTTTGAAAATAGATAAGTAGAGTAGACTTTCTGAAGAAGTCTACTCTATTTTTGTGGCTGTAAATGAGGAATGGGGCTGTAAAATGCGGTAGAGAGTTACGATTAGTATAGTTGATTAAATTAAAAAATACTAACAGATTAGTGAGGTAAAATTTTGTTATTCAAGGAAGAGAAGTCGAGTCGTGGCAAAAGCCACGTCGAGCGACGATGACGCAGAAGAACAGGATTTTAACCACTTAGATGTAGTACTTTTTAGTTTAAACGACTATAATCAGCAGTCATTAAATATACATTCCTACGGATTCCATTTTTTCAATTGCCCCAATAAAATATAAAATATGTTTGATGCAATGCTTAATCTACAATCGTCACATCAATTTGGTCAATTTCACCATTATTATTGGCAGTCAATTTCACAGTAATCGTATTGCGATCTTCTGTTACATCTTCAAGCAAATCTTCCAAACCATACGAATCTTCTGAATAGTGAGATTCATTGTATTGGCTTGTGCTAAAATCTTCCCAATTCACAGTGTATTCCATATCATCTGCCACTGTCCAAATTGAATTTGTAGAATTTGTACCTTTGATTTCAATCTTATCGTATCGGCCACTCACGGCAATCAAAGTCCCTTGCGTATTTTTTTCAACTTCAAGAATCGCATCGATGCTAATTACATCGCCATATTTGTCAATTTCTAATTCAATGACGAGGATTTCTCCGTCAAACAAATCATTTTCGTAATCTTCAAAATGATTGAATAGCAAATACGATTGTGAAGATTTTCCTTCGATATAGATGCTGTCGCTAATCTCAGAATAACTAATCGTATACGTTTGGTCTTCTCCAGCTGAAGTGATTGTCACTGTATTTGCAGTAGAGCTTACGTATTCACCATTGATGGTTTCTTCCACAGAAGTTGTGCTAGCCGAAGTCACTGCTGTGATGCTTGTCACTTCACCGCTACTATTTAATGCAACTGTCACAGCGATCGTTTTGCCACTCCAAGAAGCATCTTCGTATGCCTCGTCCAAATCGTCAAGGTCAGAAGTTGTACCATCGATTTTTATCGTTGCACTGCTTGATACATCATACGTATAGTTGATTCCTGCAATTGTAATTTGAATTTCATCTTTGGTTGGTTCTACATTTTTCAACGTTCCTTTTGTCGCTTCTAAGTTCGTGCCTGTAATGGCAATGACTTTTCCGCTTGAATCAAATTCCAATTCCACTTCGTATGAATACTCTGAGTAATACGATCTGAAATCAGTTGAAGAAATTGTTTGTCCATCGATTGTAATCGTTGGGCTATTCAAATCGTAAGACAAGGTTTTTCCATCATCGTAAATTGTCACCGTAGAGGAAGTGATACTTTTTAGCTCACCGCCTGCATATCCCATATTTTTTTCTACAGAATCGATTGCAATGACGTAATCATCACGGTCAAGCGTCAAAGAAGTTAGGAATTGCTTTTCATCATAGACCGCCAACAAATCAGCAATGCTTGAACTTTTGCCATTGATTGTCACTTCACATTCGGAAGTGTCCATTGTGTACTTATACGTTTCGTCATTCGCTGTCAATTCCAAACGAGTGCTCGTCATAAATGAGAGGATTCCATTCGTTTCGTCTTCCATGAATGTAATTTTAATGGCCTCCACTTCACCATCGTCATTCAATTCCAAATCCACCATATAATTTACATTTTTATAATCACTTTTTAGCGTAGAAAATGAGTATGAAGCACCATCTTTTGTAACAGCCAAATCACCCGAAGTGACAGGGTATTCATATTCTTTCATACCAATTGTAATTGCAATTTCAGAATCAGATAGATAAGTCAAATCTCCCGCCAAAGGATTGTTGGCAGATTTTACAGCTTCTACTTTTGTAACTTTTCCATTAGAGTCGAACGTCAAAGTCACGCTATATTCTGAACTATTTGCAGCAGTCGATAATGCTGACGTCGTAGACGCACTACCCGAAATATAAATTGTTGCACCATCAGCCAAAGTATAAGAAGAGGAAGTTGTGCCTTCTAGGACAGTGATTGTTGAACTTGTGATGCTAGAAAGGACATACGTACTTTGGATGTCAATGCCTACTTTGGAGTTCGTAATTACGACACTTTTCGCATCATTTCCTGAATATCCTACAATAACCGAATCGCCCACACCAATGCTTGAAAGAGAAACTGCTTCGCCATTATACGTTACCGTTGATGTAGATTTGCTAACAAGTAGATTTTTATCGACACGATTTTCTGTAATCAAGCTTATGAATACATCACCATTCGATAACGCTTCTACAGATTGTACCGTTGCATACAATGTACCCGAAGTTTCTTCTTGTGGCGGTGCTTCGCTTAAAAGTTCATACGTAAATACAGTAATGACGGAAACTTCTGCACGGTTGAGTTTTGCATCTGGACGGAAACTACCATTGGCATCACCAACCATAATTTGCTTTTCATTGAGCAAAGCCAAATAAGGCACGCTTGCACTAGAAATGCCACTTGCATCGCTATATGGCAAACTTGTCATACTCGAATTGCCATAGATGGAAGTCAAGAGTTTCCCAAACAACACACCCACTTCTTCTCTTGTAATTTTATACGTAGTTGCTTCTGTGCCGTCTTTTAATTTTGTCAACTCTGTTGCTGGCAAAAATTCATTTTCCAAACAATATGCCACAGCAGGGTATGCCCATGTTGGCAACTCATATGCAGACATAATTTGTGTCCATTTTGTTACGATTGCATCAGATACATCAGCTCTTGTATAGACTTTCATTACTGAATAAGCAAGTTGCACAGCTTCACAATAGCTAAGGTCAGCACGAGGTCTTGCGTATCTCTCTCCTTCATACAAAGAACCATTTAAGAGTCCATATTCATACGCTTGGTTTACAATATCAGCGGCACCTGCCCAAGGCACCGTGTCAATATCAACAAAAACAGATGTCGCAAAAGACGTAGTGGCTGTACCTACGGACAAAGCCGTTGCCATTCCCAAAGCCAATGATTGTTTCATGATTGATTTTTTCATAGTTGTTCTCTCCATTCTTATTTATAGATTGTAGCTACTTACTTTTTAATCCATTTATTATAACACATACTTTTCAAAAAGAAAAGCTTTTTTATTAAAAATTAATACAAAATTATTATTTTTTCATGTATATTGTAACACATCGTTCAAATTTAAAAACAATACACTAAGATTCTTTTTTCGCCTCTTGCACCGCCTTATAAATGACACTTTTTGAGACACCTCTTTCTTTCGCTACTTTTTTCATCAAGTCTTTTTCTGAAAGAGTTTCTTCCTTATATAATGCCATATGTTCTACGATGGACATTTCAGAGAATGCTTCTTGTCGTTCTCTTTTTTGTTCCTCCAAAGAATACCCCTCTATGACGAGTACAAATTCACCTCGTGGCGGTGTCTCCTCAAAATGAGTGATTTGTCCAGAAAACGTATCTCTTCTGACTTCTTCAAATTTTTTCGTCAGCTCCCTTGCCACAGCAACTCTGCGATCTCCACCGAGTACTTCTGCAAATTCTCGTAGCGTTTCGAGTAGACGATGGGGTGCTTCATAAAAAATCATGGTGCGGTGTTCTTTTTCTAACATGGCAAGGAGTTCTCGTTTTTCTTTTTTTTCAGTAGGTAAAAATCCCTCAAATACGAATCTTCTCGTAGAAAATCCAGACAAAACTAAGGCAACGACAAACGCTGACGCAGTTGGCACAGCCGTCACTACAATTCCATGTTCGTGACAAGCCCGTACGAGTTCTTCCCCAGGGTCTGAAATCCCTGGCATACCGGCATCGCTTATGAGTGCAATCTGTTTTCCTTCCAGTAACTGCTTGATTAAAACTTCCGTTTTTCCATGTTTGTTATGCTCATGGTAACTCGTCATTTTCGTATGAATGTCGTGATGATTGAGCAATTTCCCTGAAGTTCTCGTATCTTCTGCTGCAATCAAATCGACGGTTTGCAATACAGAAATAACACGAGCTGTCATATCGTCCATATTGCCAATCGGTGTTCCGCAAAGGTAGAGTGTGCCTTGCATTTGCTACACCTCCTTATTTCCATAATGAATTTCATTGAGTTCCTTTGTGTACTGATTTTGTGCTTCGTATACGACAAGAGGCGGTAGGACTTTGAGCAGTGGATTTCTATGAGAAATGCACTCAAGGAGTACCATTGTCGCTTCCTCATCGACAAAAGGATGCACCATACGGAGCGTTTTCGGTTCGAGGTGGTACTTCCTACACGTCTCAAAAATATCAACGAGTCGTTGTGGACGATGTACCATGTAAAATCTGCCATTGGGTAACAACATTCTAGCCGCCGTCGCCACAACATCTTCTAGTGTACATAAAATTTCATGCCGTGCGATTGCCTTGCCCGCATACGGATTTTGCAGTCCACCCCCCGTATTCATGTACGGCGGATTGCTCGTCACAACGTGGAATTTTCCCTCGGTATGTTCTTTTGTGAGTTCTTTCAAATCAAGATGTACAATTTTCACACATCCTTCCAAGTCGTTATAAGCGATACTTCGCTTCGCCATTTCCGCCATCGTTTCTTGGACTTCGCAACCCCAAAAACTCTCGCCGTCTGTTTTCGCCGACAACAGCAGTGGAATGACACCTGTACCTGTACCCAAATCCAGCACACGTTCTTTTTCTTTTACTTTCGCAAATCCAGCAAGAATGACAGCGTCTATGCCAAAACAAAATTCTTTCTTATTTTGGAGGAGCATCAGCCCTTTGTAATGCAAATCGTCAAGGCGTTCTCCCTCTTGCAACACCTCTTTATTTTTCATTCTTGTCTTCCCTATCTACATTTTTGTTGCGATTTTGGTTTTGGTGTTGTTTCGGTTTTTGTTTTTGGTTCGGATTTTGATTTTGTTTTTGGTACTTTCCATGATTGCCTTGTTTTTGTTGATTGCGTGATTTATCGTTTTTCTCTTGATTTTTTTCTTGATGCTTATCTTGATTTTTCCCTTGCGGTTTCGGTGATTTTTGGAATTTCTCCGACTTATCTTGCGGTTGGAATTTCTTCGTTTTGTCTTGTTTTCCTTCTTTTTCTTGGGCATCTTTTTGCATGAGCTGTTGTCTATGTTTTTTCCTCGTGCGAATGAGTTCGACTTCGCTCACTGGATAAAATTCAATCGTCGGTGGTTCATTTGGTTTCAATTTCAGCATGACTTTGACTTGTTGCATCAACAAATGCGTCGACATGACTTCGCCCTCACCTTTTGGTGTCTTGACAATATCACCTTGACCAGGCAAATTTTTCCCGAGTTCATGATAGACTTCTTCTTCATATTTTAAGCAACACATGAGTCGTCCACAAATGCCACTGATTTTCGTTGGATTCAAAGAAAGATTTTGCTCTTTCGCCATTTTGATTGAAACGGGATGGAAATCCCCCAAAAAAGTCGCACAACAAAGAGGTCGTCCGCACATGCCAATGCCATTTAACATTTTCGCTTCATCACGCACACCAATTTGTCGCAATTCAATTCTTGTGCGGTACACAACAGCCAATTTTTTGACGAGTTCACGGAAATCGACACGACCTTCAGCTGTAAAATAAAATACCATTTTGTTGCGGTCAAACGTCAATTCCACTTCAACGAGTTTCATATCGAGCTTGAGTTCAGCAATATGTTCGCTACAGACACGCAGAGCCTCTGCTTCACGATTTTTATTTTCAACCAAGGCTTCTTTGTCTTCCTCTGTGAGTTTTCTTACGATTTTTTTCAGTGGATGGACTGCCTTTTCTTTCTCAATTTCGATTTCCCCTTTGACAACTTCGCCACACTCCGTGCCACGTTCTGTCTCTACAATGACTTTTTCTCCTGAAACATACGTCTCATCTTGTGGCAAAAAATAATAAATCTTACCAACGTCTTTGAAACGTATTCCTACTACTTTGATCATCGTTTCGTTATTGTCCATGATTTTCTTTCTCCTTTAACTTCAACAACATAACTTCCAAATTCAAACGAAAATTCGCTTTTTGGAATTGTCGTTTTTGTGCAAGCAATACGGCTTCGTATTTTTCTTCTAGTTCTTTTAAGGAATAAAAGTATGCAGTTTTGAAAATTTCTTCTGCTTTGTCTTTCTGTGCCAAATGGGTTGTTTCTTTTGTGGTACGTGCCACATACAAATCGTGATACCATAGCTCTATGATGTAGAAAAAACTATCTTCATCTTTATAGGCATCGCCCCATTTTTTTGCGAGCAACAACGCTCTCCCCAGCGGAAGACTCGGCAAAACCACCAAATCCGCCACCAAGGCTTCTCTAACTTCGTATACATGCCCTTCCTGTAAAAGAGAGAGTGCTTGTCCCAAACTGCCCCTTGCAAAATTGGCAATCAACGATACGTCTGTTCTCTTACTTTCAGGCAATATTTCCAAATAACTCTGCAATGTGGCATCGGGCAACGGTTTGACTTGCAACTCCATCATACGAGAACGCACCGTTTGCAAAAATGCATTTCTGTCTGTCCCGATGATAAAAAACATCGCATATTCTGGTGGTTCTTCAAGACTTTTCAGTAAGGCATTTTGCCCTTGCGGTGTCACCTTGTCGCCCTCTTCTATAATGTAGATTTTCTTTTCACTCGCATACGGTTTTCTATACAAAGTATCGATGATTTCTGTACGAATTTCATCGACACCTACGGAAGCTTTCTCCAAATTTCTTGCGACGTAAATGACATCTGGATGGTTATTATGGGCAAGTGTCAGACAACTTTTGCAAGCACCACAACCTGTATGATTCTCACATAAAATCGCTTTCACAAACGCATGCACAATCGTTTTTTTGCCTACACCAAAATCGCCCAAAACCAAGTACCCATGAGACAAATTCCCCGTGGCAATCATCGATTTCAAAGAAAAAATAAGCGTCGTATTGCCTAAAATTTTATCTAGGGAATGCAAAGAATCCCTCCTTAAAATTTATAAAATTGCTCAACATCAAGAACGAATATCGTCCCCCCACCGACACTAATATCAACTGGATTCATCATCAGTCCATTCATAGAACCATACGTTGATGGAATGCTCGTTTTTTGCAAACGCACTTTGCTATTTTTTTCGATGATTTCAACTGTCTCTTTGACACGGTCACTTTCTACACCAGCAAGGAGCGTTGTATTTTTGCTACTTAAAAAACCGCCTTTCGTTGCAAGTTTTGTGACTTGTACTCTCGCTTCGTTGAGACTTTCCACAACGTGTGCAACGTCCTCATCTTGAATAATGGCTACGATCAATTTCATAATTCCCCACTCCATTTCTGTCAATCAAATTTTTATTTTTTTCCATACTACATTTTATAACATACTACCATAAATTCACCGTTACGTCAACCCTCACACCCACTACACCAAAAAACTTACAATCTCACCGTCCCCTACCACACCTAGCATAAACTTAGCATAAAAATTAGTGGAATGTCAACTCTTTTCGACTTATTTAAAGTATACAAGAAGCTCTCCTTCCATTTTTTACGTACACCTATAATTATTACAACATTTTATAATATTAGCGTATTATATTGCATATAGAAAAAAAATATGCTAATATTGAAAGAGAGTCTATTGCTATTTGATAACTATGATACTTCTGTATTATTGGCAACCTCCGAAAACCTCTAGCACCAATCTTTCCGAAGCTAGGCTTTGAGAACTAATTATTCCCGTCATAATTTTAAAGCTAGGCTGCCCAAAAAGCCTCGATGATATTTCCGATGGTCAACTCACTTTGCTACGCCAAGATATTGTCATTGGTCCAAAATATTAGAAGCACTATTCATTTTGCATTCCGCATATTGGGTAGTGTTTTTATCTATCTCGCTTTGTGACAAGCAGACTTTACTGCCTACATCAGACGACTCTTATTTGCCACAATACTAACAATTTCTAAAATAGGAAAAGCACACTTTACTTTGTCCCGTGATACACTATAGGAAAGACTACTTTTTTGGAGGGGTTTTCATGGGATATTACGTAGTAAAAGGCGGAAATGAAATTTCAGGAACTTGCCACATCAGAGGCAGTAAAAATGCAACGCTCCCCATTTTGGTGGCAACTCTACTCACTGAAGACGAAGTGATTTTGGAAAATTGCCCAGAAATCGAGGATGTCACACACACGTTAGAGATTTTAAGGCAACTCGGTTGCGACGTGACAATCGAAGAACGTACCGTCACCATCTCGGCAAAAAATCTGAAAGACGTAGAAGTGCCAGTCGATCTCGCTTGCAAAATGCGGTCGTCTATTTTGTTTTTCGGTGCATTGCTTGCTCGGGCTGGAATTGCTAAAATTCCAAGACCCGGCGGTTGTGTGATTGGCGAGAGACCAATCAATTTGCATGTCAATGCCTTCAAACAAATGGGTGTTGTGATTTCAGAAGAAGATTGTGCGTTGTACGGTCAAGTGAAGCATATTTTAGGGTATCATATTTATTTGGATTATCCAAGTGTCGGTGCGACCGAAAATATTTTGTTGTTGTCGGTGTTGGCAAAAGGCACAACGGTCATTTACAACGCAGCAAAAGAGCCAGAAATCGTTTCTCTCGTGCGGTTTTTGAAACAATGCGGAGCCGAAATTTACGGTGAAGGCACAGAAACCATCATGATTGAGGGAGTCAAAAAATTGCATGGCACTTGCTTCCAATTGCCATTTGACAGAATCCAAGCAGGGTCATTTCTCACAGCAAGTGCCTTGACAGGGGGCAATATTTTCCTAGAAGGTGTGGCACATGAGGGAATGGATGCCATCTGTCGCATACTCGAAGATGTGGGTTGCCAGTTTCGATGGTCTCCAAGCGGACTCTTTATGCAAGCACCGAAAGTCCTCTATTCTAATGTCAAAATCACGACGGGTCCGTACCCACAGTTCCCCAATAAGTCAGTAAAACTAAAGGCAACCTCCAAAAACCTCTAGCACCAATCTTTCCGGCTAATTATTCCCGTCATAATCCCCAAAAAGCCTCGATGATATTTCCGATATCACCTACGTTTTTTGTGAACTATGACGAAAAAATTATCTCGAAAATCTTGGCACTTAGGTTTCCGGAGGTCGCCTAAAAAAGTGAGTGTGAAAACATGGTGATTTACTACTGTAAGATTTGTGACTTATGCGATGAAACGCTGATTTCAAAGTATGAATCCACTGCCAGTCCAGAAAGACAAAAAAAAATAAAAGCCCAACGATTTGTACAAGACAAGGCACGCTCCTTAGGAGCAGAATTGCTCTTGCGGTACTGCTTGCAAACGTATGGAGTCGATGAAAAAAATATTTTTTTTGGCTACAACGAGCATAAAAAACCGTATCTCAAGGGGGACTCTATGCCGTATTTCAATCTATCTCATTCAGGGGATTTCGTTGTTGTTGCCCTTTCTACTACAGAAGCAGTCGGTGTCGATATCGAAGAAATGAAAATTTTCCGAGAAGGGGTCGCCAAAAAAGTATTTACCGAAACTGAACTTGCCCATATTGAGTCGCAGGGCGATCAAAACACTGCGATGTACCAGCAGTGGTCGTTGAAAGAAAGTGTCACCAAAGCAATCGGGACAGGCTTTTCCCTCTCGCCACAATCATTTTCAGTTGAAGTATGGAACGGTGGTATTATTTCGCCAAAAATCAACGATCTGTCGTGTTTTTGCCAGACCTATACGCTTCCTGATTTGCCCTATGCCCTATCGGCTTGTGCCACGGCGAATGTCTTGCCAACCGCACCGCAAGAAATCGAATTGTCGTGTATATTTTCCTTTTTTTCGCATAAATAAAGGAATGAGTCAATAAAAAGGCATGGTGTATTTATGGAGGAAATCAATATTGAGGATTTGGTGGATTTGCGTTCTATTGCAATTGATATGAATCTGCCTGTAGAGGAGAGGGAAAAAGAATTTTTGAGACAAATTAAAAATCCGTATCTCTTCCGATACGATGCGTACGTCGTGGAGATTTCTGTCAAAGGAGATGGGGAGTGAGAGAGGCTTTTCCTCAAAGCAAACCACAAAAAACCGCAACACATAATCACTATGCACTGCGGTTTTTTTAGTTCCACACTTCACTTCATGTAAATTGAAAAATCAATCCAATTACATTCCAAGCTAGCGAACCATTTTCTACGTAAAATTCTTATTCTTCAGTTGCCACTTCTTCAGCAGGAGCTTCTGCTTCTTCCACAGGAGCTTCCGCTTGTCTTTTTGACAAACTAATTTTCTTTTGGTCAGCGTTGACTTCAAGTACTTTTACAGTTACGATTTCGCCAACTTTCAATTCGTCTTCAGGTTTTACTACGTGTTTGTTTGCAATTTGAGAAATATGCACAAGACCATCCACGCCAGCTTCAAGCTCAACGAATGCACCAAAAGGTACCATTCTTACGACTTTACCTTCAACGATTGTACCAACAGCGTATTTGTCCACAGCCAATTTCCATGGATTCATATCGCCATCTTTAAGAGAAAGACTGATTTTGCCTTTTTCTTTATCCACTTCAAGAATGAATACTTCAACAGTTTGTCCTTCTTTTAAGACTTCTCTAGGGTTTGAAATTCGACCCCAGCTCATTTCAGAAATATGGATCAAACCATCTACGCCGCCCAAGTCAACGAATGCACCGAAGTCAGTCAATCTGCTTACAGTACCGCCCACTTTTGTGCCAGCTTCGATTTTTTCAAAAAGTTCTGCTTTTTTCGCTGCGATTTCTTTTTCGACCAAAGCTTTTCTTCCGCCGATTACACGACGTTTCACTCTGTCCATTTCAATGATTTGGAAATCCAATTCTTTGCCTTTGAACACGCTCAAGTCTTCGATAAATCTATTAGAAACTTGTGAAGATGGAATGAATACTCTTGCACTATTTACAACTGCAATGAGTCCACCTTTTACAACTTCTGCTACAAGACCAGTCACAACTTCTTTTGCGTTGTATGCTGCTTCGATTTCTTCCATGCCTTTTAGTGTCTCGATGCGTTTTTTAGAAAGAAGTACATTGCCGTCGCCATCATTGACACGTACAACAAAAACTTCAATTTCATCGCCGAGTTGCAAAACTTCACTTGGAACTACAGAAGTATCACTGCTGTATTCTGCTCGTGGGATTACCCCATCAGATTTGTACCCAAGATTGACAGAAACCTCTTCATTTACAATTTGAATTACAGTTCCTTTTACTACGTCTCCAGTATGGAGTGTTACCAAAGAAGCCTCGAGCATTGCTGCAAAATCCTCAATTTCTTCTCCGCCGTTCATTTCTAAATTCTCATTCATAGTAGTTTACTACCTCCTTAATTATTACGGGCGGTGTTGATGCACCCGCAGTTATTCCTATTATACTACATGTTTCTACATTTTTCAACAATAAATCAGAAATTGTTTCGATATGTATCACATTTCTACATTTTTCTTTACAAATTTCATATAGCTTTTGCGTATTTGAGCTTTTTTCATCACCAATGACTATCATTTGGTCTACTTTTTTAGCTAATTTGACGGCTTCTTCTTGTCGTCTTGTCGTTGCTGAACATATCGTTTCGTGAATATTTACTAAATTACATTTTTGAATGATTTCATTTTTCATGTCAAAAAAAAGATTTTGGTTGAAAGTTGTCTGTACTACAACGACATATTCGATATTTTTCCCCCACTGGAAGACTTGCAATTCTTCCACATTTTTAATTACGTGTGAACGTCCCTTGCACCAACCGAGAATCCCCTCCACCTCAGGGTGTGTTTTATTTCCTAAAATAATGATTTCCTTATTTTTATTTTTTTCATCACTCACGATTTCATGTATTTTCTTGACAAAAGGACACGTCCCATCAATCAACTCCAGTCCCTTTTCCATAATTTCTCGGTACACCACCTCACCCACACCGTGTGAGCGAATGAGAATTGCCCCAGAAAAAATCCCCTCCAGAGAATCGATAATCGAAATCCCTTTCAAGGACAAATCCTCCGTCACAGTGCGGTTGTGAATCAAAGAGCCGTACGTATACGTCAGTTTTTTTTGCTCGACTTGTTGATACGCAAGCTCGATTGCACGTTCCACACCGAAGCAAAACCCTGCTGATTTTGCCACGATGACTTCTTTTGGCTTTTTCATGATATGACCTTCATTTCATTGATTTTTGCCATGATTACACCCGTCATGGCTTCCATTTTTTCCGTTGTGATTTTGCCTTCACGGTACTCGTTGCATTCCATCGGCTCGCCAAATCTGACAGTAATTTTGGATCGGAATTTGTACGTGCCAGAAATTGCCACAGGCAAAACGACAGCCCCACCTTTGACTGCAAACATGGAAACTCCGGCTTTTGCGGTTTGTTCTTCGCCCTCTTTTACACGAGTGCCTTCTGCAAAAATGCCGAGGATTTCTCCATCTTTTAATATTTTGACTGCTTGTTTGAAAGCTTTCATGTCCATTTTTGCTTGGCGATCGACTGGAAATGCACCGATACTATTGAATAAAAAATTGCCGAATTTACTTTGGAACAATTCCTTTTTCGCAATGAATCTGACTTGTCGTTTGTGGCGAAGTGGCACACCGATCATAATGGGATCGTAATTACTGATGTGGTTGGCACACAAAACGATTCCACCCTCACTCGGCACATTTTCTTTGCCGATCACTTCCACTTTGAACATAATTTTAAAATAAATGGCAAATACACCACAAAAAAACGGATACAGATTGATATTTTTCATTGCACTTACACGCTCTCTTTCACTAGTTCTAAAATTTTTTCTTTCACTTTTTCTATCGAAAATTGCGTCGAATCGATATAGACTGCATCTTCTGCTTGGCAGAGTGGATTCAGTTTGCGGTTGCGGTCTTCGTCGTCTCTCGCTTGAATTTCTTTTGCGATTTCAGACAATTCTCCGCTTTCGCCTTTTTCTTGCAATTCCAAAAAACGACGTTTTGCACGCTCCATCACATCGGCATCAAGGTATACTTTCACTTCCGCATTCGGCAAAATATGCGTGCCAATGTCTCGTCCGTCCATCACGAGTGAAAATGCAGTCGCCATCTCTTGTTGCATACCGCCAAGCAGTTCACGGACTTTTTCGTATTTCGCAACGACAGATGCCCCTCGTCCGATTTCTTGGAGTCTAATTTTTTCGGTAACGTCTTCGCCGTTCAATACGACTCTTTGTCCTGATTTTTCTGGAATCAGTTCCAAACGGATTTCAGGAAGAGATGTCACCACCGCTTCTTCTTGCTCGAGTGGAATTGCATGGTGCATGGCATAATACGCAATGCTTCTATACATCGCCCCAGTATCGACGTAGGCAATATTTAATTCTTTAGCGATCATTTTTGCGACAGTGCTTTTTCCAGATCCAGCTGGGCCGTCGATTGCAATTGCAAATTTTTTCATGGTACGTACTCCTTTTTCTTAACTTAAGTAGAAGAAACTGCTTCGCCTTCCAAGTGTGCGGCATCGTTTAGCGTGAACAAAAACGTTTCGCCGTCTTCATGGATATCGACAATCGTAATTGACGTATTGGAAAGCCACGTTTTGCGGTACATCGTTTCGTCGAAATTCAAGAGACCAACGAGTAAGACACGCAACAAACCGCCGTGGGAGACGATTGCCACAGATTGATTTTTGTGTTTTTGGAGCAATTCTTTTACACCTGCCATAGCACGGGCTTGTGCGTTATGGAACGATCCTTCACCGGGGACTTCATGGGCGAACGGATTTTTTTCATAGGCAATGTAGCTTTCGCCGTACAGTTCTATCAGTTCTTGTATCGTATGACCTTCCCATTTGCCGAAGTTGATTTCAGTGAATGCGTCCATCGGTGTGAGCGGTACATTTTTTGTTTCTTGTATTTTTTTTGCCGTATCCACAGCACGGTCAAGCGGTGAGCAATATATATGGTCGAGTGGCAAATTCAAGAAGCGTTTGCCGAGTTGATTTGCTTGTGCGTGGCCCTCTGGGGCAAGCGGAATGTTGGTCGTGCCTTGGTATCTGCGTTCTTTGTTCCACGTAGTTTCGCCGTGGCGAATGAGATACAGTCTAGTCTTTCCATTTTTTTCTTTCATGATACAGTATGACCTTTCTTTTTTATGTTAGTAGAAAATTGTTGTATATCAATTCTCACATCACAAACTTTTCAAATATTTAATTTCCTTTTCCGTCAAATAACGGTACTTCCCTTTTTTCAAATCCCCGAGTTGCAATTCCCCCGTCGCCACACGTTTGAGTTGTGCCACAGGGTGTTTCATCGCTTCGCACATCTTTCTGACTTGGCGATTTCTGCCCTCATGAATCGAAATTTCAACGACCGATTGGCGGTCATTTTTTTCAAGCACCATAATCCGAGCAGGTTTCGTTTTTTGCCCATCAATATAAAGCCCACGGCGGAATTGTTGCAAGTCCATATCGTCTGGTGTGCCATATAATTTTGCAATGTACGTCTTGTCGATATCGTGTTTTGGGTGTGTCAATTTATACGTCAAGTCACCATCATTTGTGAGGAGCAACAACCCCGACGTATCGTAATCCAATCGCCCGATCGGATAAATTCGTTCACTAATTTGACTCACCAAATCAATGACACTTGGTCGCCCAAATTGTTCTTTCGTTGTCGTCACGTAGCCCTCTGGTTTATTTAAAATAATGTAAATTGGCTTCGAGTGGTCTGACGAAACGGGCTTGTCCATGTACTCAATTTTGTCTTTCGTTGGATTGACTTTCGTGCCGAGCGTCGTAACGACCACCCCATTGACTTTGACTTTGCCTTGCAAAATCAATTCTTCTGATTTTCTTCTTGAGGCAATGCCTCTTTCTGCTAAAAATTTTTGTAATCTTTGTTCCATCCTTTGTTCCTCCATTGGAGATTTTGAAAAATCAATATCTTCTATATTTATTTTGCTTTTCGATGAGTGTGTTTTTGCTTTCCGCCAGTTGGATTTTACTTTTCATTTTTCGTAGTTTGCGGTGGATTTTCATTTTATTTCGCAAAAAGGCGAGTATCATAAATGTATAGCCGATCATTGCATAATGTATGGCATACTGCGATCCCGTCCCTGTAAAATACAGTGACCTCACCGACATTTGAAAGAGTAGTGCCATCAAATACGGAAACAGGAGCAACCGCAGAAAATACTTGCCAAGGTACAATCCACTCACCATAAAATAAATCGGATTGATTACCATAAACATAGTGAGTAAAAATGTCATTCCCTCTTCGCTCACAACGACGTAATATCCAAAATAATGAATCCCATAAAATAAAATTATCCCCAAACTGACAAAGAAAAATAATCTTTTGATCATATTTGCCTCCCCATACCGATTTTAGTTTCATTATGAATCCACTAAAATGAGTATCAAGTCTTTCTTACAATTCTTTTTTACCTTATCTTCCTTAGTATATAGAAAAAGTTTCAACACGTCAACAATTCTTTCTCTTTTTCGTAATTTTCTCTATTTTCGTTTGATTCTTTTTCTCTAGCAATTTTTTTTGCAACAATTTTTCCTCTTCCCGTGTCATTTGTATTTTTTCTACGTGGATTGTATACTGTATTTTTTTTATAGTACTCACCTCTTTTCGCTGTATCGGGTTTTAATATTGCCAAATTGCAACAGTCTCATGAACGGGCGACCACAGGTCGCCCCTACGGGTGTTGCATAAAATTTAAAGATATAAGATATTGAGATGCCGACTAAATATTGCCAAAATTGTTGATTTATCGAGAACGGGCGACCACAGGTCGCCCCTACAAAAAGCCTGAAATTCAAGAA
>JAWXUZ010000171.1:0-3080 GCA_044425835.1 Bacillota bacterium | reverse complement strand
ATAGATAATATATACAAAAAGGCAAAATGATTGCATTTGCAATGCCGTGCGGTGTATCGTAAAATGCCCCAAGTGGGTGAGCCATTGCATGCACAATCCCCAAACCAACATTGGAAAAGCCCATGCCAGCGATATATTGCCCAAGAGCCATATCTTCACGGCCTTTTTCTGTATTTGCGTACGCCTCACGCAACGAACGAGCAATGACTTCAATTGCTTTTAGATGGAACATATCAGAAAGTTCCCACGCTCCGAGTGTTGTATATCCTTCGATTGCATGCGTCAAAGCGTCCATACCAGTCGCCGCCGTCAAACCTTTTGGCATACTGCTCATCATATCTGGATCGACGATTGCCACAATCGGAATGTCGTGCGGGTCCACACAAACCATTTTGCGTTTCTTTTCTACATCAGTAATGACATAATTGATTGTTACTTCTGCTGCAGTCCCCGCAGTTGTCGCCACTGCAATCATAGGCACTGATTTATTTTTTGTATCCGCCACACCTTCTAAGCTACGAATGTCAGCAAAATCTGGGTTGGCAATGACAATGCCGACTGCTTTTCCTGTATCGATTGCAGAACCGCCACCGATGGAGATGATGTAATCTGCACCAGAGGCTTTGAATGCCGCCACACCTTCTTGTACATTTGTAATCGTTGGGTTTGGTTGAATTTTAGAAAAAATATCATAATCAAGAGCATTGTCTTTTAAAACTTGAATCACTTTGTCTGTCACTCCAAATTTCAATAAATCAGGGTCAGAACATACGAACGCTTTTTTGAAGCCTCGTCTTTTGGATTCAGTTGCAATCTCTTGAATTGCACCTTTGCCGTGATAAGAAGTTTCATTTAAAATAAATCTGTTGCTCATATCAAACACCTCCGTAGAATAAAAAATAATAGTTGACTATTTATATACAAAATACAATTTGAAATCTATGCGGTTTCAGACCGTATTTAGCAAACTTATTTATCTTACCTCTGAACAAAAACGTTTACATGCTACATCGTTTACTATCTCTTCTTGTGTACTTCTATGACAAATATATGCCATGTATTTTTAAAGAATTGGTGATTGTGTATAGTTTATTTCTCAAATCGAATCATCTATTGACTTTATTATATCTTTCGTTTGTTCAAATGTAAATGTATCTTTCTGTACAAATACATGTATTTATTTAACTAAAATAAATACATACTCGTCAATTTGACTATACACATTTGTGTACATTTTTTAAAATAAACTCAATATGTGCAAAATTATATAAATAAGGTTTGATTGACGCTTTTAAAAAGGTGTATATGTGCAAAATTACAGTGCAGTCACAACTTTGTATACTTTATACATTCTGTAAGTGATAGGAGAAATTTGTTATCACTATTGTATATCTCTAATACATGTATTATTTTTCCAAAACATGTATGATTTTTCCGTAGTTTGATTTTTGTCCGTCATTTTGCACATATAGCAACTATCTGTACACCATCGCTCCAGATATAGCAAAGAATTGAGAATACCAATCCAATCCGATTCAACAATACACTTGCTCTTTGACAAACGACATCTCTTTTTCATCATGAAAGATTCTTTTACTTTTTAGATAACGCAGTGCAAATGAAACAAGCACTTCAATTTCATAATGTAGCCCATCTAACCATCAAATTTTTTTGTGGATAGTTGTTATTGCTCCCCCGATTAAATATTGCCCCAAATGATTACTCCATTGGGAGCAGACGACCGAAGGTCGCCCCTCATGAGATACTGAAAATTCAAGGCATACGGGAATCTTAAGGTCTTTTCTTTTTTTAAAAAATGGCAATATTTAGTTGGCATCTCAATATTCCAATTTTTAATGCGTTTTATTTCTTTCTCTCTGATACTACACTATAAAAAATCTCATTGCCAAATCATAGTTTAGAATTACTAGCACCCTCTTTTTACTTCGCATTACAACTCCATTTTTTACTTTTTCTAAAACACACTTTTTTGGCATAATCTCCATTTTTTGAAAAAAACCGCAAAAATCAAATTTTGGCATAACGTTCAATACTTTGCAAGCAGGGGCTTCGGCAAGCCGAACCCTCTACTTGTTGGTGGAAGTCTCCCCCAAGCCCCCTCAAATTTGTGCATGCCAAATTTCAAAATTTGGCACTCCGTCCAAATTGCTACACCTCGCTACGCTCACTAAAATCATAAAACCGATTCAATGAAAAAATATACAACTCCAAAATTTGAGAAAGTGAAAATATCCAGTGCCAGTTACAACATCTCTTTTTTGCAAAAATAAAAATTCACTCTCTCAATTGCCAACTCCAATTTTCAAAATCTACCTATCTTGCGACTGCTTTTTCTTCCTTGCTTTTTGAATTTCTTCCTCTTTGCGTTCTTGCTCTTGCTCCTTGAAAAATAATTCCCCGATATTTTCTTGAGCCACTAGCACCTCTCGATTTTCATTGGTCAACTCACTTTGCTTCGCAAAGCCGACTACGTCGTCCGCCTGTCTTGGCGGTGAGGTCGTAAAGTCTTTCAACTCCTTATATAATTTCTGCTTTTGAGTGGTCAACTCATTTTGCTACGCAAAACGGCTAGGGTCAATTCACTTTGCTTCGCAAAGTCAGCTTACGCTGACCGCCTGTCTTGGCGGTGAAGGAACGCCGCCGTCTTCTTCGGCGGTGAGGGTTTACCCTTGCATACTCTTGAATCAGTTCCGTCATTTTTGGAAATTGTCCCTCATGTTCGTCAAACACTTTTTTCGCATTCTTATGAATTTCAATTTTTTCAAGATTACCATTTTTGAATTTTTCAGAAAATCCAGATTTCTTATACACTCCATAAATTTCTTTCGTACTGCTATAATCACCAATCGCCTTTTGCAATTTTTGAATTTCTTTCAATCTCACATCACACTGCTGAATCTCATTTTTCATTTTATCACGTTCTGCACGCACCCCATCAGCTTTCACTTTCAGTAATTCATAGTCTGCCAAATCATTCTCATTAATGTAACTCATGGTATTTGCAAGCTGTCTAAGATTATGTTTATTCGCCCATTTTTCGTAGGCAACACCCTTGCCCT
>JAWXUZ010000053.1:0-17314 GCA_044425835.1 Bacillota bacterium | reverse complement strand
CAGCGTAAATTTCATCTAAGGGTCTGGATTGCCACTCTTTCACAACTGGTAATATTTTATCAGTAATTCTGCTTATTGTACTGTCTGAACACTCCAAGCCAAACACCTCTTGAATATGCCCCTCAATATCTTTGGTAGTCACAAAAATAGAGTGGACTTCTTCAGAAAGCCCACTCTACCAATTCATATCTATTTTATTTTCTAAGGAGTTTTAGTTATTTTTGAAAATTATTGAGAGATATATCTCATCAAAATTGCTGCCACTTCTGCACGACTGACATCGCCTTTTGGATTCAAATTGCCATTGTTTCCAAATAGAAGCCCTTCTGCAACTGCCCAGTTCATGCCATCGCTTGCCCAATCACTGACAAGAGTGTTATCACCAAACGCACCAATTGCTGTGTTTGTCGTTGTTGGCTCATCTTCTAGTCGATACAGCAACGTCACAAGTTGTTCTCTTGTCATATATTCATCTGGATAAAGCCCATCTGAAATACCAAAAGTACTCGCCCATTTTTGAGCTTTTGCATACCACTCTGTACCGTCACTACCCACATCTTCACCTTGGTAATTGTACAAAACAGACCATATCATGCTTCTTGTCATCGATCCGTTTGGTGCGAAAATCGTATCGCTCATGCCAAAGAATAACTCTCTTGCTGTGGCAAAATCTACGGATTCTGCGTACCAAGCACCAGCCACAACGTCCGTAAAGTGTTTCTGATTATCAATGATAGAAATATTGACATCAGCATCAATGAAAATACGCAAACCATTTCCATCAATCACACTATCTTTGATGATAGTTATTGTGCCATCTGGATTCATAATGACTGCAACTTCAGTCATTTTCGGTGTGTAATCTAGTGGAATTGTGAGGATTGTTTCTCCTGTAATTCCTGTAATTTCTGCCGATACAAGCCCATCTGTAGTGATTGTTTGATGTACCACAATGTCATTGTCATACGTACAAACTTTCGTTGTTGTACCTGTTTCTGCATTTACTTCCACTACAACATCTTGTAAAGTTGCTTTGATTGTACCACTTGCAGTGGTCGGAATTTCTACTTTAGTGACAGTCTCTTTTTCAGCCACTACACTGTTAGAGCCACCGCCACCTGATGATCCACCTGGTGACCCACCTGGTGTTTCAGGATTTCCATCATCTCCTGCACCATCATCGGTACTACCCTCTACGGTTACAGAAAACTCTGCTTCGGCTGTCGTACTCATTGCATAATCACCATCATTTGCTGTGGCATACGCAAGAATTTTTGCTTTGCCCATAGTCAAATCACTTTCTTCAAGAGTGAAGCCCTCTTTATACTCTTCATATGTAGCTCCGTCATCTACAGAATAGAAAATCGTTGCAATGGCATCGTCAATCGTATCGTAATGAGAAATTGTAAATTGTGTTTGTGTTGTAATCAAAGAATCATCTTTCGCATCAGATACAATCACGGGTTGTGACAATTTGCGATTTGTCACCAAAGAATTTGCAATGACACCACTTGCATTTTTTTTATAAGCTACTGCTGGAAGATATGCATATGCATTCACAACTGTTGTTGGACTTACACCTTCTATTTTGCTATCTGCAGAAAACGTTCCAGTATTAAAACGATATTCCGCTCCCGAATCAGCTGTTGCTGTCACATCATATGCCGTTGCATCTTGCGACAATACAGCCGACAATTCCAATGCACTTGGTGTGGCTTGGTCGTCCAGTCCTGTTGTATACGCCATTTCTGTCACGTCTAACATTTCTGTATTGACATAGTTGCCATCTTCTGTCAAATCAGTATAAGAAATGGTAATTGTATATTCTACCCCATCGACAATATTTTCTAACTTCGCAGTCCCTACACCATTAACTATAGCGACGTCTCTTTCCGTCACTGTTCCTGCCACTGCTTGCATAAGTTCTACCACAGTGTTTGAGGCTGGCTCAATTGCTTCTTCAGCTTCTGCTACAAAACTGTCGTCTACGTGCAATTCTTCTTGCATTTCTACTTCTTCAGCTTCAGCTTCTGTTTCAACTTCTACTTCTTCTACTTCTTCTACTTCTGCATCCACTAAGTTTTCCACCGTTTCATCGGATACTTCCACATCTTCTTGTGGAGTTTCCAATTCTTGTAGCACTTCTACTTGTTCAAATACAGGTTCTACTAATTTTGGTGTCGCAGTCACAACTGCCGTCCCTTTTAATACATCGTTGCCAATGCCTTGGACTCGAATATCGACCGTCATTTCAGATTCTGCCTTATCAAAAGTCGTTTTCGCAATGACTACCGCTGGAGTCAATGGCAAAATTTCAAACTCTTTTGTAAGTTTTGTACCTGCATAATTGCCAATACCTGTGATCACAATTGTCGCAGTGCCAACTTCAGTATTGTCTAAATAAGTCACTTCAAAATCTGTACCAATCATGAGTCGTTTGCCCGCAACTACCACTTCCACTTCTGGTTTGATTTCACTATCTGTATAGTAAAAATCGCCATCAATGGTAATGCTATCATTTGTGATCGAGTTTGCTACAATATTAAAAGATACTGTCGCTGTTGCTCCACCGACTGTAATACTTGCTTTGTACGTACCCACACCGCTGACTGTATTGACTGTAGCATATTCACCATCAATCATTTTTTCATAAACAATATCTTGATTCGTAACGACTTCCAAACCATTTTCAGCCGTCCAGTTTTTCTGCAAAGTCAGATATGCATTGTTTTCACCAAATGCGTACGTGGTTTTTTCTGGTGCATTCAAATTCAACAATACTTGCTCGCCGTCTAATGTCGCAAAGATTGTGCTACCACTTGCCACATATGTCCATTCTGTTGAGGTATCGCCATCTCCTGTCGAATCATCTTCTTGGGCAATGGATACCGTCAACTGTGGACTTGCATTAATATCACTAATCATCGATTCATTTTTTGCAAGTAGACCAAATACATACGTCGTACCTACGACCAAATCATCAATTGTGACTGTCGTTCCTGTGATATCACTTTCGTAATTCACCCACGCACCATCTACCAATTGCATCAAATCGTATGATGTTGCATTTGCTACAGCAGACCATGTGAATGTCACTTCGTTCGTTTCTCTGTCGATTGTATTTGCAAAATTTGTCGGTGTCGCCAAAACTTCACCTTTGTATGCAAGTGAAAACTGATCGTAATTGAAACCATCGCCATCAGTGTAAACCCATAGTCGTTGTTCCCCAGCTTGCAAGATGACGTCCATCGTTGCCGCAGCTTGGAAACTGCCCCAATTACCATTTTTAGTCACGTTCGTTCTACCAAGTTCAACGACACTCGTGCCATTTACGTTTTTCAATGCCACAACCGGTTGCCCGCCAGCAGCACTGCCTGCATTCAATACAAATGTATACACACCTGCTTTTTCTACATCAACGAAGTACTCTTGGTACGACCCCACTGTTTGATATCCAACCGAAGTCATGCCATTTTCCATTGCCCATGCAATTTCATTCGACCCATCAATCAAATTTGCTACCAGCACTGTGGACGCAGTGCCATTGCCTGCAATCGTCGTTGGATTTCCTAATTTTGTAATTGTAATATTACTCAAAGTAAATCCTGCATTGTTTTTCTCCAAACGCAACGTTTGTTCGCCTTGTTGTAAGGTCAATTTATTTCTATAGCCGACAGTCCCCCAGAATCCACCGAAAGAAATACTGCCCAAGTTGTCAGTCGCAAAGCCCGAACCACCACTGAGTTTCAAGGCATTGCTTGCACTTCCACCACTGCCATCAGTCGCCACGTCATAGGAAAGTACGTAGTCGCCCGCTTCTTTGATATCCAAATAGAAATCAACGTAACTGCCTTGCGGACTGTCATACGACAAATCACCATCGTTACGGTAAGAGTTGCCCAACGATAAGTCAACAGAGGCACTTTCTACAGTAATTGCAGTTGGCAATTCATTTGTATTTTCAAAGCTCGTTGTCACAGACAAAGGCAAATCCCCATCGTCATATCCATCCGCTGTCACAGTAATTGTACCCGTGAGCGGTTGTGCATAAATTTGAGCTTTTTGATTGATTGTGAGTGTCGCTTTCGTTGCTGACGTTCTTGCAATTCCTGTAATTTCAATATATTTTGAAATGTTTTCATCTAAAGAAATTTTACCGTCTAAATCATCAGCAAACGTACCGCCAACAATATCCACTACCAAAGAAGTTGCACCATTTGCCACAGAAGATAGTGTCGTCAAAGATTCTTCATCATCAACCGCTTTGATTGTGAAATATGCCACAGCTTTTTCTGGCAAAACTTCTCTTGTGATTGCCATCAATTCATCATCTGATAAAATTGAAATTTGCAATTCTTGGTCAATATCGAAATCTTTTTCCGCTTCACCTGATAATGTCACTGTAACTGTCGATTCGCCGTCTTTTGTCAAAGAAAAATCAACACCTTCTGGCAAATTGATATCCCAATTTTCTTTTGTTGGTGTACCATTTTTCAAAGTAGAATTAAGCAAATTGACTGTAAATTCCGCTCCATTCAAACTGCCTTCTGTCAAATTACAATCACTAATGCTGATGGATTTTCCGACAACGATACTCGATAAGCTGTCGATTGCTCCGTTTGCAGTCACTCTCAAAATGTAGACATCACCTGCTGTCAAGCTAGAAAAGTCGAGTGTACCTGTATGCTCTACTTCTTCAGCTGTGAGTGTAATTGTACCGAGTGCTGTGCCACTTGCTGATGTCGTGCCATACGCATAATCAGCCAATGGAATTGCGGTTACAGTCGCTGTCGTATTCGCAGTTACTACAGCAGAAACGAGTGTATCAAAACTTGCCACCGTTGGAACGACCACTTTGTAATCTACGTAATCATCCGCTTCTATGTAGTCGAGTGCGAAATTTTCATTGATGATGCCACTTGCATAAAATGTATTGTCATTGCCCAAATATCCAGGAATGGAAATGGTGTCTGTTTCTTCTTTGACAAAAGTAATGTCTTTGAAATTCACACCACCATCAGGGAAAGACAAATCAATCGTTTGTTTGCCACCATTTTCAAATGTCACATACGTTTGCACTTTTGCATACGTCGAAGCATTGTCAAATTTTTGTATAGATGTGCGACCAATTTCACCTTCTTCTTGAGAAATTACGACTTGCAAATCTTTACTGTCATTGCCTGTCACTGCCAAATCGAATGCCACTTTGTATGTACCAGTCAAAGGCACATTGACGTTATACGATAATTTTGTAGTTGCATCAATTCCTGTAATTGCATCGCCCGTGATGGCACCACTACCTGTAATTGTTGCATCTTCTAGCGTAAAATCATCTGTAATCGTTTTGAAATCACCAGTTTCTGTAGGATTCCAAATATACGTTGCCACATTTCCAGCCGGTACACTTGCGTTGAATTGTGTGCCATCTAACACGGCTTTGAAGTTTTGATCCGCTCCACTTTGGTTGGCAACAACAAGCACAATTTCACCCGTTTCTGGATCTTTAAATGCCACATTTGTCAACGTACTTGCCGAACCATTTGTGGAATCGATTCGGACATATCCTGGTTTGATATATTTAGAAAATTGCCCTGTAATATAGACTTCAGGCGTTGCCCAATATCCATTTTGTGAATCGGCGTCTTTGACAAATAACGTAGGGTCCGGTGTACCTACCCAATGGTGTGGCGAAATATTGCTATCTAGCATAGTTACCCACGCATTGTAACTTTCAGCCCCATTTCTAAACCATTCGATAATGTCATTTGCTCCTGACGTCCCCCATATAGATCGTTCAGTCAAATGCATTGTAATTCCACCATCTTCTTCCGCACTATATTGGTCATAGATAGATCCCATTGTAGACGGCACTCCACCATAAGGATGAAACGCAATGCCATCTACGTGATCAATGGCTCCTGGTACGGAAAACAAATCATCAACGTAACTACTTGCTCCATCGAAGTTATGGTCAAATGCCCAAACTTTCACGTCTTTTTCTTCTTCTGTGAGATATACACTATTTTCCATTGCTTTGTCTACTGCAATCGCAATGTACCCCTCTTGTTTCCCTGTGATGTAACAACTTGGGTAATCAATTTCCAATAAAGGTTCATTTTGCAACGTCATCGCATAAATTGGAATGCCTTGTTTTTTGTATTCTTCCACGAAACGAACGTAATACATTGCCAAATCATCAATATGTTCATCAGCCAAAGTACCGCCTTTTAGCAACAAATCATTGTCAGGATAGGAATCACTTGCACTGGTCGAATTTTTCATCCAACCTGGAGGTGACCATGATGACCCAAAAAATTTAAGATCCACACCGAGTTGATTTCCAATTTGAATCACTTCTTGTAAGACCTCAATGATGCCCAAATCGATATCATTTTGGATACTAAATCCTTTTCCAGTCGTATTGTACCAGTCAGGTTTTCCGTTAAGTTCTGTCCCTGTGCCATCGTAATACGTATAGAAATCAGAAGATGTAAAGTCAGAAGTACCAATCGTCACACGAATGAAATTATTACCCATACCGCTTTCTGCATCAATTAAATTTGTCAAAAATGCTGTACGAGTGCTTGCGTCCATCTGCATGAGATTGTATACTGTTGACGCTTCCAAAGAAATCCCCATACCCAAAAGTGGTTGGTATTCAATGTCATCATTGATTTGAATGGCAAATACATCTGTCGTATCTGCATTTCTGATATCAAGCGGAGCTTTTGCAGAATTTTTGTTGCTGATTTTATATTCCCCTTTGTACCAATTGAGACTTTGGGAATATTCAGAAGATGACATCGTTACAGTAACTGCTTCTTCTTGAATCAAACTGCCTTCGCCGACTTGTTCTTCTGGATTGCCATCAGGCGATACGACAGGAGGCACATAGTCATTTGCTGTTTTTGCGAACTGGAAATTATCAATGTTATAGCCATCTTTTGTGAATTGCACTTTCAAAGTCTGCGTTCCACTTGGCAAGCTAATTTCACCACTCATGGTAGAATCGCTGTAAATGTTCCACCAACCCGTACCATTGATACTTGTATCTGTGGAATAAATTTTCACACCATCAGAGTAAATGTCAAATGCAACATTAGTTGAGTCATTACCCCCTGTAGCAGCACTTGTTTTCACTTCGTAACTGCCTTGTTCTGTCACATCGACTTCATATTCCAACCAACCGCCAGTACTGATATAGCCAACACCCATAGGCGTTCCATCTGCATATTCGTATTGGAAACCACCTGATTGTTTTGTGAATTTTTCCGCTTCCAACGTACTCGTTGTGCCAAGTGTAATGACACCAGGATTGACAGGTTCTGATGTTTGGATTGCAGTCGTATCCGCTTTTTTTAGTCCTCGACCGTATTCAAATAACACTTTTGAAGAATCAGTCAATTTATCTTCAATGTCCAAAGCGTACCAAGGCCAAGTATACGTCAAACTACCAGTAAAATCTTGATCGCCTATGAGTACATCAGCGACACCAGCCCCCTCTGTACCAGGAAGACCCGCCATCACAATGGCATCAAAATAATCGAGTTGATCGACAATCGTCAACGGTCTACCCACAGTCAATACCGCAACGATTGGCAAATCAGGATGGTCTTCTCTAATGTTTTCAATGAGTTCAATATCTGAATCTTTGAGTTTCAATTCCTCCGCTGTGCGATCGCCTTCGCCCTCTGCATAAGGATCTTCGCCGATTACAATAATGGCCGCATCGTAATCTGTCGCACTAAAATAACCATTGGCTTTGTAGTCGATGGTTTTGCCTGTGCCAACTTCTCGCAACCCCTCTAAAATCGTGGTACCCTCTGTAATATCACCAGCAGAACCTTGCCAAGAAATCGTCCAACCACCACATTGCAAACCAATGTCATGAGCAGAAGAACCAGCAACGACAAGTTTATCCATATTTTTCAAGTCACTCATCAAAGTCGATCCGCCACCTGTTGCAGTATTTTTCAATAGTACGAGTGATTCGCTGACTGCTTGTCTTGCGACTGCTCTATTCGCATCACCACCGAACTCTTTCACAAGCGTTTCGTCTGCATATTCACCATCACTATCTTTATCAACGTAAACAGAAGTGGGTGCATCCAAAATGCCCATATCTTGTTTGACAGTCAAAATACGAGTGACCGCATCATCGATTCTGTCTTCCGATATTTTCTTATCATTGACACCATCAACAATGGCAGCGATCGTGTCTTGCCAGCTTGGAGCCCCCTCGCCCCAGTCGTCTACCATAATCATATCAATGCCGGCATTGACACCGATTACAACTCTTGCAGCGTAATCTGCACCTTCTGAAATTTGGTCGATTCCATTGTAGTCACTGATGACAATGCCATCAAAACCCAAACCGCCTTTATCGGTATCTGCTTTCAATAACTCTGAAATGTATTCTTCACTACCATGTACTTTAGAACCACCAACACTATTGTACGTCACCATCACTGTTTTGACACCAGCTGCTATGGCTTCTTCATACGGTTTTAATATATCCCCTTGGGCGATGGCAGCGTCAAGAATTCCTTTATCGATATCGCCTTGGTTGACCCCATCTGTTGCAAGTCCCTCACCAACGAAATGTTTTGCAGTCGCCAATACATTGACTGCTGGATCAAAAGAATTTTCGCCTTGCGATGCTTCGATATATGCCGAGCCAAGCTCTGCTGACAAATCTGCATCTTCACCGTAACATTCATACGTTCTGCCCCAACGTTCATTTGTAGGCAAGCCAAGTGTTGGTGTAAATGTCCAGTTTGTACCTGTTGCAAGCATTTCTTTCGCTGTAATTTCAGCAATTTTTCCAACCAATTCATCATTGCCTGTTTGCCCTAGATTGATGTTGTGTGGAAAAATCGTTGCATCGTCTACGTTATTATGCCCATGCACCGCATCGACACCATAAAGCAAAGGAATGCTAACACCATCTACTTTAATTCCTTCAATTGCCGCTTTTTGGTACTCGTCAGAACGTGCCGCCCACGATTCCACGTCGTTACTTCCATCAATCCCTGCACCGCCTCCGCTGAGAATTGAGCCGATGTAATTTTTTGCCACTTCTTCAGGTGTAATTCTTCTTGTATCCGCTTGGATCATCTGTCCAACTTTTTGCTCTAGCGTCATATTTTTCAGTAAAGCATCTACTGAAATATTCGACATCGTTTGTATGATTTCACTTTCACTTGCATAAATATGGTAACCGATATTTGGTGTTGCCATCATCAGTGCCATATTGACGGATAACATTTTCAAAGCAAATTTCTTCATAGTAACGCCACCTTTCGCATATACGATTATACTATAGTTTCTTACCGAGTTTCTTACCGAGTTTCTTATCGTTCAATCACTCCTGTGGAAATTGACAACGGCAATATTGTAATCTCTGCACATTGATCAGATACCCTGATATGTGTAGTGAGTGTTTCCTCTGTTCGATTGAGTATGACAAATGTAATTTTACTGTCTTTTTCAAACGCAACGACTTCTAGTTTATCTGTAAATCGGCTAAGTCCAATTCTCACTGCCCCAACTTCAAGGAAGTGACTAAAATGCCAGATGTGATCGGCAATATTTCTCTTGATCAACTCTTTCTTTTTCGTATCGAATAAAAATGGAGCATCGCAGAAATTACCAACATGATTTGGTCCGCCAATTTCATCTAAAATTAAATTCCAATCAACAAATGTATTCATACCACCAAGAAAATCCCCGATGATATCGTGTGCATATTTCTGTGCATTTTCCAAGAAATTATCGGCTTCGTATTTGCTATATTCGATACAAGCCTCTGACATCATGAGTTGCTTATTCGGAAACTTTTCTTTGATCATTTGCAATGCTTCAAAGTGATCGCCACTATACCAGTGAAATGCAAGCCCTGCAATCATAGAATCTGTTGTATCATCGATCATCGTTTCTGCCCACTCAAAGGCACGCTCTTTGTTATGATCCCAGATGTAGATTGCAATGTCGCTCAATCCATTTTTTTCGAGTGCCACTTGCATATAGTCCACTAAAAACGCTTTCATTTCTTCCGCTGTGTAAACGCAAGAATCCCAAGTTTGAGTGGCTTTCGGTTCATTTTGCATGGTCAATTTCGTTACGTTGTACCCTCTATTTCTGTATTCTGTAATTGTTCTGCAAATGTACTCTGCCCAATGTTTGCGAAATTCAGGTTTTAACTTTCCACCATTATTTCTTTCGCCATTCGTTTTCATAAAACTTGGTGGACTCCACGGTGATAACACAACATCTAATTTACCGCCATATGCCCGCTCTGCATCTTCTAGCAAAGGTATGATGTATTTTTCTACTCTTTCAAATGAGAATTTAGTAAAATCAACATCGAGAGGGTCACTATCTGCTTCGTAATGTTCGAGCGAAAAATCACAACTGTCAATCGGGATTCTAACGGTATTATACTGCATATCTTTTTGAGTAAAATAAGACGTCACCATCTCTTTTTTTTGCACCTCGTCCATCAAAGAATAGATGTACCCAGCGGAATCTGTAATTGCACCACCAAACCCAGAAAATGTTTGGTATTTCATTTGTGGATAGAGATTGATCAATCGGTCTTCTCTCTCCATATCGACTGCAAATTTTACATCTTGTACTTTACTTTGTTTTGCATTGTCACTATCGTAATATGTAGTCACTAAATTCAAGTTCATATTCATCACCTTTTTCTATACTCTCTTGGGGAAACCCCCATCACTTTTTTAAAGACTTTCGAAAAATATTTTTCATCACGAAATCCAACTTTATACGCAATGTCATACGTTTTATATTGTGGATAATTGAGATATGCACACGCCTTTTCGATGCGAATTTGATTGAGATAATCCACAAAACTACACTGCAATTCCTTATTGAATAATGTAGATAAATAGCTTGAAGAAATATCGAGTGTATCCGCAATAGAGCTTAATGTCACATCTTCAAAATAATGTTCGTCTATATATCTCTTGGCAGATTTGACTGCAATGTGAATCGTAGCGTTCGGCAATTCCTGTTCCGTACTTTCATTCTTTTGTATCGTCACTTTGTCTTGCAAATATTTCTCAATCAACTCATTGATATTTGCTAAAATTTCATTTGCCCCTACTGGTTTTAAAATGTAATTTTTCGCACCGTAGCGAATGGCTTCTTGTGCATACTTAAATTCATCATGCCCACTGAGAATCAAAACGAGCGGTTTGTATGGCAATACTTGTATTTCTTTCATCACTTCAATCCCATTTTTCGTAGGCATATGCACATCTAGGAGTACGATATCTGGTTGATATTTCACAACCATATCAACGGCTTCTATTCCATTTTTGGCTTCATATACCGCGTCAATCAATTCTGCTTTCATTTTCAAAAAGTTGACCACACCTTGACGAATTGTTTCTTCATCATCGACAACTAACACTTTTATAGACACTGGTCATCACCCTCCTTATATGGAATAGATAAGTATATCGTTGTACCGACACCAATCTGACTTTCAATTTCTAATTTGAAATCGGAATGATATTTCAGTCGCAAACGTTCATAGATATTACGAATGGCATATCCTTGGGTTGGTTCTTTCGTATCGTTTTGAGATAACAATTTGGCGACTTGTTCTTCATTCATGCCACAGCCTGTATCTTTGATTTTAAAGCGAATGTACTGATCGCATTTGCAACCAATCACTGTCAATTCATCGTTTCCACTTTGATTTTGAAACCCATGCACGATTGCATTTTCTACAAATGGCTGTAAAATCAGCTTTGTAATGGTAAATTCACGAATGTCATCATCTATATGTATCGAATATTGTAGGGTATCTTTGAACCGCATTTTCTGAATTTGAAGGTACATCGTAACGAGTTCGACTTCTTCATGGATTGTGATTTCATTTCTCCCTTGGCTCAACACGAGTCGGAATAATTTTGACAATGACAAAATGCTGTCTGCCACTTCGTTATTTCCAGAACTTAATGACTGCCAATACAAACAATCCAACGTGTTATATAAAAAATGCGGATTGAGATTGGCTTGCAATGCGGACAGTTCGCTTTCTTTTTCTCTTAGCTTTGCCACGTAATTTTCCTCTACAAGACGCTCAATATCACCCACCATTCGATTGAAGCATTCGGCAATTTCACCGAGTTCATCTTGTGATTCTACTGGTACTTGTTGTGTAAAATCTCCCTTAGAAAACTTTTTAATTGCAATTCCCAATGTTTCTAAAGGACGTGTGACCAAATTCGATATGATTTGAAATAACAACGTCACCACTAAAAATATACTAAATAGTAGCACGAGTGGTGCCGATACAATATCAAAAAATTGGTTCGAGAAATTGTAAATCGGTACAATTTTGCAAACGATAAACGAATTGTTTTCCATTTGCTCATAGATGATTTCATAATTTCCATGCACCATACTTTGCACTTTTCCGACCTTGATTTGATTTAGGAATTCTTCGCCTTGCAAAACCTGATCCACTTCTTGGTCGACTGCACCGACTTGAATCAGCTCATTGCCGTTGGCATCAAAAATGATAACGCCATCGGCTTCATCTTCTAATATATTTTCACAAGTCAATATAAAATTTTTCTTATCGACACCAAGAGAAATAAATGCCACTACATTTTGCTTTCGCAAGTCGTACATCGCTCGGTAAAATACAATTTTGTCAGACCGATTGATTGCATAAATATCTTGACTGTCCCCACGTGTATTTTGTTCGCTCATCTTCCACATCATCGAATTTTTACTTTGTAAAGTTTCAAAATAAATGGATTGTTGCTGTACTTCTTCTATTGCTTGTAAGTAGACACTCCCGTCCATACCACGTAAGTATGGCATAATTCCATTGAGTGGATAAATGGCAATCGATTTGATATTTTCGTTGAAAGACAAAGTGTCCTCTAAAAATTCAATCGGTGTTTCTGTTGCCCACACAAGAGAATTTGTATTTTTCACATCTGGTTCAAACGAAGTAATGAGATTGTAAATTTCTCGATTGATACAAATATACACTGAAATTTGTTTCACTTCATTTTGCAAAAAGTTGATATTTTCAGATAATATCTTGACTTGCGAGTTGTTTTTGATCGTTCTGTCGTCTTTGATTGTATAGTAATTATTAAACGTCAAAGCGATGCATACACCAATTAACACTGGCACAATCAACGCATAGCCATAAAAAATCATTTTCTGTTTGAAATTCAAGGAATTGATTTTATTTTTTAGATACCTCATGAAAATACCTCCAAATATTGATGCATTGGATATAATAATTGACTTCTTTATTCCACATGCATTTTACAATGATTTACATCTATCTGGAATTATTTTACCCTTTTACAGCTCCAAGTGCAACGCCTTTTGTAATATGTTTGTTGAGCAATAGATAAATAATCACTGCTGGTAGTGCGGTCAACGCCATAACTGCAAATTGTACAGCGTAATTAGAAGAATATTCTCCAGTAAATTCGAGTACAGCAAAAGGCAATGTTTTCCATGTTTTCGAGCTTAGGTATGTACTTGCCATGATAAATTCATTCCAGTTATTCAAAAATGTCATAATTGAAATTGTCGCAATTGGACCTTTTAATAATGGTAGCATAATTTGAAATACAATTCTATAAATTCCACAACCATCAATTGCAGCTGCTTCTTCCAAGTCGACAGGAATTGCTTCCATAAAGCTACTCATCAAAAACAATCCTTGTGGCAAGGAAAACGCAATGTATGGAATCAACACCGCCCACACACTATCAATGAGTCCCAATTGGCTATAGATTCTATAGTTTGGTAGCAAAGTCGCATGAATCGGAATCATCATTCCCATGAGAATCAAAGTTTTCACAAGCCCGCTGAGTTTCCAACGCATTCTCTTACAAGCAAACCCAACGGTCACAGAAATGAGAACAACTGAAACCACTGCTATTGTATTGATCAAGATACTGTTGAGTAAGTATAAAGTAAAATTCCCTTCAGTAAATGCAGTTTTATAGTTGTTCCATTGCACGGTTTCTGGAATTACGAGCAGACCATTTGTAAACATTTCTGTACTGCTGACAAGTGAGAAGTTAAATAGCCATACGAGCGGAAAAATTTGAATGACAGCAATGAAAATCAAAATTGCCCATAAAACCACTTTTCCAAATGGTGTATTTTTTGTCGCTGTGCTTTCCATCAAATCGCCTCCTCTACTTGTTCAGTTTTTTCACTTTTGCCACTCTTTTTCTTTTTTGCCATACGTTTTTCCAATTTCGATTCTTCATCTTGGAACAAGTAATTCAATAGAACTGTTGCACCCAAACAAATGATAATAAATACAACACCAATCGCATTTCCATATCCATATTTGAAAGAATCAAACGCTTGTTGGTAAAGGTAATTCGCTGCAAATTGTGTGCTATTTCCAGGACCACCGCCTGTCAATAAGTATACAGTTTCCATTTGTTTCAAGGCAGAAATGACAGCCATTGTCACATTCACTTGAATGACAGGTTTCATAAGTGGCAAGGTGATTCTTAAAAATGTAGTGATTTTTCCAGCTCCATCAATCGATGCCGCTTCATACAAAACAGGATCAATATTTTTAATCCCAGCATAATAAATCAACATACCCCAACCAAAACCATGCCAAACCAAAACGAGCAATACCGACCATATCGCATTGTCACGACTGAGCCAATTGATATCTCCTGCACCACCAAAAAAAGAAATGATATTATTGAGCAAGCCAAAATCAGGATTGTAAATGAATTTCCAAAGGTACGCAATGACTGCAACAGAAATTACATTCGGTATAAAATACACACATCTGAAAAAATTTTCTGCTCGTCCACCTATTTTATCTAGGACCGCCGCCACAATCAAAGCCAATGGATGTTGGATACAGATAAATCCAATCGCTAGTAAAAACGAATTTTTCAACGCTGTATGAAATGCAGTGTCCGAAAACAATTTTTCATAGTTTTCAAAACCAATAAATTCGTATGAACCCATACCCGAAAAATTCGTAAACCCGTAATACACACTCAAGCAAATCGGTGCCAATACTGCAAAAACAAACAACAATAGCCCAGGCAAAACAAGACTCAAGATGACCGCTTTGTTGCTATATAATTTATTCACTTACTCTCGCCTCCTTAACAGAAAACACCCCCACAATTTCATTTATTGGATAATCAAGTTGTGTGGGTGTCATATTTTGTTTTCTATTCTATTCTATTTATTTACAAGCTTCACCTAATAGAGTAATGAACTCATCTACTGTGATTCCGCCATTTGATACACTTTGAATTTCTGTTTCCATCGCTGATTTGAACGTTGCTGAACCACAATCGTTGATTGGTGTACCTGAAACATTTGTTGCTCCATTGATCATATCTACAAATTGCATTTGCAAATCTGTTTCATTTCCTGAAATATATTCACTTTGATTTTGTGCAGACATACCCACACCGTTTTCCCAACCAAGTTTTGATAATTTATCTGGTTGGTACATAAAGTTGATGAAATCAATTGCTGTGTCTTTCACTTCTGATTGTGATGAAACAGCGTATCCACCACCATTCCATGCTGTGATATCTGTTGCACCACTGACACCACCATCAATCACAGGCATTGTAAATGCACGGATATTTTCTCTAATTTCTTCTGGAATATCTTGATTGAGTGCCATAGAAGTTTCCCAGCTACCCATGTAAAACATGGCTGCTCGCCCATTGGTAAACAAATTCATTGCCGTTCCATAATCTTGAGAATCATAACCATTTTGGAACGCACCTGCTTCTACTGTTTCTACTAAAATTTCAACTGCTTTTACAAAGTTTGGATCGCTGAAATCTTGTGTTACAATTGCATTGTCAACTACAGCTGCATAGTCTGGACCAACCAATTGGAATAAAATGTCAGATAGGTAAATTGCCAAAGGCCAACCGTCTCCACCGTCCATTGCAACAGGAGTGATTCCAGCTGCTACGATATCTCCTGAAAGTGTCAAAAATTCATCGTATGTACTTGGCACAGACCAACCATTGTCAGCAAACATTTTTTCGTTATAGTAAAAACCAGCGACATCTGTATTTCTTGGCAAACCGTACAATTGCCCATCTTTTTTGAATCCATTGAGTGAACCTGAAACAAATTCATAATCCGCATAATCTGCTTCATTCAAAGGTGCAAGTACACCTGCATCAAGTACTTCTGTCAAAAATGATGGTTGTCCCCAAATACTAACTACATCTGGCATACCTTCCATTGAATACGCTCTGAATTTTGTTTTATATGCTTCTTCATTTAACGTTTCTACTTCAATTATGATGCCTTCATTTTCAGCCATATACTCATCAATCAAAGTTTGTTCTACTAAGCCTTGTCCGTTGTTTCTATCTGGCAAGTTGGAAAATATTTTCAATACTGTGTCCTCGCCTGATGATGCACTTTCGCTTGGTGCTTTTTCTTCGCTTCCAGTTTCAGCACTACTGTTGTCTGCACTGCTACTATCTGCACTACCACTACTTGTGCTACTACTTCCACAACCTACCGCAGTACAACCTAGCACCGCTGCCATTACCAATACCGAAATCATTTTTTTCATACAAATTTCCTCCCTTGTCTTCCTCTTTTGTCTGTTTTCCCACTCCCGCAATCGATTGTAATGTTGCAACGATGAACGGTTTGAGATTTTTTAGTTACACTTCAAATGGTGCAATAAACTTGTTGTTTATATTGTGAGTATATCAGCATAACTACCACATGGATAGATAGCATTTTTTGAAAAAGGTGTATTATTTTTAAATTTATTGTGTAATTGATACCTATTATACAAAATAAATAACGTTATTTATGCACATTGTATATTAATTATAAATTTTATTGTGCATATTGCCAAAACCACACTAATTGCGTGGATTCGCAATAATTCTTTTCTACCACAATACACTACAATAAAAACGAAATCAATACAGTTTTATTCTATTTCGAAAAAAGAATCTCCACTTTCTCTATCAAATAGACTCTCAAACAAAATACTGTGATTATTTTTTACTACATATACGAAATCATAATCTACAATCAGGACTTCAGATTTCTGTTTTCGCCATTTCGTTTTACAGCCCCTCCTCCCCCCATTCCTCATTTACAGTCCTATTCCTCTCAAAACCTACCCAATTTACAGCCCCTTATATAATGTAATTGGGTGAATAAAAAGCCGTTAGGGTCATTTATTCACTGTATATTTATACAAGATTTTATTGTATAATAGGTTTATTAGATAGAGTGACATCGATACCCCCTT
>JAWXUZ010000170.1:0-3083 GCA_044425835.1 Bacillota bacterium | reverse complement strand
GAAAAATAAAATGATTTTAGATATGTAATTGGAGTGGAGTATATGAGTATGAATGCAACGTTAGATTATGAAGTATGGCAAGGGGAATTGAGAGGAGAAGCAAGAGGAGAAGCAAGAGGAGAAGCAAGAGGAAAAATCGAAGGAAAAATCGAAGGAAAAATCGAGGGAAAAATCGAGGGAAAAATGAGCATAGCTAAAAAAATGATTCAACGAGGGAAATCGATTGAAGAAATTATGGAGTTTACTGAACTGACTTTGTCTGAAATTGAAGAATTGAAAAATAAGATGATTTTACAATGATAAAAATAACGTAAAAGTGGGGTTCGCTTACCCCACTTTTTTATGTGCAAAAATTTCTTTTACTCCCATCAACAGCAAAAATCCCCCGAACACTTTCCGTAGTACATCTGGCTCAAGTGACAGTGCAATGAACGATCCAGCGATTGCACCCAACACACCACATACTGAAATTTTTTTTGCAATTCCCCATTCGACACGGTGATTTTTATTATGAAGATACAAAGCAATGACGGCTGTCGGTAGGAAAAACACGAGGTTCACTCCTTGTGCGGCTTGTTGTTCGATGGCATACAAAAAGGCCAAAGTCGGTATGAGGATTGTGCCACCGCCGATGCCCATTCCGCTGATAATACCTGAAAGCAATCCAGCAATCAGCAAGCCACTACCCGAAAGCAAAGTCAAATCAAAACTCATGAAATCACCAACCTTACAGCGGCAACAAGCATGAATATTCCGAAAATCCGATGCAACCACACCGAGGAAATTTTCCCGAGCAACTTCGCTCCGATTGTCCCACCGATGACACCGCCAATGCTTGTAATGAGGGCGACACTAAAAAGTATACTCGATTCCCATGCATAAATAATGAGGGAGATGACGGACAAAGGCAAAATGATGGCGATGGCTGTCGCATGGGCTTTGTGTTCTTCGAGTTTTAGGAATTTTTCCATAGACGGGACGACGATTGTCCCACCGCCCGATCCGAATAAACCGTTGGCTAGGCCAGTGATGAGACCAATTAAGATGATAGGCAAGTTGTTTTTTATTTTGTTCATGGGCTACCTCCTTATAAATGTAGGGGCGACCAATGGCCGCCCGAAATGGAACTATTTACATTAATTCAACATGGAATTTGTGTCAAAACTTGAATCAAACATGTTTTCGATATCTCGTCCGGCGTTGATGCCGTAACCGTCCCAGTACGCATTGCCACCTCTTGTGCTACCGCTGTATCCTAAATCTGAATTGTAGGAATTATAATTTCCATAGTTGCTTCCTGAGTTATAACTGCCTGTTCCGTAATTGCTTCCTGTGTTGTAACTGCCTGTTCCGTAATCGTAGTAATTGTTGTCAAGTCCGTATCGGTCTTGATACTCATACGAGTAACCGTAAGAATCTGTTGCGTCTCTTAAGTTGTTTGCTGTGCCACAACCGACAAACCCCATGGCAAAAATTGACATTGCAAGTAAAATATTTATTTTTTTCATTGTAATACCTCCTGTAATTTTGGATATACTGTATGCAATATACTTGATTTACTGTGAAAAATACTATATTTTTTAAATTTTTTTTGCAGAGTCAGTTCAATTTCCTTCAAGTTAGTACTTGATAATCACTACATTTTTACTCAAAAACTCTTAAATATTATCTAAAAAATATCATTCATTGCATGAATCAATATTGCTTTACTACTATTTGCAATAATAAGCCGTTCATTCCCATAGAATATTGGTATTCTAGCCAAAAAATAGAAAAAGATATAATTTTTCTTTCTTTTTATGAATTTTTATGATAAAATCGAGAGTATGAAATGAATATTGAATCAGCATAATACCAATTAATCAAGAAACTACAAAAGGAGAAATCAATCATGGAACAAAAAAGAACGAGCGGAATTTTATTGCACCCTACCTCATTGCCATCATCATTTGCTATTGGTGATTTTGGAAAAAACAGCTTCCAATTTGTTGATGTTTTGAAAAGAGGAAAACAAACTCTTTGGCAAATGTTACCTCTTTGTCCTGTCGATAGTACAGATTCACCTTACCAAAGCCCATCGGCATTTGCTGGTGAGCCACTACTCATTGATTTGGAAAAATTAGTTGACCTTTCCTTGCTAACAGCTGATGAAGTCAACGCAGTCAGAACGCATGACCAAGGCAAAACTGATTATGCTATGGCTAGAAGAATCAAAAGACCTCTATTCCAAGTGGCATTTGAAAGATTTCAAGAAAATGAAAAAGTGTTCGCTACTGAATTCAAAGCGTTTATCAAAGCCGAAGCACATTGGCTCGAGGGATATGCATTATTCATGGCGGCAAAAAATCACTTTGTGGAAGAACGTGCAACAAATACACCTGAAGTACAAAAAGAGCGTGAGGCTTTTGCTAAAAATTGCAAAAGTGTCCTAAAAGCAGACGATGCAAACAATTACTTTAATGGTGCGTCATGGGTTTCTTTCCCTAAAGGGTTGCGTGATTTCGACGAAAAAGCAATCGTTGAATACAAAACAAAATTCGCAAATGAATACAATTATTATATCTTCTTGCAATTCCTATTCGATATGCAATGGAAAGACTTGAAAGCGTATGCAAATAAAAATGATGTGAAAATCGTGGGCGATATTCCAATTTTCGTTTCGTATGATAGTGCGGATGTTTGGCAAAATCAACAAGATTTCATCTTAGATAAATTGGGCTTCCCTGTTGGGGTTGCTGGTGTGCCACCTGATTATTTCAGTGAAACTGGTCAATTGTGGGGGAATCCACTCTACAATTTCAAAAACCAAAAGAAAAACAAATTCGAGTGGTGGTACCTTCGTCTCAAAAAAGCATTTGAAGTATCAGACATCGTTCGTCTTGACCATTTCAGAGGATTTGAAAGTTTCTGGCAAGTGCCATTTGGCTCAAAAGATGCCAAAAGTGGCGAATGGGTGAGCAGTGCAGGTCTTCCTTTCTTCAAAGAAATGGAAAAACGTTTCGATACGAAAGATTTGCCAATCATCGCTGAAGATTTGGGTGTCATTACTGAAGAAGTAAAAACTCTCAAAGAAGCAACTGGTT
>JAWXUZ010000169.1:0-3092 GCA_044425835.1 Bacillota bacterium | reverse complement strand
GGAAGAAAGTCGAAGTATTAGCGAAAACACTCGGTGGGGCATTGTGCGGAAGTTCGAGCAAGGCATTCCGACCATGCACATGAAAACGCTTTTTGGCTACGCTGAAGCCGAAGATGGCGGTGTGATAATCGAAGAATCAGAAGCTGAAATTGTTCGATTCATGTACAAAAAATATCTCGATGGGTGGAGTGGAAATCGTATCGCTAAGGAACTGGAAGTGAGAGAAATCAAAACATCAACTGGCAAATCGAAATGGAACTCTACCACGATTTTATCCATGCTACAAAATGAAAAATATTGTGGTGACTGTCTACTGCAAAAGACGTACACTGTGGATTATCTGACGAAGAAACGATCAAAAAATCGTGGAGAATGCGATGTGTTTTATGTAGAAAATCATCATGTGCCGATTGTGGAGAAAGCAATTTTTCAAGATGTGCAAACGGAAATTTATAGACGGAAATCGGCAAGAAAGGGTTCGGTGAAAAATCCGAAAATGGACATGGCAAAAATAAAAGTGAAGAAATAGAAACTATGCAGAATTTGGAAGTTGTAGAAACGAAAAGTTACACTTCAAAATATGTGTTGACAGAGCTGTTGAAATGCGACTGCGGTCATGCATATAAACGAAAACTTTGGACGTTGGCGGATGGTCAAGAAGCTGTATGGAGATGTAGCGAGAAGTTAAAAAATGGCTCGAAGTCTAGTTGCAAAGCTCCTACGCTAAAGGAAATTCCACTACACAGGGCAATCATGAAAGCGATTGATCGAGTCGTAGAAAATGATGGTGAGTACATAGAAATCTTGCGGAGTAATACGCTGAAAGTGATTCAAGGGTATACGTCGCAGAAAATGGAAATAAAGGGGATTTACGAGCGGATTGAAGCCTTGGAGAAGGAAATACTCGAACTGAACCAACGGAGTGTCACAGAGGGCAAATTGGACGAGAAATACCATCGTAGAATTGTGGAGCTGACGAAAGAAATTGCAGATTTGAGAGAGAAGAAAAAGCAGGCAATCGAGCAAGAGAAGTTGAATAAGAAGAAGTCGGTTAGAAAGGATAAAGTGGAAGAAGTACTGACGAAAGTTTCTAAACTGGAAAGTACAAAATTTGATGAAGAACTCGTCTGGAGAGTGGTGCAGAAAATTACAGTGAAGCAAAATAGGATACTTGAAATCCTATTTTTTACAGGGCTTATGGTGGAGGTGGAAGTGGCGAAAAAGTGAGCAGTACACCTGAAAAAAATTGGGTGAGAGTACAAGGGAGCAGTGGCGAAAAGTCACTGCTTTTTTGTTGTCTGAACGTGTCAACGACCATTACAAAAATGAAAGAAAGAGAGTCCGCTTGGGGCAAGGTGGCACTACGTGACTACTTTATGTTTGGTCGGACGTGCCTTTGATGGGCAAAGGGGATGGGGTGTGGAAGAATGCGATGAAATCAATGGGTTGATGGGTGTTTTGAGGGGGCTGTAAATTGGGTGGGTTTTGAGGGAAATAGGGCTGTAAATGAGAATTGGGGGAGGAGGGGGCTGTAAAATGCAGTTTTGAATAAATATTTGAAGTAAAATAAAATGCGGTATAGAGTGTTTCTTGATATGAGGAGATACTCTTTTTTATTTGCTAGAAAATAGATTACACTATAGGAGGGAGTTCGTCAATTAGAATCATTGGGAGGTAGATTTTATGAATTATGGTTACATTCGTGTGTCATCGAAAGAGCAACACACAGACAGGCAAGAAAAAGCAATGAAAGATTTCGGAATCGAAGCAAAAAATATTTACAGGGACAGGCAGAGTGGCAAAGACTTCGAGCGACCAACATATAAGAAAATGGTATGCAAGCTAAAAGAAGGTGATCTTGTGGTGGTCAAAAGTATTGACCGTTTGGGGCGGAATTACGAGGAAATCATTGAGCAATGGCGAATCATCACAAAGGAAATCGGGGCAAGCATTCTTGTGTTAGATATGCCACTGTTAGATACTAGGACGAAAGATAGAGATTTGACAGGGGTGTTCGTGGCGGATTTGGTGTTGCAGATTCTCAGTTATGTGGCACAGACGGAGCGAGAAAATATCAGGAAGCGACAGGCAGAGGGCATTGCAATCGCCAAGGAGAAAGGAAAACACTTGGGGCGACCATCGAAGCCGATTCCGAAAAACTTTGTATCAGTACATAAGATGTGTGTGGCAAAAGAAATTAGTATAGGGGAGGCGGCGAAGTTGCTTGAGGTATCGAGAACGACGTATTTGAACTGGGTGAAATTGCAAACTGTCAGAAAAAAGTAAAGAAATTGTCAAAATATGTTGCATATGGTATAAAAAGGTGGTATGATTAAATAAACAAGTTTGAGTTGCTAAAAAGGTATACCTTTTTATACAAGTAAATTTAGGACGTATTGACACCATTTAATGGTGTTTTTTTGCGTTTTCAGCCCTATTTTTGCCCTGTCAAAAAGGTATACCTTTTTAGCACTTAGTTTAAAAAAAGATTCCAGTTATAAATAATGGCTGCTGAATAACTCTAATATTTTTAAAAACAGAAGAATTTCAAAAAATTAAAAGATAAAGACCTTGAGGCTCTGCCTCAAACACCGAAAACTTTAATTTTTGCTCACTTTAGTAACTATCAAAAATTATATCTGCAAGGGTTTGAGTGTTTTATGGAAAAAATCTTGTAGACAGACTGAATAAAAGTGCTTGTAAACGTTGATATAACAGCATTTTTATATTAATCAGTAAGCACTAAATAGAGGAGACTTTATGAAGAATTTACTGTAGTGTTTGTTTTTGGAGAGGTATTTACCTCAGCTTTAATATAAAGAAGGAGGTCGTTTATATGAAAATTCCTTAAAGGTAATACTCGAAAATATATACCGCAAGAGAATAAGTGAAACTTTTGCATCAATCTGCTTTGAGAGTTTACATCTCTTGCATACATGTTCAAATGGTAAAAATGACAAAACACACAAGAAAGGTGGTTTCAATGAACAAATTTATAAGAAATAAAAAATCGGTTTTTGCATTACTCCTTGCTTTTGTAATTGCTTTAGGTAGTTTGCCTGTATTTGCAACGCCTGTTGCACCGAGTACAA
>JAWXUZ010000052.1:0-17471 GCA_044425835.1 Bacillota bacterium | reverse complement strand
CTGGTTCTTCTTCTACAGCTTCGACTGGTGCTTCCTCTACTGCTTCGACTGGCACTTCTTCTGGTTCAGCTGGTGCTTCTTCCACTGCTACTTCCTCAGCTTCCACTTCATCTACAGGCATAGCCAATGGCTCTGGTGGCTCACCGTCTTCAACCGCTTCTTCTGGTTCTGACTCTAGCTCTGGTTCTGGTTCAGCTGCTGCCGCCGCTGCTTCTGCTGCTTCTGCTGCCATCGCCTCTTCGAGTTCGTCAAAATCCTCTTCCGTAGGATCTACAACTTCCTCAGTTCCAGTGATATTGCCTCCCATATCGAATTTGTTGCGATATACTTTTCCATCTTTCATAAATATATTTTTGTTGTCTTCATTTGCCATTTGTGTACCTCCTAAAAATAAATTACTTATCATCGTCAATTCGTTTTCGATTGATTACACTGAGTATAACTGATTGTTTTGAACAAAATATGAACTTGAATTAAATAAAGCATTAATTCATATTTTTTCATTTTAATGTTTGGAAATCTTTGATTAAAATGCCATGAGTCGCCAAAAAAGTAATTTCTTTTTCTGTCAATACTTGATTTTTCAGCAAATCAGGACGTTTTTTTGCCGTCCGCAAAAGTGATTGTTCCGCTCGCCATAACTCAATATTTTTATGATGCCCACTGAGTAATATGTCAGGGATTCCTCGTTCTCTAAAAATTGCAGGTCTTGTATACTGCGGATATTCGAGTCGATCGTTTTGGAAACTCTCATCTTGGAATGACTCCGCTTTGCCAAGCACCCCCTCGACCAAACGTGCAATGCTATCAATCATGGCAATTGCAGGCAATTCTCCACCTGTCAAAACGAAATCACCTAAGGAAATTTCATCTGTCACAATTTCTTCAATGACCCGCTCGTCAATGCCCTCGTAATGTCCACATAAAAAAATGAGATGGTCTTCTTTTGAAAATTCCTCCGCCATTTTTTGTGTGAACGGTTTGCCTTGCGGTGTCATATATAGCACACGAGGTGTCCCCGTTTTCTCAATACTGTCATACGCATCGTAAATCGGAGGGGCTTGCATGACCATACCCACACCACCACCATACGGCGGTTCGTCGACTTTCAAATGTTTGTTGTGTGTAAAATCACGAATATTCACCGCCTCTACGGAAATGATATTTTTTTTTTGGGCCCGCCCCATCATGCTATGACCAAGCGTTTCCAGAATCATTTCAGGAAATAGCGTTAGGACTGTATACCGTTTCATTATCGTAACCCCTCTAATAATTGCACGACCATTTTACGATTTGTGATATCGACCGTAAGGATACAATCTTTGATGGCAGGAATGAGAAGTTCTTTTTCCTCTTTATTTTTTTGAATGCCATAAACATCATTTGCACCTGTTTCATAAATTTTCACGAGTTCACCAAGCACTTCGCCGTCATCGGTTGTGACTTCCATACCATACAAATCTCTCGTATAATACTCATCTTCTTCGAGAGGAATTGCCAGTGAATCAGGAATCAAAATGCGATCATTTTTATAGAGTTCCGCCACATTGATATCAGTAATTTCTTTCACGGTGAGCAGTACGAATTTTTTTTGGTATGCCACTTTTTGGATTTTATGTGTCACAAATTCCTTGCCATGCTCGATAATGACTTCTTTTAATTGTTCAAAACGAGTGGGATCTTCTGTCGTTGGGAACACACGAAACGTGCCTTTGAGTCCGTGCGTGCCTGTAATTTTTCCAATTTCAAAATATTGTTCCATTGTACACCTCTAAATAGCGGTTCTTTTACGATACAAAAAAGTACCGAGCCTACAAATATCAAATGTCTTCCATCGAAATTTGTATCAAAGGACTCACCAAAAACAGCACGTCCTCTTTGTATATTTTCATGTGCATTGACAAAAAAATGTAGGATCTGATTTTACGGTTCACCTCAACTCGGTACTTGCTTATGTTGTTATTTTTATTGTATAATTTCGACAATGATTTTTTTATCTTCATGTACTCCAGAAGCTTTCACCACTGTACGAATCGCTTTTGCAATACGTCCTTGCTTGCCAATGACTTTCCCCATGTCTTTCGGATCCACTTTCAACTCCAAAATCAGCGTACGATCTTTTTGCGTTTCAATGACTTCTACTTTTTCAGGGGCATCTACAAGATTTTTTGCAATCACTTCTAATAATTCTTTCATACGAGAAACCTCCTATCAAAAATTAGGATTCGTTGCTTATGCCTCTGCTTTTTTCAATAAAGCTTTTACTGTATCAGATGGTTGTGCACCGTTTGCAATCCATTTTTTTGCTGCTTCTACGTCTACTTTGAGTACAGCAGGTTCTTTTGTAGGATCATAGTATCCGATTTCTTCGATGGATTTTCCGTTTCTTGCCGTTCTCGAATCTGCTACTACGATTCTATAAAAAGGAGCTTTCTTTGCACCTAGTCTTTTCAATCTAATTCTTACTGCCATGTTGTTTTCCTCCTAAAGATGTTTGTTGGTTTTTGTTTTTGTTTGTGAGTGTTGTTATTGCATTTATTGGAAAAAGGGCAATCGACCCTTCTTGCCTTTTTTAGAACCCGTCATACCGCTCATTTGCTTCATCATTTTTTTCATATCTTCAAATTGTTTCAGCAAGCGATTGACTTCGGCAATGCTACGACCACAGCCAGCAGCAATGCGTTTTTTTCGTGGGCCATTTAATATGGAAGGATTTGCTCTTTCGGCTTTTGTCATGGAGTAGATAATGGACTCCACACGAGCCATTTCTTTTCCAGTATCGACACCTTCTAATGCCTTATCGAGATTCATTTTTCCCATTCCAGGAATCATGCCCATCAAATCTTGCAGTGGACCCATCTTTTTAATTTGTTGCATTTGCGTGAGAAAATCCTCTAAAGTAAATTCATTTGTGAGCATTTTCTTTTGCAATTCCATCGCATCTTTTTCATCGATATTTTGTTGGACTTTATCTATGAGAGACAACACGTCACCCATGCCCAAAATACGAGAGGCCATACGATCGGGATAGAACGGCTCAAGATCGTCCATTCTCTCTCCCATACCAATATATTTAATCGGTTTGCCAGTGACGTTTCGCACAGAAAGTGCTGCACCGCCTCGAGCGTCCCCATCTAATTTGGTCATAATAATGCCATCGATACCGAGTTGTGTATCGAAGCTTTCCGCCACCGTCACAGCGTCTTGCCCTGTCATTGCATCAACTACCAACAAAATTTCTTGTGGCATGATTGCTTTTTTGACGTCTTGCAATTCGCCCATCAATTCTTCATTGATATGCAAACGGCCTGCCGTGTCAATTAGCATGACATCGTGGTGGTTTTGTTTTGCAAATTCGACTGCTTTTTTTGAAATTTCAGCAGGAGCTACCTCCGTACCCATTTCAAATACTGGGATATTGTACGTTTTTCCAACGACTTGCAGTTGCTTAATGGCTGCTGGACGGTAAATGTCACAAGCCACCAAAAGTGGATTTCTCCCCTCTTTTCTAAGTTGCCCTGCGAGTTTTCCTGTTGTCGTCGTTTTCCCTGCCCCTTGCAGACCGACCATCATGTAAACGGTAGGCGGATGCTTTGAGGCCGTCAATTTGCTTTGCGTACTGCCCATCAATTCAACGAGTTCTTCGTTTACAATTTTGATGACTTGTTGGGCTGGATTGAGTCCCTCAAGGATTTCCACACCAACGGCACGCTCTGTCACAGATTTAATGAACGTTTTTACGATTTTGAAGTTGACATCGGCTTCGAGTAAAGCAATTTTGACTTCACGCATTGCGACTTTGATGTCGTCCTCAGTCAAAATACCTTTGCCTTTTAGTTGTTTGAATACGTCCTGCAACTTTGCAGATAAATTTTCAAATGCCACAGAAAGCCTCCTTCATTGATTCCATTTTGCAATCAATCATTTTCCAAAACATCATCGATCAATTCCATAATTTCGCTAAACCCATTCTGATTTTCTTCTGTTGGTTGGAAAGTCATCGACTCGATAATTGATTGGATTTTTGACAACGATTTATGTTGATGTAAAAATCGCTCTACAAGTTTTAGTTTTTCTTCGTATCCTAAAAGAATTTTTTCAGTCCGTTTCAGCTGATCATGTACACCTTGGCGAGTGATTTCAAGTTCTTCACTAATTTCAGTAAACGACAAATCGTCTTGGTAATGTAGAGAAAAAACTTGTTTTTGCTTCTTGGTCAAGAGTTCGCCGTAAAAATCAAACAGCAATGTGGTTTTAAAAATACGTTCCATGACCAATCCTCAGCTTTCTTTACCTAATGTACATTGCCATTCTACACCATAAAAAAAGGTTTGTCAAGTGTTTTTACTTGACTTTTGTAAAAAATAAATAAAGTATGGATAAAATAAATTTCCACCTTGAATTTCTCTCACACCTTTTAGTTGTATTGCACAAAAAAACAGTCTATACCATTTAGAATAAAGACTGTTTTTGTGCAATATGATATATTGTATACATAATGTGCGGGCAATGCTTATTTTTGCAGATATTCTCATCTATATTTTTGTCAATTGTAACTAAAAAAATACTCCAATTTCCCATTTATTCTTTTTGATACTTCGATATATTGAGCAAAATCCCCATCATCACCGATAAAAATAAAAGTGATGTACCACCATAGCTAATGAAGGGCAGTGGTTGCCCCGTATTGGGAATCGTATTTGTCACAACACCAATGTTGATTATGGCTTGGAACGCAATGACTGAAGTAATGCCGGTCGCAAGAAGTGTACCAAATGCATCTTTGGCTTTCATTGCCACTTTGATGCCCCTCCAAATCAAAACACCAAATAACACAATGACGAGAGCCGCACCCACAATGCCGAGTTCTTCACAAATGATTGCAAAAATAATGTCATTGTGCGATTCGGGTACGAACGTTTTTTGACGACTTTGCCCCAAACCTAAGCCAAACAAACCGCCCGAGGCCACAGCGTATAAACCTTGTATTGTTTGGAATCCATCACCTTGTGGGTCGAGCCAAGGATCAAACCATATATAAATTCTGCTGAGTCGATACGGTTGCAGTGCAATTGCAATTGCCCCCAAAGGAATGGCAGCACCAAGGGCTGCAAAAAAGTACCAAATCTTCGGACTCCCCACAAAGAGAATCGTCGCCCCCATCAATAACACCAAAAGTGCGGAGGAGAAATTCGTCATGGCAATGAGTCCCACAGGAAGGACTACAAAAAATGCTGCGACTGCAAAGCCTTTTATATTCTTCAAATCTTCTCTATGTATGATAATGTAATGCGATAAAAATACCGCCAAAGCCAATTTTGTAAATTCAGATGGTTGGAAAGACATTGAATCTGTAATTCCGATCCAACGTTTTTGTCCACCACGCTCAATGCCAATGAAAGGCAACATTACCAATATAATGTTAGAAGTCCAATACATGAGAACTGAAAACCGCCGCCATACAACATACGGAATGTTGACTGCAATCGTCATGGCAGCGAGCCCAAAAACGACCCACCCACTTTGTCGCTTCAAATAATAAAACATATCATAATTATACGCTTCTCTCGTCATCGTTGTATAGTAACTCGCACTAAAAATCATGACGACACCAAACAACATCAACGTCAACACCACAAATAGCAAGGTAAAATCGACAGGCACTCTACGGACAATCGGTTTTTTCACTGTTTGCATCGATTTATTTTGTTGTTGGTTTTTTCGTCTAATCGACTCACCGCCAGTATATTGTGCCATTATTTCACCCCATTTCTACCTATATAAATGTATTTATTTATTTATTTTTTTACACACATTTTGAACACGTCTCCACGCTGTTCATAATTGTCAAACATGCCCCAACTTGCACACGCAGGCGAAAGCAAAACGGCATCGCCATCTTGGCTTTCTTCTTTCGCCAACTCGACCGCATCTTCGAGTGTATCGCAAAATGAAATTTCCGAAAAGCCATTTGCTTTGGCTGATTTTGCAATCGCATTTGCAGTCGCTCCAATCAAAATCAACTGTTTCACTCGTCCCACAAAAAGTGACGTCCAATCGTCATACGAACCGCCTTTGTCGTATCCCCCACCAATCAAAATGGTCGGTCGCTCCATCGCCAAAATCCCACGAATTGCTGCATCGACATTCGTCCCTTTCGAGTCGTTGTAATAGTTGACACCATCGACTGCACCCACATACTCTATTCTATGAGCCACACCTGAAAACTTGCGTAAAACTTTTTGAATGACAGAAATTTCCACACCGACTGCAAGTGTCATTGCCACTGCCGCCATCACATTTTCGTAATTATGTACACCTAAAATCTGCAATTCTTTCGTTGCAATCACAAGTTCTTTTGTTCCATCTTCCGCCAAATAAATCGCATCATTTTCTAAAAATACACCATCTGCCAGTGGCTGTTTGCTACTGAAAAATACAACTCTCGCTTTTGTCTTTTTCGCCATTGCACGACAAACTGCATCGTCATAATTCAAAATACAAAAATCGGAATCGAGTTGATTTTCAAAAATCCGCTCTTTCATGGCGATATAATTTTCCATCGTTTTATGACGATTGAGATGATCGGGACTGATATTTAAGACAGCACAAACGTGCGGACGAAACGTCTTGATTTTCTCAAGCTGGAAACTACTGAGCTCCGCCACAGCGAAATCGTCTTTTTGTAGTCGCTCCACTTCTCCGCTAAAGCTGACACCGATATTGCCAACGACAGCCGTATTTTCATAGACTGCTTCCATAATTTCCCCGACGAGTGTCGTCGTTGTCGTTTTGCCATTCGTTCCTGTGATCCCAATCATCGGACAGAGCAATTCTCGATACGCAAGCTCCACCTCGCTGATGACGTCTAGCTGAAGTTCATTTTCACTACGCATGATAAATGGCAAATCCGTTGGAATCCCGGGACTTAAGACCATCAAGTCTTGTTCCTCTAAGATATCATCTGGATTTTTTCCCGTGTAGAGTGTGATTCCCTCGCTTTCAAGGGTTTGCCAGTCTTCATAGTTTTCTTTTTCTTTTAAGTCTTGCAAAGTGACCGTAGCTCCATGTGCATTGAGGAGTCTTGCTGCTGCAATTCCACTTTTGCCCATGCCACAAACCAATGCTTTTTTATTTTTGTAATCCATCATACACCGCCTTACACATTTCCAATTTATAATAGCGTTTTATCGGGCGACCACAGGTCGCCCCTACATATTATTTCCCCAGTTTTTCGTAGGGGCGACACCAGTCCCAGTCCCAGTCCCACCACACATTATTTTTTCTGTTTTTCGTAGGGGCGACCTGTGGTCGCCAGTTCCAATCAAGCCACTTCACCACATGCAAAATCCACATCAAAACATCTCGCTTGCCGCCAAAAATCCAATCAAACAAAGCATTGCTGTCGCCACATAAAATAACGTCACAACTTGCGTTTCTCTCCAACCACATTTTTCTAAATGGTGATGAAATGGAGCCATTTTGAACAATCGTTTGCCCTCACCAGTGGTTCTTCTCGTATATTTGAAATACCCCACTTGCAATAATACCGTAACCGATTCCCATAAATAAATGAATCCCACAAGTGGAATGAACAGTGATAAATTCAGCAAAAATGCAGTCGATACCACAAATCCACCAAGAGCCAACGACCCTGTATCGCCCATGAATACTTTCGCTGGGTACGAGTTGAAAATCAAAAAGGCGAGCAATCCACCGATAATTGCCCCACAAATCGGAGCAATGCTACTACCAGCCACCCATGCCATAATGGCAAAAAATGCAGTGATAATCAATGTCACACCACCAGCCAAACCATCCAACCCATCGGTCAAATTGACACCATTGACTGTTCCAAGGACAGCCACCAACACGAAAATAGGAAACAAAATCCCCAAATCGAGCGTTGCCCCTTTCATAAACGGAATCAAAATTTCTGTGCCAATGCCACTTTGTAGCAGATACCAGTAAAACCCACCCGTCACCACGAGTTGCATGAGCAATTTTTGTACTGCACGCAGACCGAGTGACCTTTTTTTCACGACCTTGATGTAATCATCTAAAAATCCGATAATGCCATAGCCAATCGTCACCAAAACGACTGCCACTCCGTCACCATTGCCATTCAAAAAGCAAACTGCTGCTACAAGAAATGCGACTAAAAATGCAACACCTCCCATAGTTGGTGTGCCTTGTTTTTTTAGGTGTGTTGCTGGTCCATCGTCACGTACATTTTGCCCGAATTTCATTTTATGCAACAACGGAATTAGTATCGGACAAGAGATCATTCCCACTGCAAATGATATCATGATGGCGTAAATTGCTTGTTCTAATGTATACACTCATTTCACTCCTTGCATTGTTTTACAATTTTCTCGACGACTGTTTCTAGTGCCATACTGCGTGAACCTTTGACTAAAATCGTATCATTTTCTTTGATATCTTTAGACAGTGCTTCCCACAAAGCTTCTTTTGAATCGAATGCATAGAAATTTTCCATGTCATTCTTTTTTGCTCCAGAGGAAATGTCCTCACCACAAGCACCAACATAGTAGCAACAATCCACACCTTTTTTTACGAGATATTCCCCGACTTCCTCATGCATTTTCGGAGCAAATGAACCCAATTCGCCCATGTACCCAAGCACTGCCACCGTACGGTTTTTCGCTTCCGACAAAATATCAATTGACGCTTTCATAGAAACCGGATTCGCATTGTAGGAATCATTGAGTAGCGTTATATTTTTAGGCAAATCAATCAAATCCAGACGATTTTTACTCAACTCAAACGACTCAATTCCGATTTTGATATCTTCTAGTGGAACATCAAGGGCAAGTCCAACAGAGACTGCCGCCAACGCATTGGACACCATATGCTCGCCCGCCATCGGAATCACCAAATCAATATCACCTTCTTTTGTATGTACGGTGCATTTCGTTTTCGTCATTGACGAAATTACAATATCCGTAGCATACACGTCCGTTTCTTGTTTTGTGGAAAACCACTCGATCGGGAATTTCGTTTTCCCTTCCAATTTGATCAACATGTCATCATCCAGATTGCAAATTGCCAAATCCGTTGCTTTCATGTAGGCAAATATTTCGCATTTTGCAAACAAAATATTTTCACGGCTGCCCAAAAATTCAATGTGAGCCACCCCCACATTGGAAATTACAGAAATGCTTGGCTCAACGATTTCTACCAATTTGCGAATTTCCCCTGAATGGTTCATGCCCATTTCAATGATTGCGACTTCATGATAATCTTTCAAACGAAAGAGTGTCAACGGCACGCCAAGGTCATTGTTGTAATTTCCTTCCGTTGCTAACGTATTGTATTTTTGTTTCACCACAGAAGCAATCATATCTTTCGTTGTCGTTTTCCCGACACTGCCAGTGATTGCCACGAAAGGAATGTCGAACATGTTTTTATAATATCGCCCAAGGGCAAGCAAAGCTGTTTTGACGTTATCCACATAGATCAAATATTTTCCTTCGGGTGGTGTGAATAACTTCGTATCAGTAAACGCTGCGATTGCCCCTTTTTCAAATGCATCTAAGATGTAGTCATTGCCGTCAACATTCTCCCCTTTAATAGGTACAAACAGAGAATTTTGTTCCACTTTTCTCGAATCAATCACTACAGATGTGGCAACTTTTCCTTGCAAAGCAGACGCTGTACTGCCTGTTGCAATCAATTTTCCTTTGGTCACTGCCACAATATTTTCAATCGTTATATGTTTCATTGGTTTCCCTCCAAAGCTTTTGTCAGCTCTTCCATATCGTCAAAATGAATCGTTTCGTCCCTGAAAATTTGATACGTCTCATGGCCTTTTCCCGCCACAATGACGACATCATCTTTTTTTGCTTGCCCGACAGCAAAGAAAATCGCTTCTTTCCGACTGACAATCAATTCATACGGACAGTTTGTTTTTTGCGTGCCGACTTCGACTGCTTTTATAATTTCCATCGGATTTTCCGTACGTGGATTGTCTGAGGTAATGATTGCCAAATCGGCATATTGCCCTGCGATTTCACCCATGATGGGACGTTTTGTCGCATCACGATCGCCACCGCAACCAAAAACAACAATGACTCTGCCTTTTGCAAATTCTTTCGCCGTTTTCAATATATTTTCCAGTCCATCAGGTGTATGTGCATAATCCACGACACCAAGCACACCATTTTTTCCTTGCACCGATTCAAACCGCCCCGAAACACCTTCGTTTTTCGATAAGCCCGATATAATTGTCGCCATAGGAATCCCCAGTTGCAGACCAACCCCCATTGCCGCCAACGCATTATAGACACTAAACCGCCCCGGTGTGGACAAACGCACTGCGTGTGATTCCCCTTGATAGTCCACCAAAAATTGAATGCCCGTTTGCGAGATTTCCAACGCTTTCGCTTGCAAATTAGCTGTTTTGTCAATGCCATACGTCAGTATGTCTCCGCTCGTTTGCTCCATCATGTACTCCGCTGTCAAGTCGTCCATATTGATGACACATTTTTTCGCCATGGCAAACAATTTTCCTTTTGCCTGTTTGTAATTTTCCATCGTATGGTGGTAATCGAGATGATCTTGCGTCATATTCGTTAGGACTGCCACTTCAACTTTTGTGCCATGCACTCTATACAAATCGAGTGCGTGTGAAGAAATTTCCATTGCACAAGTAGAGATCTTTCGCTCCACCATCGTCGAAAATAAGGCTTGCAATTCTTTCGATTCTGGAGTCGTCCGCTCCGTTGCCAACACCTCATCACCGATGCGATTTTCAATCGTGCCAACCAAACCAATGTCTTTGCCAAGTTCTCGAAAAATTGACTGCACGAGATACGTCACCGTCGTTTTTCCATTCGTACCTGTAATGCCAACGACTTGCAACTGCTCCGACGGATGATTTTCAAAACTTGCAGACAGTTCAGCAAGAGCCTTTCGGCTATTTTCTACTTGTAACACCGTCACTGACTCTGGCACAGCAAAATCGAGTGCATGCTCACACACCAAAACCGTTGCCCCTTGGTCGACGGCTTTTTCTGCGAATGCATGACCATCACTTGCAAACCCCGTGATGCAAACGAAAACATCATCAGTTTCCACTTTGCGAGAATCGTACTGCACATTGCAGATATTTCGATTGGTACTCCCTTGCAAAACAGTATATGGCATTCCTTTTATGAGTTGCTCCAAAGCGATCATGACGCTCCTCCTTGTTTTTGAATTTCACTTTTTTATCGGTGACCATAGCCCACCTTCACCCCTATCGGGCGACCACAGGTCGCCCCTACAAAAGCCTGTTCCATCAAGATTTAGAAAGGGCTGACTTGTCGAGGGGTCAATATCAACTAGTATAATTTCACTATATCATCTAGTATACCACAAATATTGCGTTCTTCCAAATAAATTTATTCTAAATTTTCCATTTTTTCTTCTAAATATAGCAATATCTCCGTATTTTTGTTCACAACTTCCCCAAATGGCGGAATTTGCTTGACGACCAAATCGCCCAACCCCTCAAATTTCCACTGAAATCCCTCTTGGTACAGCGTATTTTTCGCATCACTGACTGACTTTCCAACGACTTCAGGCACCATTCCTTGAATTTCAGAAAGTGCTTTTTGCTCTTCCTCAGAATAAATTGGATCAATGCCCAGATAAGGCAAAGCATTCAACATGACTTCTTGCATCAAAGGCCCCACAACCGTACCGCCATAGTAGACCCCTTGCGGTTCATCAATCAAAATCAAAGCCATAAATTCAGGATTTTCCGCTGGAGCAAATGCCAAAAATGAAGCGATGTATTTTCCTGAACCTCGTGGCAATTTCTCTGATGTGGCCGTTTTTCCGCCGAGTCGATAGCCCGCCAAATACGTTTTATTGCCTGTGCCATTTTCTACGACTTGTTCGAGAATTTCTTTCATCTGCTCCGACGTTTCTGTGGAAATGACTTGTTCCCCAAGCGGATATGTAAATTCTTCTATCAAATCGCCATCTTCATCGGCAATGCCTTTGGCAAAATGCGGTGTGATGAGATTGCCCCCATTGACGATTGCCGAGGCACTTCGCAACAATTGGAGCGGTGTAATTTGAAAGGATTGCCCGAAAGATGTCGTTGCCAACTCCACTGGCCCCATATTTTCAAGTTTGTGCATAATGCCGACGGCTTCACCAGCGAGATCGACACCTGTTTTTTCATTGAATCCAAAACGATCCATGTAGTCTAAAAATGTTGCTGCACCGAGTCGCTCCCCCAACACCATAAATACAGGATTGCAAGAATTTTGCACACCCTCCGTAAAGGTCTGCGACCCATGACTGAGCGGACTTTTCCAACATTTGATGCGACGATCTTGCACAATATGAGCCCCACTACAGTAAAATGTAGAACTCGGCTCGACGACATCTTCTTCGAGTGCCGCCGCTGATGTGATCATCTTGAATGTACTCCCTGGCTCATATGTATCGCTGACTGCTCCATTTCTCCACATCTGATTCAGGTAGTCATTTTTTTCTTCTTGTGCAAACGACGACCACACCATCGCAAGTTCAGGATCGTTGATGGTGAATGGATCGTTCAAGTCGAAATTCGGATAATTCGCCATGGCGTAAATCTCCCCATTTTGCGGATTCAACGCAATGATTGCTCCGCCTGCGGCTTGTTTTGTCTCGACTGCTTTTTCCAGAATTTGTTCTGCGTATTGTTGCAAAGTCACATCGAGTGTCAGTACGAGATTCTCGCCATCGACTGGTGCAATGCGTTCTTGTTGCGACTCGACTTCATTGCCTCTCGAATCTGTGAGTGTCAAAATTTTACCCTCACTTCCTTGCAACTGCTCGTTGTATTTCGCTTCGAGCCCCAAAATGCCTTGGTTGTCACTCCCCACAAACCCTATGACGTGAGACGCCATTTCTCCATATGGATAGACTCTCTGCACACCCTCATCAATCATGACACCTGCAAGTCCCTCTTCACGAATTTCCATCGCAAGGGCAGTATCGACTCTCGTTTTGATTCGGACGAGTGCCACATTTTGTTGTACTTTTTCCAACACACTTTCATACGATACATCAAGTTTTTCCGATAAGTACAACGCTGTCGACTCTTTTTCTTTGACTTGCACTGGAATCACACTTATGGAATTGACCGTTTCTGTCATGGCAATTCCGATACCGTTGCGATCGTAAATCGCACCACGGTTGGCAGCAATTAGACGGTCTCTCGTTTGCTGTTCGAGTGCAAGTTCACGCAGTTCATCACCTTTTGTCACTTCAATATAAATGAGTCGCCCAATCAAAATACAAAATCCTAGCGTTGCAAAAAATAAAAATATGAGCAATTTCTTTTTCATTAAAATCGTGGTTTGTTTCAAAAAAACACCTCTCTTTTGTCCTTTATAATATATATATGGCAAAAAAGAGGTTTTAGACGTTCTATTTGGTTATGCTGTTCATAAGAAAGTGTTCTTTGTTCCAAAAATAGATATAGATTGAATTGATGTCATTTTTATAACTCGTTCTTCAATTCTTCGATTTGGCTTCGTGACATTTTTGAATATAGCATAATTTTTTCAATCGGCTCGTTATTTTGTATCATGGCTATCGTCATTTCTAGTTTACCTTCTAATCTGCCTTCTAATCTGCCTTCTAATCTGCCTTCTAGTATGCTTTCTAATTTGCCTTCTTGAATGCCTTTTTGAATGCCTTCTTGAATGCCTTCGTATCTTTCTCGGATTAACATTGTATTGAAATACATATACTCCACCTCACAATCTTTATTCCTTTTAATATCTTCCACGCTTTGTTTTAGTTTTTTTATCAATTCATCTCCTGTCTGAAATTCGGCATTGCTTTCGCTATTGACAAACCTCAAAAATTCCGTCATTGGGGGTAGTAGCGAATTATCTTTGTTTACCACTTGTATATTACATTATAATCGTCTTTCCATCACTTTTTCATATTTTACAAATTGATATCATTTTTATAACTCTTTTTCAACTCTTCGATTTGGCTCTGTGACATTTTTGAATATAGCATAATTTTTTCAATCGGCTCGTTATTTTGTATCATGCCTATCGCCATTTCTAATTTGCCTTCTAATTTGCCTTCTAATTTGCCTTCGTATCTTTCTCGACTTAACGTTGCATTGAAATTCATATACTCCACCTCACAATCTTTATTCCTTTTAATATCTTCCACACTTTGTTTTAGTTTTTTTATCAATTCATCTTCTGTCTGAAATTCGGCATTGTTTTCGCTATTGACGAACCTCAAAAATTCCGCCATCTTCTTGTCGGCAACCATTTCACAGCTCGTGGTATTCAAAAAAATCTTTGTCGCCCCGTCATTTAACCGAACTGCAAAATCTTCTTCGCATCGATTCGTAAATGTGTATATTGGTAGACCTTTTTGGAACAAATCGAATTTGCAAATAAAGATCACAAAACTATTTTTTAGAAGTTGATAAAACTCTCCTTTTGCGAGGCAATCCATATCAATATGTGCTTGATAAAATCGACTCCTTCTTGGCAAATCGTCTTTATTTACTGCTTGCATTTCTACATTGTAGACTGTCTTTCCATCATTTAAATACAAATCGAGTCGCACAGCTTTTGACTGCAAACTCACATCCATCACTTTTTCATATTCTACAATATCTACTTTTTGAATATCTACATGAGGCAATATTCTACGCAACACTTCTTCACAATTTTCTCGTTCTCTCATCACCTTTGAAAATATAATACCATAAATTACGTAATATGTCAACTTTGCACCCACCACACCCCAAAAACCTTGCAATCTCGCCATCCCCCCTACCCACCACACAAAAACCGTCCCCACCACACCTAGCATAAACTTAGCATAATTCTCAACAACTTAGCATAAAAATCAGCATAAAAAACAATAAAAATAGAGTAGGTGCAATAAAAAAATCAGCTTGACTTTTCCCTTGTCAAGCTGGTTTTTCTTTTATTTAAGATTACATTTTACTTTCTTCTCTTACTTTCTCTGCCCAAACCATCTATCCGTTCATGCACCTCCGTTGCACTAGCTTCCGCCACTCCCAATCTTGCAAGCACATCTTCATTTTTCTCTTTCAAGCTTCTCTCGTTTTCTCTCGTCTCATTGACATCTTCTTTGATATGCTCCAAAATTTCTTTGACTGTCTCCGCACCTTCATTTTCACTTCCACTCTTATCTCGCCTCAAAGATACGGTACCTTGGTACACACCAAACACCACAGAAACCAACGAAATAAGCAACATAATTTCCATAAATCACCCCGATTCAAATTCACCGCCTACCAACTTCAAATCCATGAAATGCTCTCCCTCACGAAAGACATGTTCGCACGACTCCACCAACATTGACTGACTGAGTATCATATCTCCAATATTCAACTGCACAATGATCATAGAACCGCCTCGCACTCGCAAATCCCCAAACGCATTTTGAATCGATAATGTACGTCTTTTTCGATTCCTCAATCCCAGAATGATTTCCGCTTTCGTCTGTCCATGTTCATTGTCTTCTAGTGTATCAAAATATTGCAACACACCCCATTCCGCCACATGTGCATCATCTGTCGCCACGTAAACTTCTTTCTTGCCCACCTCTTCGTCTGCGTACACAAGTTCTACCTTGTTGTATGTCTCCCTGTCAATTGTTGAGGCATACTCATAGTCAATTGCCGTTTCCGCATCCACAACTACAGGCACAAATAACGACTCAATATTTTTCAACGCAAGCTTGCCAAAGTCATCATACAGCACGAACATCGCACCAGTATTTTCATACGTCAATCGTATCGCAGTTTCTACGATGTCAAACAGTGTCGTATTGTCTTCCACTCGACTTGGTATAGCATATCCAGTGTCCTCTGTCTCACCGACTGTCAACTGAAAATCTTCTGCTATCATTTGCAATACTTCATTCGCTTTCAAATTCGTGTAGACGTAGGGATATCTATTTTTCAGGTACCGCAGCTGATCATACGCTGTCACAGAAATGAATCGGTCTTTCGTCCGCTCTTTCGTGAACACAAAACCAGAAAACACATCAGTATCATTGACTCGCAAACGAACGGCATTGCCCTCTTTGAAATTGATACTTTCATCTTTTAGGACTGAAAAAGCAAGTTCACCACAAACACCACTTCTTTGTGTCGTCCAGACGATTCCATCTTCCAAAAGTGGCGTGTACACGGACCCGCTATTTTCTATCAACAATTCAATTTTCATATCCAAACCTCTTTTCTACAATGTTGGGATGGTCAGCACTTGCCCAGGATAAATCGAATTTGCATTCGCTACAGTGGAAGAGTTTGCTTCGTAAATCACAGTGTATTTCGACCCATCACCATAGTATTGAGATGCCAACTAAATATTGCATTTTTAAAAAAAAGAGACCTTTAGATTCCTATCGGGTGACCGAAGGTCGCCCATATACTTTGAAGTTTCAGCATCTCAAGAAAGGCGACCTTCGGTCGCCTGCTCCCCGTAGAGCAATCGTTTTTGATAATATTTAATTGGGGAGCAATAATATTTCGCAATCGCCCACAGTGTATCGCCACTTTTTACGGTGTACGATTCTGTCGTTTGTGGCATAGGTGAAGTCGTTGTCTCTCGCACATTCTCCACAGAAATACTCGTTCCTGTAGCTGTCGTTTCTACGGTGCAAACTTTCGTGCCATACTCCTTATACTGCTTCAAATTGACTTCCGCCACAATGTCAAATCCGTAGTCTGTATTCTCCTTAATGGTGTAACTCTCCAACGACACTTTCATATTTGTGTTGAAAATTTGACCACCACTTGGAAATTCTCTCGTCACAATCCATTGAAAAGGCATTTGCGACACTTTCAGCGACTCGAACTTGTCAAGGTATGTCTGTGCTGCACTGAATCCAGATTCGTACACCGCAAAAGGGTACTGTTGGTTCGGCAATAGGACCTGAAACGAAACCTCGCTAAGTCCTGCCGATTTCAAAATATTGATTTCACCTTCGTTGATTAGGTTGACCGTCTTATTTTGATTCTTGATTTTAATTTCAACCGCTGATGTGGTCAACTCACTTTGCTACGCAAAGTCGCCTACGGCGACCGCCATTATCTTTGGCGGTGAGGGCGTCATCGGCATTCGCACACCATCCAAGTACATCACATAAGCCATTACCAACTCACCCCTCACCCCTTCCATCGATTTCTGCATTGCCTGCTCCACACCTTTTGTCAACTGAGATATAATTCCGTCAATGTCAGCTTCAGTATTCACATTGTTTGAAATGCCGCCTAAGTTCGTTTCGATTGTAATGTTTGCGACTTGTTGCGAAAACTGACGATCTGCCAAATTACGAAACATTTCCCAGTCTGTTTCAGAATTTGCCAAGGAGTCTGCTGCACTTCCAGTATTGCTTGCAATCGCCCCTGTATTGTTCGCAATTTCATCTAATGCACCATTGTTGAACAGATT
>JAWXUZ010000168.1:0-3115 GCA_044425835.1 Bacillota bacterium | reverse complement strand
CCCTGAAGTGCCACCGCCACCGCCACTCGAACGACCCGTCATTCCGCCGCCCATTTGCATGCCACCTGTCATCAAACCATTCGATGTCACAGTAATTGTGCCTGCATTGAGATTTTTAAATTGTTCGGCAACGTCTTGTTTTCCGCCCTCACCAATGGCAATGACCATTACAATTGTCGCTGTCCCGACGATAATTCCTAAGGAAGTCAAAAACACTTTGAATTTATTTTGCTTGATATTCATAAAAACGAGTCTTAAAATTTCAGGAAGTCGCATTAATACGTCACCGCACTTTCTAAGATAATGACATCACCTTCTGAAAGACCCTCTGTCACTTCAACTTCAAATCCGTCAGAAAATCCAGTTTTGATTTCATGCAAATAAATTTCACCACTCATAGAATCAATCATTTTTACGTATTGTTTGCCATCGACTGTCGATACACATTTATTAGAAATAGAAATGACATCGTTGGCTTCTCTTTGTACGAAAGTCACATTTCCCGTCATACCGCCATATACCACCAAATCAGGGTATTCAGTAATATCACAAAGGATCGTCACCACGTAATTGACTGTTGTACTCATACCCGCTGTACTCATACTAATGGAGTCTACCACTGATGGCACTGTCACATTGTCGTACGCATCAAATATGACGTTGGCTTTCATACCAATTTGCACATCCGCAATATCTTCTTGTGCCACACTAACAAGTACATTGATGTGTTTGGCATCACCAATCGTTGCCACAGTCCCCTCAGAACGCACCGTAGAATCCGACACAACAGACACAACATATCCGTCACAAGGAGCTGTCACCACAGCATCATCGAGTACGTACAATTCCAATTCCGCAATGCTATCTAAATAATTTTGGATAGAAAGTTCTGATTTTCTAATTTCATTGTCGAGTTGCATCATGCTAGAAGTATATGTCGATTCCGCTGTACTTAGTGTATACACTGCATCTTCATAGTCTTTTGCATAACTCGCTTCTTTTTGTTCCGTAGAAGTTTCATACGCATCAATTTCTAAATTTTTATCGAAGATAGAGGTTTCTAATTTGTCGATGGTTTCTTGCATTTGTGTTTCCCAACTCTCCACTTGCAATTCTTGTGAAGCTAGAAGTTGCTCGAGTTTTCGCTCTGCCGTCTCAAACTGTTCAAGCAAAGAATCATACGATGCCAATAATTTATCTTCGTCGTGTTCTCTCTCATCATTTCCACAACTATATACTGTGATTGTATTATTGCTGGTTGCACTTTCTGCGTATACGTACGTTTTGCAAACGTGTTGCACATGGTACAAATCCGCCATAACTTCATTCATGCTATCTTGAATTTTACCTAAATCGTACTGTGCATCGTCAATCGTCGTACTCGTATTGATATAACCTGCTGCAAGTTCTGCCTCCGCTGCTGCTTTTTCAATTTCGAGTGCTTCCATTTCACGCATTAATTTTTCGTACCCCAAAGTTAGATCTGTTTGTGCATATGAATACGTGGTTTGAAAATCTGCTTCTTGTGCCAAATCTTCTTGTAATTTTTTTTCTACCGCTTGGCGATCCATATCGATATCCAAAAGCAATTTCTCATGATCCAGCCTTGCCGATTCCAACGACAACAATAAACTGCTATATTGTGAGTAGTATTCGCTTGCCAAATCGACATCTGCTGCGAGACTGACGTCTGCAATTTTCGTTCCTGTCGTGATGTATTGCCCCTCTTTGACCTCTACACCAGAAATATCAACGTCAACATCATACGTAACGAGTGTCGTATTGAGTTGAGCTGTCCCCATTTCTGTCACACCGACTACGATATCTTTTCTCTCAACGGTTTCTTCTCTATATAAATTTTGTGTTTCTGTCGTTGCGTTTGCTGTCGCACTGCCACTGCCACTTGCGTAGCTCATAAGCCCATTGTATAGCGTTGGAGAAACTGCAAATATGCCTGCCCCTACGACTACAATTGCTGCTACTTTGCCCATGTGCTTCATCTTAAACTTCATACCCATTCTCCTTTGCAAACTGCGTTATCCATTACAAATAACCCCATTCAATTCTTTAGTTCTTGGTTAGTATAAAATAGAGTTGTGATATTTCTGTGATGGATAAAAATAACAATAAAAACTAAATATTGGCAAACCATAGGCAAAAAGACATTCCTTACATATACTAATAGAAAAGACCTTACAAAGGAGCGATTTTCATGACAAATAAAGCACTCATTGCTTTTGCAAAAGAAAAACTAGGCACGGCGTACGTCTACGGTATGAAAGGTACCATAATGACCGAAGCCAACTTCAATTTGTTGCAGAAAAAATATGGGAGTTACTACGTTTGGGACAGCGATGCCCAAAAAATCGGGCAAGTTTGCGTCGATTGTTCGGGGCTAATTTCTTGGGCTACAGGTGTTTCATACAGTTCCTCTCAACTGTATGAAGTGGCAAAAAAAATAGAGCCGATATCGACTCTGCAAAATGCTCCACTAGGAGCAATTCTTTGGAAAAGTGGCCACGTTGGCATTTATATTGGAACAGAAGACAGTACTCCGATGTACATTGCAGCCGATGGTTCTGCGTATGGTGTGAGAAAAAACACCGTGGCAAATAGCAGTTTTACACATTGGCTTTTGCTCGATTACATTCAGTATGAGAGTGAATTGGTCGAGGATAGCCGACTCATCATTGACGGTGTGAGTGTCGCTGTCAAGCGAATTTTAGTCGATGGCACGAATTATATTAAGATTAGAGATGTTGCAGACCTTCTTGGATATGAAATTGGTTATGAAGGGAATATTGCCACTTTGACGAAACAATAAAAAAAGGTGTTGCCATATATTTTTCTATGGCAACACCTTTTCTGTAATTATCAAATCAAGCCCATTTTCTTCGCTTCAAACGTCAATTCTTCCCTAAATTCCTCTGCCGCCAAAGAAATAATCATCTTCGCACGTTCTCTTGCCGTTTGCCCTTTGAGCCTTACGATATTATTTTCTGTCACTAAGAAATCGACTTCATTTTTACCTGTCGTCACAATGGACCCCGGTGTGAGTGTCGGCTTAATTTTAGAAATTGTACCACCTTTTGCTGTCGATACATGGCAATGAAGC
>JAWXUZ010000051.1:0-17841 GCA_044425835.1 Bacillota bacterium | reverse complement strand
GCCAGCGTTCATCCTGAGCCAGGATCAAACTCTTAAATTCAAATTTAATGTTTTTACCTAACCAGTCTCAATCTGGCTATTCCTCTAGTTGTTTTGAAAGGGCTAGCCCCTTTATTTTAAGTCTGTGTTAAAAAACACAATTTCTTGACTATGGGTTGTATGTTTGTATACCTACTATTTAGTTTTCAAGGATCAATTTGTTACTATTAATTTTTGTTACTTGTGACGAAATTGTTATGAAAGAATCAATTTGTCATTGTTCTTTTGTTATAATAACTTATCTCGTCGACATGTATTATCTTATCACATCAGATACGGCTTGTCAATACTTTTTTTGTATTTTTTTCATTTTTTTTGAAATTATTTTTTTCACTGCTTTTACTCAAAAAATTCATAGTTTAAAAAATATCTATCCTCAAAAAACGAACACCTTACTCTTTAGTGATTCCGCTAATTTTACTAGCGACTCTTACTATTATACACGCTTTTTCGGCTTTGTCAATACTTTTTTTCAAATTTCTCAAAAAATTTTCACCTTCTGTATAAAACGCTGAAAAACAGGGGAAAATACTATGTTTTCAATCCGCTATCTTATACACAATGATACCGCCAGACAAATTGGCAAAGAAGAACTCCCCCCTACTGCCACAACAGAAAATCTCTTTTCCGACAAAATAAAGCCGAAAAAGAGATCCTTGTTTATAAAAATCGAAAATTAGCAATCAGATTTTTTTGCTTTGTCCATTTTTGAATTTTTCTTATTTGATTTTTTGCACACGTCCAAACTATATTCTTGTGCAAATTCAGTTCTGTTGTTTGCTTTGCTACCACCGCAACAATCTTTGTCCATATTATTTTGAACATTCATCTTTTTGTCCATCGTAAATTCCTCCTCGATTATCGTAATAATTCAGAAACAACACATCAAGCAATGCCAAACTTCTTTGGTGAATTGCCCTGCCCTCTTTCTGATAAAAGTGATTTTCACTTTCAAAGATAGTATGTGCTTCTCTCTTATTTTTATTCTCAATCCTGAAAGAAAAGCATTTCCTATATTTGTATCAGAAAAATCTACGAGTTTCTTCCTATTATATATGTTTTATTGATACAGGAAATTTTGATGGAATTAAAACATATTCAAGTATTCCATCAGCACGTTGCGATGCGTTTCAATCAGTGCATATGAATGTGGCTTCGCAAATCTGCACGTATCATTATCGTAATACTTTCCATTTGCATCGGCAAATTTTTCTGAACACATCGCTTCAATTAAAATATCAGCTCCGATTTTTAGGTCGTAGCCCTCCTTGCCATATGCCGTTTTGACCATCTTGCTACCCAAAAATGATTTCGGATTGACTGCCACTACGACGATATTTTTTTTCTTGACTTCGCTAGAATCAGCAAGCGACATCGACCACATCGTAATCGCCAATTTGCTTTGGGCATATGCCTCATCATGAAAAAACGGCTTTTGATTTTGTATTTTTTCGAGGTTGACTGGGGCTTGTGCTGCCGAAGAAAGATTGACAATCCGCCCATTTTCAGCTACGATTGGCAATAATTTTTTCGTCAAAATATAAGGTGCAATCGTATTGACTGCAAATCGTATATCGACACCATCTACTGTCATGACTTCATCTGTTTCGACAACAAATACCCCTGCATTATTGATGATTCCGTCGATTGAGTCATGATTTTTTAAAATTTCATCTGCCATTGCTTTGACTTCTGCAAATACAGAAAGATCTGCTTTGTACGTTTCTACTTTTGCCGAAGGATTGACTGCCGACAATTTTTCTTTGACTGCTCTAAGTTTTTCTTCATTTCGTCCGTGCAACAACAACGCATGACCTTCTGTCGCCAAAATTTCCGCCGTCAAAAGACCAATGCCGTCAGTTGCTCCTGTGAGTAGTATTGTTTTTATCATAATTTCCTCCTAGATATTCGCCCTTTGGTACGCACTATGCAACAGTTTTTCGTCGATTCTTTGCAACTGCAAATTGATATATTGTATCATTTCTTCCTTTTGAGAAAAATTTGCATTGAACGGAATCAAGTTGTAGTTGTGTCCTCCAAAAAAGAGAACATCCCGCTCTTCTTTCGTAAAATCTAGCAGTGAAATCAGTAATTTTTCTTCTTCGATTTTTTCAAGCTCCGTACATTCAATGAATTTGCCTTCATCACGCAATTCTTCAAGGAGTGTACCAGTAGAAACTGATGTCGTCATCAGCGAAACCATATAAGGTGGAAATTGATTGATCAACTTCGCCGTTTCACGAATATGGATCTCGCCGTTGCCCTTGCCCGCCACGCCAGTCATCACGATTGCGTCCCAGATCATGCCTGCCTTTTTCAATTTTTCGATATTTTCATACGCTTCTTCTGCAGTAAAGCCCTTGTTCATTTGTAAAATCGCTGGAGCGTATGCCGATTCTAGTCCGATATGCAGTTCGTCAAACTTCAATTCTTTGAGTCGTCTCAAGTCTTCAACAGTTTTTGTCCGCAAGCTTTTGATAGAGGCATAGCAAGTAATCGTTTCGATTTCTGGGAAATATTGATTGATTAATTTTCCGATTTCGACCAGCTTTTCAGTTGCGAGAACGAACGGTTCGCCATTGACTAAGAAAATGCGTTTGATTTTCCGCCCTGTTGATTTCAGTTCTTGCAAGTCTTCTTCCACATGAGCAAGAGGTGAAACTCGAAATTTCGTCTCACGGTACATCGTGCAGAATGCACACGCATTGTGAGAACAGCCTGCGGTTACTTCAAGTAGCGGTGTATCGGCTTCGATTGGGTGGCGATACACCTGTCCTGTATAATGCATAATGAAATCCCCTTAAATTCTGTCTATAATTTCTGATTTGTCTAGTCTTGATTTTGGTAAATCTTTATTGAAATCGCTTTCTTTGTGATGACCGACAGCAACGACAAATGAGGAAGTAAAGCCTTTTTCACGCAAACCAAATTCTTCATCAAGGACTTTCAAATCGAACCCTTCCATTGCAATGGCATCGAGTCCGAGTGCCGCCACACCGAGTAAAAAATTACCTAAATTCAAGTAGAGTTGTTTGTCTGCCCAGTGTTGAAAATCTTTGTAATCGAGTTGGTGCATATGGGCGAAAATGCTTCTTGCACCGTGATTTTGTTCCATAAATTCTGGTTTTGGGAATCGACCGTCTGCATTTTCTTTGTCAGTGACGTGTTGCAAGTAGGATTCTGTGAGTTCTACTTTGGAAGCGAAAATAATCACAGCACTTGCATCAAGGACTTTTTCTTCATTGAAAGCGAAGAAGCCTTGCGTACCTTTAGTGATTCTTTTTTTGCCCGCATTAGTCGTTGCCATGACGAAATGCCACGGTTGGATGTTCGTTGATGATGGTGAGAGTTGCAACAAGTCTTCTAGTGCTGTAATTTGTGTGTCGGTTAATTTTTTTGTTGCGTCAAATTCCTTTGTGCTATAGCGTTTTTTCAATACATTTATAATTTCCATTTTACTACCTCCATAATTGTTTGATCGGTTTTTAGTTTTGATTCTGTGTTAGTATTTGCAGTTTCATATTGACTATACCAAAACTTTTTTTCTAAATCAATTATGGATTTTTATGTCAGTACGGATTTAAATGTCCGTTGTGCTTTTCTCATTCACATAAAATTTTTGCGTACTGAAACTGCTTATTATACTTATTCCCCCATTCCGTCAAGGAATTCAGCAACGGCAAAACTTCTTTTCCGCTATCTGTCAAGGAATATTCCACACGCAACACTTTCTCATCAAACGCTTCTCGTACAATTAAATTTGTCAGCTCCAACGCACGCAATTCTCTTGACAGCACCCGTTCACTAATTGTCGGCACGAGTCTTCTCAATTGACCGTAACGCACGACTTCTTGATTGCCAATATGGTACAGCAAAATCGGTTTCCACTTCCCGCCAATGATATCTAGTGTCAATTCCATGTTGCAATTAAAAACTTTATTTGTATTTTCCATATACTTCAACTCCTACTTAACATGTGATTTTTCCTTTAGAAAATATAGATCCAGAAAAACTTCTATCATAGTAAACATGTCTAATTTATAGTATTATTGAATAAGTATATCATAAAAGTTAGACAAAAGCAATCCACTTATTTTGAGAAAAATTTCACAAAACTATAAAAATAGCATTGACAACGTATATTTTTTATAGTATCATAGACTTAATAAAATTATGAATGCTAGAGACGAGAGCGAGAGCAAGAACACAGACTTTTTACATGAGGTTTGTTGTTTCTTGTCTTTTTTTATACCTCTCACTTATGAACACTATGAAAGGACGTGATCGCATGGAGCCTACAACCACCATGACCATGGCAGAATATTTCAACATTTTATTTATCGAATTCAATACATTTTCTGTCACTGTACGTGTTCTATTATCGGCATTGATGGGCGGATTGATTGGCAACGAGCGAGGGCGAACGGGTCGACCTGCCGGACTTCGTACACACATTTTAGTATGTACTGGAGCAACGCTCACAACGCTTATGGGTGTGTATACCGCTGAAGTTTTGGGCTATCCAAACGATCCTTTGCGTGTCGGGGCCCAAGTCATTTCGGGCATTGGGTTTCTCGGTGCCGGAACGATTTTAATGCGTGGCAAAATGCACGTTTTGGGACTCACGACTGCCGCCGGACTTTGGACGACAGCAACGCTTGGTCTTTGCCTTGGCATCGGTTTTTATTGGGGTGCAATTCTTGGATTTTTGGTCATTTTATTTGCCATGTTATACCTCACCAGAGCAGAAGTTTTCGACCAAAAACGCAACCAATTACGCACACCACAATCTTTTTACTTAGAAATTGCAGACATTGATAGAGTCAATGATTTACACGATATGATGTCTGGTGAATACGTACATTTGCATATTGTGACAGCAAAAAGCGGTATGGCTCAACATATCGGAATTGAATTGACAACGACTTCACGTACAAAAGCTTCTGATATTTTGATGTATGAATTACGAGATTTAGACTACATCACATTTGTAGTGCCTGTTATCATTTAAAATTATTGTTCTCCTAATTAAATATTGCCAAAAATATGAAATCTTTAAAACACTAATCTTAGCAAAAATAAAGTTTTGCTCCAGCTTTTTTAAAAGCTGGTGGGGTTTGGGGCAAAGCCCCAAGGTCTTTTCTTTTTAAAACAGCAATATTAAATTGACACCTCAAAAAAAGGGATCGCCAAAAACGGTCCCTTTTTGATTGCAAAAATCAATGCAACACTTCATATAATACGTCGGTAAACCGTGCAAATTCAACAATCGACAACTTCTCCCCTCGAATGCGAGCGTCCCAGCCCAAACTTTCAATGAGTATCGTCAACTCCTCTTTGGACAGCCCAAATTCCCCCTGATTGAACAGCGAATTGAGCAACGTTTTCCGTCGCTGACCAAACGCACACTTCACTACGTGGAAGAATAACGCTTCATCTTTCGTTGCAACGCCTCTCTCTGGCAGTACTTTTAGCGTAATGACAGCAGAAGAAATCTTCGGCGGTGGCATAAAACAACTCGGCGAAACGATGGTATCTAAATTGACATTACAGTAATACTGTACAGCCACAGACAATGCCCCATAGTTTTTCGTACCGGGCAAGGCTTCCATACGCTCTGCGACTTCTTTTTGCACCATCACTGTAATAGAGTCAATGGGATAATGTTTTTCGAGCAAGTCCATGATGATGGGTGTCGTGATGTAGTACGGCAAATTCGCAATGACCTTGATCGGCGTTTGCAATTCTTCATCCGCAAGGAGTTGCATGACATCTGTTTTCAAAATATCTCGGTGAATGATACTGACATTTTCATACGGCGACAGTGTATTTTGCAGTATCGGTATGAGCATTTTGTCAATCTCGACTGCCACGACTTTCTTCGCAGATTCAGCGAGTACTTGTGTCAAAGAACCGATACCTGGGCCAATTTCCAAAACATGGTCATCTTTTGTGATTTTTGCTGCGTCGACAATCGTATCTAAAATATTATTGTCGATTAGAAAATTTTGCCCATAATTTTTTTTAAAAGCAAAACGATTTTCTTCTATAATTTGTCTTGTGTTTTTCGGTGTTGCGATGCGTTCAGTCATAAGGACTCCTTTTTGATTTCATAATGTCGTTGCACTTCTTCTCTTTTTATTATATACTATCTCTATGACAATTACAATACTTTCGTTTTTCCAACCATTCACTATGTATTCCCACTCTTTTTTTTGGTACACTGTAGGGAGAAACCACCAAGGAATCCACAAGGGAGGAAGATATGCGAACGTATTTACAGTATTACCACGAAGAAATTTGCCCAAACATTGCAGCCCTAGACATTTTTCTAAAAACGAAAGAAGAGCCATACCACGATAGCGACGTCGCCAGAGTACTCTGTATCGAAATAGAAGATTTACGCTCCCTACTCGAATCAGAACAGCTTGCAATCATCACGAAAGGCGTGTTGTTTCTCCTCTTAGAAAAAGTAGCCAACCCCTTTTGCCAGATGATTTGCAAAGAGATGCAACACGTCAAAAATGAGTTGTATTCTGTGGCAGACATTGCCTATATCTACGAGTTGCCCGAAATCTCAGTAAAAGAGGCAATCGAAGAAATCAAACTAGATGAAACACAAGAATTTACATATGAAGTCATTCAAAAAATACTCGACCATATTTATATATAGAAAGAGGTTCTCATGGAAATCGAACGCAAATACATTTTAGACACCCTCCCTTTTGAATTGTCAACGTATCCCTCCACGCACATTGTACAGTCCTACATTTCATTTTTCCCAACACTAAGAATCAGACAAAGAAATGACATCTACTTTTTGACAGCAAAAGGGCGAGGACATATGGCAAGAGAAGAATTTGAAATTGAAATTACGAAAGAGGAGTATTTGCATCTCCATGAAAAAATTGATGGGTTTGAGATTGCAAAACAGCGGTATCTCATTCCACTAGAACAAGGCTTGACAGCGGAGCTTGATGTCTACGAAAATGAATTTCAAGATTTGTATACTGTCGAAGTTGAATTTTCCACAGTAGAAGAAGCCGATGCTTTCGTTCCGCCAGCATGGTTTGGCCGTGATGTCACCATGGAAAAGCAATATAAAAATTCACACATGGCACAGCACGGCAAGATTTAAAGGAATCACAATATCGTCACGATCACTGTATGCAGTCGTGATTGGTCGTATAACTTACAAATCTTTTTTCAAATACATATTTTTAGAAATCAAATACGATCCAACGAAAATCAATACACTAATTGTCAACATCGTTATGCGATATGTGAAATTCGATATCGGCATATTTTTTAACAAAAACTCAGGCAAAATAAGATATGTCGCAGCAAAAAGAGCGGACATGACAAAGATGAATTGCCCTTTGTCCATCCCAAATTTCAAAACCAATGGATGCATAATCGACGGCAAAATCAACAAATATGTGATTACAAATGAAACGAAATATCCGAATCTTTCTAAATCTACACCGCCAATTATTGTGTAATACACTGCGTATATGATGATGTATGAAACGACTCCAACGATTGATCCTGTAGCAAAAGTGATGTATCTTGCCTTGATGACGTCAGCTTTTGTGATTGGTGTGGTCAGTTCAAATCGACACCATTTTGAGGTGCTGTCATTTTGCACCAACGCAAGAAAGGTACTCGAAAAAGAACCGATTGCACCCAACCCAAAGATCTCCACCGAAAAATGCTCGTCCCAACCGTTGAGACCTACAACCATCATTACGACGAAAACGAGTATAACAACTAAAATCATTCCTTTCAATGTGCTTTCCACCGTGTAAAAATTATTTCTAAGTAATCCTTTCATATCAATTTGCCTCCTTTACAAGAATCGGTAAAATTTCATCTAGCTTTGCATTGTCTACAATGAAATTCGGATATTTCTTTGCCATTGCCTCTTTATTCGATACCAAAACTTCATGTTGCAACCCTCTTTTTCTGTAACCGATATATTCCTCTTTTGCGAGTGTGTGGAAGTCCGCCTCTTTCATTCTAGCGATGCCATACTCATATATGAGCTTATCCTTCGTCTCGGTTAAGATGATTTTTCCGTTGTCGATGAACGAAATGTGATCTGCTACTTTTTCAAGGTCACTAGAAATATGCGAAGACATCAAAATTGCATTTTCGGCATTTTCTACGAAATCAATGAACAAATCTAAAATTTCCTCACGCACAACAGGGTCAAGTCCAGCAGTCGCCTCATCTAAAATGAGGAATTTTGCTCCATGAGATAGTGCAACTGCAATCGATAATTTCATGGTCATACCACGAGAAAATGTTTTGAGTTTCTGTTTTTTCGGCAAGCCAAATTTCTCTACGTAGCGATTGAATAAATCGACATCAAAGTTAGTATATAAATCCTGCAAGACTTTTTCGAGTTTTTCAACTTTGATTTCAGCAGGATAACTGAGTGTATCAAATACGACACCGATTTCATTTTTTAGGTGCTTCGTTTCCTCTGTGAGTGCAGTTTCGTAGAACAAGACATCACCACGATCTCTATGTACAATATCAAATATGGTGTTGATAATCGTGCTTTTCCCGACGCCGTTCTTCCCTACAATGCCATAAATTGTACCCTTTGGTATGGATAGATTGACATTGTCGAGTTTGAATTCTGAATCTTTATATGTTTTGCATAAGTTTTTCACTTCCAAAGCATTCATTTTTCATACCTCCTCATAAAATAATTTTGTTAGTTCCAGTACTTTTTCCAATGGGATTCCGTTCGTGCGTGCAATCTCAGTTGCAATTATCAAGTGTTCCTCGATGCATTTTAGTTGTTCCTCCTGAATAAAATCCTTGTTTCTTGCAGAAATAAAACTGCCTTTGCCAACGGTTGTTTCGATAAATCCATCTCTTTGCAAATCTTCGTATGCCCTCTGCACCGTGATGACGCTGACATGGATCGTCTTTGCCAATGCACGCATTGAGGGAATGGCATCGCCTGTATTGAGTTCACCTGACATGATCATTGCTTTCATTTGCGAGGTGATCTGTTCATAAATCGGCTTATTCGTATTACTACTGATGATAATTTCCATGATTTTCTCCTTTCTATGCACTGTATATACATAATGTATATATTCGATAAGTACAATATAGCACACGAAATTTACGTTGTCAACCCTTTTTTAGAAAAAAAAATAAATCTGAATTACGACCAAGTCATTTTCAGATTTATTTTGCTTGTGACAAATATTGATGTAGTGTTTACGGAATCACTCTGTATATGCTCCTCAATTAAATATTTCCTAAAATAAAGTGGAGAATATGTCAGCGGGCAACCAAAGGTACGCCCCTACACATTATTATTATTTCATTAGCAGTTCCTACTCACTAACACACTACAGCAACCCATTTTCTATTTCTTCAAGTATCAAAACATCGAGCAAATCTTCGACATCTTGTCTCGTATCTTTTTGTGAATACGACTCAATCATTTTAGAAAGATTGGCAAATGGCGAAAATTGTCCACTCAAATCAGATAAGATACAAAGTATGTACGGATTCGGTGCTTCAACGATTGCCATATCATGAAAGGCCGTCTCGAACCACCCGAATTTACGCACAACAGGATAATTCGACACAATCATTCTCGTATTCGTATTGAGCATATGTGTCCGCAAAACAGCTCCTTGTGGGTTCGTTTGTATGAAGTCATAGATGGCTTCCATATAAATCCCTGCATCGGGGGCTGTAATTTTTGCACTCGTCAAATTGCTGATATGTTCAGGGTAGAGCAGTCCAAAATCAGTTGCATACGCAGTAAAATCAGCCGTACCAAACGCTTCACGCAAAATACGAATGCCCACGTTATCACTTCTTGTGATGGTATAGCCCAGAAGTTCTTCGAGTGTGTACGACGAACCGACAGGTTGCGTTTGGATATAGCCCGCCCCACCGGCAGTATGTTTTTCATAATACGTATACTCCGCAGACAAATCCGCTTTCCCTTGCGATACCAGATCGTAAATATACATACAGTATGGGGCTTTGATGGCACTCGCCATAGTGTATATTTTTTCTGCATTATTCATATATGTATACCCCGTTGCGAGGTCTTTGTAGTAAATCGATAGGTTAGAATCGTATTGTTTGACGAAAGCATCTAAGGCTTCTAGTTCTTCTTCTGTAAAGGAAAATGACACCATTTCTTCAGCTAGTGGTCGCAACTCTTCCTTGCGTGTGGCAATTCGTTTTGCTTGTGCTTGGCGTTCTTCTTCTACGAAAGAGATGGTAGGAAACGCACCATTTTGACTGACAATATGGATTTCTTGGTCATTATGAAAATAAGCCAACCCATTTCCAGTATGTTGCACGACAAAACGCAGTGGCACATAGATTTTCCCTGCAATAAAAAGTGGTGTGATTTTTTCGTTGTCGCCCCCAAGCATTCTGACGGTCTCCAAAGAAAAAGTACCATTTTTTAAAATCGTATTTGCATAAGAAGAAAAGAGTGGCAATTCTATGGTATTTGTTTTTTGCTGACTTGCAACAGATTGTATGATTGCGATATTGCAATCATCAACAAATTCGAGAGTTGCACCAATATGATTTGTGATTTCTTCAATTTCCACGAACGTCGTATCTTCATATAGTAGCGGTGTATTTTTGAATGCAACGAGTTCTCCATCAATATAAAAATAGAATTTTTGTTGCTTTGTTTCGATATTGGGATCATTCGGTGTCGTATGATTTGAAATCAAAGAGAGTGTATTTGTATGTAAGGAATTTTGTTTTTGTGTGTGATTTGTGGTGTAAAATAAAGAAATGGCATTCAGATTCGTTGTTGTTTTTGAATTTGAAGCAAAAACGGGCTTTGCAAAAAGAAGCATAGAGCAACTGATGACAATGCAAAGCAAAGTCATGATATCGGTAAATCGTTTTTTACGACTGCTCAAATATTCCATATACCCTCCTTTTTGCAAAAACCCGTTGTTATGTCCCAAACACGATTTGAACGTGCGACCCCCGCCTTAGGAGGGCGGTGCTCTATCCAGCTGAGCTATTGAGACATGATGACAAGGACGTATCGCCCTTATATATAGTGTAACAAAAAAAAGAATTTTGTCAAGTAAAATCATATTTTGTCAAAAATAACCTTTCAAACTGAATTAGCCTATCCAATAAATCAACTTATAACGCTGGGTTTTGGCATAATTCATTCTATTGCGTAGTATGTGAGGCGTTCCCCCTTATATAATGTAGTTGTAACTGTTCAGAGGCTTATTTTTAAGACCGTGAGACTCCGTCTCAAACTCTGCCACCAAACACCTTTAAAAAAGTTGGAGCAAAACCATAATAATCAACGATAATATTGAACTGCCCTAAGATTTTATTTCTTAGGGCAGTTTTTTCTTTGCTTACACTTGCTATTATGCAAAATTCGGAATATAATTGTATGTAACTTGACAAAATAATAATATCATTGGAGGGTTTATATGCACACGCTACTAGAAATTTTAAAACATGAAAAACAATCGAAAATCTCAGGTGGTATTTACCACCAGTTACAAATTGAGATGACCTACAACTCCAACCGCATTGAAGGCAGTCGACTGACCCACGACCAAACACGCTACATCTACGAAACGAACACCATCGGACTAGAAGCGGATTCCGTAGTCAATGTCGATGACATCGTAGAAACAATCAATCACTTTCGTTGTATTGATAAAGTGATTGATTGTGTAACTGATGAGCTGGGTGCGGATTTCATCAAAGAGTTACATTTTATTTTGAAAAATGGGACGAGCGATTCAAGAATCGAATGGTTCGCTGTGGGCGACTACAAAACGAGACCGAATGTGGTCGGTGGCAGTGCAACGACCACGCCGAAAGAGGTTTCATCTGCCGTGCAAAAACTACTGGCGAAGTATCACGAGCTAGAGTATAAAGATGTGGATGCCATTATTGAATTTCATTATCAGTTTGAGAAAATCCACCCGTTTCAAGATGGGAATGGTCGGGTTGGTCGCCTGATTGTACTCAAAGAGTGCCTGAAAAATGGAATTGTACCATTTATGATTGATGAGGATTTGAAGTTATTTTACTATAGAGGGCTGAAAGAGTATCCAAATGAAAAAGGCTATCTCCGTGATACTTGCTTGACTGCACAAGATAGATTCCAAAAATATCTCGACTATTTTGAGATTGCATATTGATAGTATTTCATCGAAAATCTTTTGTAAGTGACATAATTTGCAGTAAAAAAGGAGTTGGCTTTTATGCAGAAAGCAGAAAGAATGAATCCATGTGTCAATCCATCAGTCCAGCAAAGAGTGCCAGCATCAATCAATGCCGATGAGATGACGATAACTAAACTTAGAGGAGCAATCATGGTTGGGTATCAAGAGATGGTGGACGGGAACGTCGAGAAGGCAACGACTGCCTTTGCATGTTTTCGTGACCAGCATAAATGATGCAATGGCAATGCATTTTTATGTATTGACTTTTGATAGTTGGTCTCACCCCGAAGAATACAGCGGCGGCGTAGCAAAGTGTGTTGACCCCCTTACCTTTCCAACCCTACCTCTTCCAAAATCTCCCTTTGCTTACGAAACATTTCTTCCTCTTCTTCGGCATTCATATGGTCATACCCCAACAAATGCAACGTGCTATGCACCGTCAAAAACCCAAGCTCACGTAAAAGAGAATGCCCGTACTCATTGGCTTGTCGCTTCGCCGTATCGATAGAAATCACAATGTCGCCTAATAGCACTTCCCCTACTTCATTCGGTTGCAAAATCTCATCTACCTCAAAGGTCAACAAAGGAAAACTCAACACATCTGTCGGCTTGTCCATATTGCGAAAACGCAAATTCAAATCGTGAATTTCTTCATCACTCACGATGGAAATACTCACTTCAAATGGGTGCGAAAAATTTTCGTATTTCACAGTGGCCTTCACCATTTGTTCAATACAGGCAATGCTTTCATCCGAAAGTGCAAATTCATTTTCTAATAAAATCCCCATACTCACTGCCCTTCTTCGGTTTTCGTTTCTTCGACTACTGCATCATTTTCTGCAAGTGTTTCTTGTTTTGGTTTTTCGTCCTCAAGTCGTTTTGCTGCTGCCATTTCTTCTTTGTCAGGATATTGGATTCTCTCGTGGTACATGCCATGAAAGACTTCCATAAACGCTTTTCTAATGATTTGTAACTCATGAATGCCCAATTGGCTCTCGTCGAGTTGTCCATCGTCTAGCTTATCTTTGATGAGTGTTTTCACAAAATCTTCTGTCTCTTCAATCGTTTTGCCTTTGCCAATCATCGCTCTTACAGCCGCTTCTGTTGTATCTGCAAGCATAATGACAGCCGATTCTTTCGTCTGCGGAATGTTACCTGAATAACGGTAGTCCGCTTCGTTTACATTTTCCGCTCCGTACTCTTTTAAGGCTTTGAAATAGAAGTATTTCACGAGAGAATTGCCGTGATGTTCCGTCATAATATTTAGGACTTGCTTGGGCACACCTTGTTGCACACCTAATTTGTATCCATACGTTGTGTGGCTTGTGATGATTTTCGCACTCATTTCAGGTGTGATGTCGTCATGCGGATTGTACCCTGATTGATTTTCAGAAAAATAGAGTGGCGATTTTAGCTTACCGACATCATGGTAATACGCAGCCGCACGGGCAAGAGCTGTATTTCCGCCAATGGCATAGACCGCCGTTTCTGCTAGGTTTGCCACCAAGAGGCTATGGTGGTACGTCCCCGGTGTTTCAATCATCATGCGACGGAGCAATTCATTATTCGGATTTGTCCATTCCAAAAGATGGAGAGGTGTATTTGCTTCAAATACTTCTTCCCAAAATGGCAAACTACCAAGTGTTACGATGACAGAAGCCAGACCGATTGCCGCACCTAATCCCGCACTGATTAACATATCCAAAGAAAAATCCCCTTGGAATACGAGACCTACACCAATCCTTGCAACGAAATTGACCGCTGCCATACCAAGTCCAACAGGAATGGTTTGCGAGCGTTTTTCTGTACTTTGTATGATGGACGCACCGAAAAAACCGCTAATGACGGCGTACATCAAGAAATCAACCGCACCACCAAACATGATGCACCCAACGATCGCAAAACAAGTATGGAAAATAAAGGCAATGCGTCGCCCAATTAAGGCACTGATTAACATGGCAAAAAGCTCCATCGGAATCAGCGTAAAATATGGCACAAACACCATAAATCTTAGGAGCAACAACATCAATATGAAAATGCAAAATAACATTTTTTGTTCATTCCACTGCAAGCGAATTTTGACATTTTTCTGTGAACGCAAATACAACGCAATCAAGCCATATAGCAATGTAACGATTATGATTTTTCCGACAGCTTCGTTGTAATTTCCCTCATCATCTTCTGTCTCTGTGAGTAGACCTAAGACTTCCAAACGGTTGTAAATTTCTTCTGTGACGATTTCGCCTTGGTCGACGATTTTTTGATTTTTACGAATGAGCAAGTCCGCAACTTCTTCACGTTTTGCAGTACGTTCTGCTTCCATGGCATCTTCGTCTAACACGAGGTTTGGCTCAATGGCTGAACTGACCAGTTCATATGCCATGAGTTGCAAGCCCACATTACTGATTTTCGATTGAATGGATTGGTACGCTTGTGTTTTCGCTTCTTCGAGTCCATCAGCAGAGACACCTTTGCTATAAATTTGCGTAATGACATCGGTGACATTTGCCTTAAATTGGTTGCGTTGCGTAGTGTAGAGTTGTTCATACGTATCGAGTTGCGTTTTCGTAAAAGCAACAGGCAGTGCCAAAGAAGCCTCCATGACTTCCTCGCTAAAGCTTTGATCTTCTGACAAATTCGCCAATATCGTATCGAGTTCTTGCAATACCTCATTGATATTGTTCGACGAATTTTCCTCAACAATCATATCATTTTTATAAATCGGAGCGACACTATTTGCGGCCGCTTCTCGTAATTTCTCAGTCGCCACTTCATCGACAGCGTCCATCGGTGCAATATAGCGTTCTAGTGCCACACTGCCCACACGAATCGTCTCCGACGTCGTAGCGATTTCCTGATTGACGTGTACTAAAATTATAGTGGCAAGAAAAGAAAGAAAAAGCAACAATTTTGGATACAACGTAGTTTGTTTTTTCTGTTTCTTTGATTCTCTATTTTCTCTTTTTTCTCGGTTCTTCATGAGAATTCCGTCCCTTCTTCTTTTCAAAGCCCTCGTATGCCATGATGATTTTTTGTACGAGAGGGTGACGAACAACGTCGGCATTGCTCAGTGCAATCATGCCGATGCCTTCTACATTTTTTAGAATTTTCGTCGCTTCCAAAAGTCCTGAACGACTCTGGTCAGATAAGTCAATTTGCGTGACATCACCTGTGACGATGGCTTTTGAGCCGTACCCAATACGAGTGAGGAACATTTTCATCTGTTCAGGTGTCGTATTTTGGGCTTCGTCTAGCACAATAAAGGCATTGTCGAGCGTTCGCCCACGCATATACGCTAGGGGAGCGACTTCAATCAAGCCTTTTTCCATATTGCGAGCAAAGACTTCTGCCCCCATGATTTCATGCAATGCGTCATAGAGTGGTCGCAAATACGGATCGACTTTTTGTTGCAAATCACCTGGCAAAAAGCCGAGTTTTTCGCCAGCTTCAATGGCAGGACGTGTCAAAATAATACGTCCGACTTCATTTTTTTTAAACGCAGTGATTGCCATAGCCATTGCAAGGTACGTCTTCCCTGTACCCGCAGGACCAATGCCAAAAACGACTGTATTTTTGCGAATGAGTTCCACATACGAACGCTGTCCGAGTGTTTTTGCTTTGAGTGGTTTGCCACTTGCAGTGAGACAAATCGTATCTTTATAAATTTGCTCGGTGGCTTGCAAGCGTTTTTCTTTTTCTGCATAGACCAAATAATTCAAATTTTGCTCTGTGATTTCTTCGTTTGCTTGCACCATTTTTTCGAGTGCTTGTAAGATATGCAAGGCACTATCGACATTTTGCGGTGCACCAATAATTTTAATATGTTCAGAACGATTGACAATGACGACACTACATTCTTTTTGGATTTTCTTGACATTTGCATCCATATGACCAAATACACCAATCATATCCTCATGTGACATCGTTAAAATTTTTTCTACTTCCACGAAATTAAAGTCCCCCTTTGTTAGGCTTGGTATTGATTCACTAATTAAATATTACCAAAAATATAAAGTGTTCTAAGCACTAAGGTCAGTAAAATTAAAGTTTTGAGCCGGCTTTTTTAAAAGCTGGTGGGGTTTGGGGCAAAGCCCCAAGGTCTTTATCTGTTAGAAACTGTCAATATTTAATCAGTAGCAAAATAGTATTATTTCATAATACACGAAAATCAAGAAAAATACAACTACTAAATAGAAAAAAGTGTCGGTCAAAATGAGATTTTTTTAATCAATCGTTGATTTTAAGGGATTGCACGTTGAAAGAACCGTTGATTTCATTCCAACAATTATCTTTTAGAGCGAATCCCCCCGAAAATCGAACAACTAGAATTTGTAAGGATATTGTTTTTAAAAAATCATTGAGAGTGAGGGTTTCTTGTGGTAGAATTTTGGTAAATGATTCCGAATATGTTTTCATATTGAAATGGATTTGTTGTATTGAAACTATGTTGATCGAAAGGAATAGGTGATGAGAATGAAGCGATTCAATGTAATCAGGATGATATGTATTATTGGTATACTGCCTGCATATCTTTTGAAGTTTTATGATTTTGCAGTCATATTTTTTACCATTGCAACCATTTTACATCATGTCGATCTCTATTTTGAAATGCGTTGTGAGGTAGCAGAAGTCGAGTATGAATCGAAAAACGAAAATCGATTTTTACACTACTTATACTTTTGTATTTTCGTAAGTATCTGTGCGTGCTTACTCTATTTTTGTTTTGGTAGTGGCCTTGATATACTGCTTGTGTTTTTGTCAAGTTCACTTGTGAGATTGAACGCTGTAAAAAAAATGTTTGGTCTATCTCAAGCAGAAGCCCAATATTGATATCGTATGCGGATATTTGACGCTAGATAGGAAGTGCAGATGAATTCGTTTTTACTCATGAACTTGATTGTCGTACTATATTCAATATATCAATATGATAGCGTACAAAAAAAACGGTGACCACAACAAACAATCAGAAAAGTGGATCACACAAAAGCCATAAGAAAGGTTTTGATTATGTTAAAGCACATAAAAATATTATTTTTTTTAATTGTAGTTGCAATAGGAATCATTTTTATTGATATTTTCATAGAAAAAATCAAGTTGGATTTTTCTTTAAAAACAATAAAATTAAACTGGAATATAGAATTGCCCAATAATTGTGACAAAGTATATTCAAAGAGTACAGCGAGTTTTCACGGAGATGGTCCAAGATATCAAATCTTTCAGTACGACAGTCCATTAGATGTTTACCAATCGAATTTCACCAACAGTATACAAACAGATGATCAAATCGAAATTATTGAATTGTTAGACAAACTAGAAGTAAACAAAGAGTACTACCCTAACTTTTCTACCATTGTAGCAAGCAAAAAAACAATATCGAGTAATGATACTATTTCTACGATTTATTTATTATATGATACGAGTCACAACTTATATATTGTTGAGTTCTTTGTCTAAGGAACCACTGATTTAATTCTAGCCATTATCTTTCCGGATAATTTTCCCGTCACTATCCCCCAAAAGCCTCGACGATATTTCCGACGGTCAACTCACTTTGCTACGCAAAGTCAGCTACGCTGACCGC
>JAWXUZ010000167.1:0-3239 GCA_044425835.1 Bacillota bacterium | reverse complement strand
GCTTGACATCTTTCCACTTACTTTGGCAATCAACATTGGTGCTATTAAATACGATATGATTGTGTATGTGAGATGTATTGCCATGCGTTGCCACGATAAAAGAATGTTCCCCATTCGTCAATTCTTGTGCCAGTTCCACACCGATTTGATTCGCCAGTGCTGGAGTCACCTTCCCCTCACCGCCCAAGAAAAGGGCGGTCGCCGTAGGCGACTTTGCGTAGCAAAGTGAGTTGACCCCCTCGTCAAAAGATTGAATCACTTGGTACGCTAACACGTCACTTTCTTGGACTCGCCCAGTGTTCATGAAGTACTCATTTTTCATTGCATTGAATTCAATGTGAGCAGTCGCACCATCACACATATACGAAGTCACGTATTTCCCATTTTCAGTTTTCGTATCGTCAGTGATGTAAGCAATTCTTTCTTTCAGATACGACTTCACAGATTTATTCTTCTGCTTGTGAATCGTTTTGATTGTCGTGACCGCCATGCTAACACCTCGGTTTGTTGTTTGTCAGTTCTTCAAGCCTTGCCACCACCATCAGTCGCACATTCCAAATTGCATTATGTAATTCAGTCAGTTCGCTCTGCTCCACTCGACCAGTGATATTTGTTTTCTTTGCCATCTGATTGATATTATTACCAATCGCCGAAAGTAAATTGTTGCACTCCCTCAATGCAGATGTATCAATTTTGACAACCTTACCTTGCAAAGCCATTGTCCGCAGATAATTCCCTACAGAAGTGACTCCTTGTTCCCTCAAGCGTTCTTCAATCTGTTTTTTCTCGTTCTCGTCTACTCGAAATGAAATATTGATGTTTCGTTTTCTCATGTGAATCCCCTCCAATTCTTCACTATCCTAACCATATAACGGATCGTTACCCCCTTTGGCGGAGATGTTTACCACTTTATAAATTTATCTCTGCCACCATCAGTGAACGAATCGTTCCCCCATCAGCAGAGGTCACGCCCCATTTTAGGGCTTCATGTGGCATTACAATTTCTGTTCTGCCAACTCCATCAGCAACAGCTTTTTGATTTTATCTTCCATTGTTTCCTTACTCGTTTCTGAAAAATGCAATGAGACATTATATGTTGTATTGCCTATTTTCTCACTAAAATGACATTGCTTTTCTTTTCTATTATCAACTTTGTTCTCTCTCATATCTTCTATAAAAATCCCTCCCATCAAATCACAAACCACTGCACACAAAAAACACCCATCATAAATTATGATAGATGCTTTCCATTTTGGATGCCACCATTTCCCTAAAACATTTCCAATTACACAGGACGATACAACAACAATTTGTGATTTTCCATATCTACTTTCCGCACATCATACCCACTCAAATAGATGATAATGCCGATCGTTCGTCCCTTTTTCGGATACCACACGTGGCTATGCTTCCGATACATGACTCCAAGTTCAAAACCCAAAACTTCCTCGATTTTATCTACGCTCAACTCCACAAATTCATCTATTTGACTGTCCATAAATTCAATCAGTTTCGCAAACTTCCGCTTGCCAAATGTTGATATTGTGTATTCTCTTTCCTTTGGTTTCTCAATTTCTGCTTTTTCCACAGGCAGTACCACTTTGCCCACAAAATTAAAATAGACCTCCACATCTTGCGTTACCGCATACCGATAATGCTTCACTTTTTCATGCATAACAACTTTTTCCACAAACTCATTCAGCATAGGAGTTGTAAGTTCCGAAAAATCAGTATATCTATGAACCAACTCAATAAATTTATCGGTATTGACGAGTTGTGCATCAGCTGTTGCAACTTCAATTTCCAACTCCGCTATTTTCTGTTCGACTTCCTCCTGCTCCCCCTCGTATTCATTTGACAACTTCTCAAACCGCTTATCACTCAACTTTCCACTGACATTATCTTCATAAATTTTCTTGATGATTGTGTCCGACTCGTTGTATCTTTTTCTACATTCCGTCAACTTCTTTTTCTGTTTTTCAAGTGTTTCATTGTACGTACTTGCTTGATTTTCCGTCACCAAGTTGACAAATTCATCTTCATTGTTTTTCGTATATTCTGCCACTTTCTGAATCGCTTGTAAAATCAATCGTTCCACGACTTCCGTTGTGATATAGTGGTGCGTGCAACTTCTTGACTTCTCACGATAGTTTGAGCAGTAATGACTTTGTCTTTCCTTATTATTTTTGGTGCGGTCGATTTTCCTTTCGTGAGTCAACTTCGCCCCACAATCTGCACAGAACAGCACCCCAGTATAGCGTGATGGTTCACCGAATTTTGTCGGTTTCCTTGCAGTTTTCCTAAGTCGTTGGGCATTGTGCCATGTTTCCTCGTCAATGATTGCTTCATGCGTATTTTCAAAAATGACTTGCTCCGATTCATCAGTTTTTACCGATTTTTTCACCTTGTAAGAAACAGTATGTGTCTTGAAAGAAATCGTATGCCCCATGTACTCCTTGCGTGCCACAATCGTGGAAACAACTCCACCTCGCCATCTGTAAGGATTGCTAAAATCAGATTTTCTCAAATTATCCGCACCAATTTTCTGCCAATGTGCAGATGGAATCAAGACTTGCTCCACCTCTAAAATGCGTGCAATCTGGTACACTCCCTTGCCCTCAATGATAAGTCTGAAAATGCGTTTTACCACTTCCGATGCCACTTCATCTACTATCCATTTTTCTTTATCTTGTGGATCTCGCAGATACCCATATGGTGTTGATGGGGAAACGTGCTTGCCCTCTAATCCCTTTGCTTTGAATACTTGACGAATCTTTCGACTCGTATCTCTGACTTGCCTTGTAGCCTACATAAAATCACGATATGCCTACACCACTCCCTTGGTGCAGTGTAGCTTTTCCTTATTTTCTCAGTTATTTGCATTGCTATATTTCAGAACTACTTCTTGTTACTCTCGCCATCACGTATTTCCAAACTGCTTCTTGTTACTCCTCGCTGACACATACTGCTTTTCTTTTCCACTTGATATTTCGCTTTCCTCTATCGCATCACCCCTTTCGCCATACCTTGCCATTGCCGACTTTCAAATCTCTCACAAATCCCCTCACATTCTCTCGTTCATTTGTCTAGCATCCATTCCACTATTTCTTTTTACATGAGCTGACACCCCCTCCAAATCGTTCCAAACAAAAAGAAAAGTCCACTTTTTTTACGAACTTTTCTTTACTCTCAACTATTCAATTGTTTACTTTTTCTCTACCACTTCTTCTACGACAAGT
>JAWXUZ010000050.1:0-18317 GCA_044425835.1 Bacillota bacterium | reverse complement strand
GATCAATAATTACCCACGAAAAATACTAAATGGCAAATCAGCCAATATGATGGTGGAATATGCATAAAAAAACTTGGTTTTATATCAGAGAATTCTGCGTCATTTAATATTACAATTTACAAGAATGCAATTGGTTAAAAAAAGACTTGACAACCCGTCTCCACTTTGCTATACTATAGTTGTATACGAAATGTCTTTTGTATACAAATTCTTCAGGGCAGGGTGCAATTCCCGATCGGCGGTAAAGTCCGTGAGCGTGTTTACGCAGGATTTGGTGAAATTCCAAAACCGACAGTTATAGTCTGGATGGAAGAAGAATACAATCTAATCATTCGTCTCATTTTGTACAAATGCATTTATTTTTGTACAGTAATGTTTCAATTTGCATTGGGTTTATTTTGCTTTTTCGCCTGAAGATTTTCGGGCTTTTTCTTTTGCAAAAAATCAAAAATTTTCGCATAGAAAAAGTTTGTGTCCCTTGGCATAATGCCTGAAAATTTTAGGAATCGCACAAAAAAATAAAAGAAGAAAAGAGCGGTTCCGTCAGTGAAAACGGAGGAAAAAAACATGGAAAACGTAACGAAAAAAGAACGAAACACAGCACTACAAACAGATGGAAGAAGTATGAGTACACGCACCCTAGTCTCTCTTGGAATGCTCGGAGCAATTTCAATTGTACTGGCGTCTCTTGTGCATTTCCCATTGATGCCAGCAGCTCCTTTTTTGGAGTATGACCCAGCCGATATTCCAATTTTAATTGGTACATTTGCATTTGGGGCAATCCCAGGTCTTGTATTGACGATTGTCGTATCCATCATTCAAGGAATGACTGTCAGTGCCGGTAGTGGTTACATTGGAATCATCATGCACGTTGTTGCAACAGGAGCATTTGTTTTGTCTGCGGGTATGATTTACCAACGCAATAAAACTGTAAAAACTGCGATGTTTGCTGTCGCTGTTGGGGTGATTGCCCAAACAATTGCCATGGTGGGTATGAATTTGATTTTGACACCGATTTTTATGGGAACGGCTGTAGAAGTTGTCATTGGAATGCTCGTGCCAATTATCATTCCTTTCAACTTGATGAAAGCAGGAATCAACGGAATTTTGACATTCGTGCTATATAAAAAAATATCGGCTGTACTTCGTTTGAAATAAGGAGTTCTAGCAATACTTAAAATAAATGAATTGAGACCGACCCCAAAACCTTTGGCGGTCGGTTTTTTGTGTGATGAGAAATAAATCCATCTCTTGCTACATAAAAATGTAGAAAGGGGTGATTGCATGCGGAGAAGAAATTCTCGTACTCAAAAAAAATATAGCAATGTCTTCTCGATTGTATGGTGTGTAGTGATGCTTTCCATACTGTTTTTATTTTTGTGTATCATCACATTTGAAAAAAGCGTATTGCCTTCCTTGATGGAATTGTCGCACGCCCGAACGAAAAATATGGCGAATGAAATACTCGATCACACTTTGCAAGATTTGTTGCAAGAAAGTGAATTGACAACGAAAGATTTCATCATAGAAACGACAAGCGGTGACCAAATGTACATCAATTCCCATACCATCAACCGATTTTGTAGTGATTTGAGTTTGCGTCTCAACAGCAAAATTGGTGATATTTCAGAAGAAACGATATACATTCCCATAGGGGCTGCGACAAACCTTTCTTTTTTTTCGGACACAGGCCCTACCATACCTTTTTACATATTTCCCGTCGGTATTGTCACTTCGGACTATGAAACGGAATTTAGTGCAACAGGAATCAATCAAACGAATTACAAAATCTGGATCTACATTACGATAGAAATTCAAATTGTCAATCCGTTTTACAAAGAGTCGGTGGCAATGCATAAAAAAATTATGCTCGTCGATACAATCATTCGAGGAGAAGTCCCTGAACAATATGTTTCCTTAGAAGAAGTTTCTGATTATTCTGATCTACCGTTATAATAGAATTGTAATTTTTATTTTTAGAAAATCTATTGAGATTGTGGGAATTGTGTGATATTATAGATATGTATGTTTTGCAATTTGATAGAAACGAGAGGGTTTGTACGTGAGTAAAGTCATAGAAAAAAATGAACGAGAGCGACAACAACAATTTATGCAAGAAATTTCAGAAAAAAATCAAGCCTACACAGTAGAAACTGGTAGGAAAAGAAAATTTTTCAGTCTTGCCATGGGTTGTCAAATGAATATGCACGACTCTGAAAAGTTAGAGGGCATGCTCGGGGAAATGGGTTACGAAAAAACTGAAGTGGAAACGGAAGCAGATTTCGTCATTTACAATACTTGTTGTGTGCGTGAAAATGCAGAAGTCAAAGTGTATGGAAAACTCGGTTGGCTCAAGCATTATAAAAAAACGAAGAGCGATCTCTTAGTGGCATTATGCGGTTGCATGACGCAACAAGACACGGTGCTTTCGACGTTGCGACAAAAACATCGCCATGTCGATATCGTGTTCGGCACCTTCAATCTATACAAACTCCCTGAACTCATCACTACTCGCCTAGAAAATGGCAGTGCGGTCTATGACATTTGGCAAGAACACAAAGAAATTCTCGAAGACTTGCCTGCTGTCAGAAAACAGTGGTTTAAGGCCTCGATTAATATTATGTATGGGTGCGATAATTTTTGTACGTATTGCGTGGTGCCTTACGTTCGAGGACGTGAACGCAGTCGAACGAGTGATGATATCATAGCCGAAGCAAAAAAACTTGTGGCGGACGGTGTCAAAGAAATTACCTTGCTCGGGCAAAATGTCAATTCCTACGGCAAAGGGCTAGATGAAGAAATTACGTTTGCTCATCTGCTCCGCAAATTAAATACCGTGGAGGGGCTTATGCGGATTCGCTTTGCCACGTCGCACCCCAAAGACGTTTCGGACGATTTGATTTTGGCGATGAAAGAATGTGACAAAGTTTGTGCGTTGTTGCATTTGCCATTCCAAGCCGGAAGCAGTCGCATTTTACAAAAAATGAACCGCCACTATACGAAAGAAAGTTACCTTGCTTTGATTGAAAAAGTCAAAAAGGAAATTCCAGAAATGTCTTTTTCGACAGATATCATGGTTGGTTTTCCAGAGGAAGAAGAGGCGGATTTCTTAGATACACTAGAGGTCATTACCAAAGTTGGGTTCGCAATGGCATATACATTTATTTATTCCAAAAGGACAGGGACACCGGCGGCGTTGCGTGAGCAAGTGCCAGAAGACGTTGTGAATGAAAGATTCCAACGCATGATGGGGATTGTCAATCCAACGATATTTGAACGACACAAAGAACAAGTCGGCAAAACACTTGATGTATTGGTGGAGGAAGTGACAAGAAGAAATCCCACCGTTTTGACTGGACGAGCAGACAATAATATGCTCGTGCATTTTGAAGGCAGTGACGATTGCATCGGAGAGATGGTCTCTGTAAAAATCGTTGATCATACAACTTTTTATCTCAAAGCAGTTTTGACAGATGAAGAGTGAGAACACAATAAGGACTTAGAGTACACACTCTAAAAGAGAGGATTTTGGTGAAGAAATGGAACAAATTTTTGATTTGGCAACAAAACTTGGAGAAAGCTTAAAAGATGCTCCACAAGTAGCAGCAATGACAGCAGCAAAAGAAGCGTACGAAGCACATCCAGAAGTGGCACAAGAGGTGGAAGACTACACAAAAAAACACCAAGAATACCAAATGAAAATGCAACAAGGGGCTTTGGACGATGAAGCACAAAAAGAATTTGCAGACGATATGGCAAAAAGAGCAGAAAGCATTCGCAACAATGAAATTGCAGCAGCTCTATTTGCAGCAGAAGGCAATTTCAACCAATATATGCAATCAATTTTCAATGTCGTAACGAGTGTCATGATGGGTGAAGATCCAATGGCAGCTGCTGGCGGTTGTGCACCGAGTGACTGTGCTGGTTGTGGCGGAAGCTGTGGCTGTGGTCAATAATTATAAGGCAACCTCCGAAAACCTCTAGCACCAATCTTTCCGATTCATTTTTCCGTCAGCCTGCACAAAAATACTCGATGATATATCCGATATCACCTCCGTTTTTTGTACAACCTGCCGAATTAAATGCTCCCTCGAAGCCCAGCTTACGAAAATCTTGGCACTTAGGTTTCCGGAGGTCGCCATATGTAAGAAAAAATAGTATGTCCCCACTTTTGCTGATGTGAGGGTGGGGCCTTGGAAAAAAGGAGAAGCCCAAATGAGCAAATTGACACCGATGATGCAACAGTATTTAGAGATCAAAAAAAATTATCAGGAATCTTTACTTTTTTTTCGTTTGGGCGATTTCTATGAAATGTTTTACGAAGATGCACTCATTGCTGTCGAAACGCTTGACATCACTTTGACAGGAAAACAATGTGGACTTGAAGAACGTGTGCCGATGTGCGGTGTGCCATTTCATTCAGCAGAAACATACATATCGAGATTGATTTCTGCGGGATTTCGGGTGGCAATTTGCGAACAAGTAGAAGATGCAAAAAATGCGACGGGTATCGTAAAACGTGAAGTCGTACGGGTGGTATCGGCAGGGACAACGATGGATGAAACGATTGTTCCGCCAACAAAAAACAACTATATTATAGGAATTTTTGCCAATTCTTTGGGGTATGGGCTTGCCACTTGTGATGTCACAACGGGCGAATTTCACACCACGGAATTTGCATCTCTTTCTGATGGAAATAAATTATTTGATGAAATTGTACGGATACGACCAGCGGAAATCATTTGCAATGAGTCCTTTAAAAAAAGTCCTTTGGCAAAAGAAATTGAACAAAAACTGCATTACTTTTTGAATGACATTGATGACCGTATTTTTGAAATTGAGACGGCGAAAAAGCAGATTTATGCCCATTATAAAGTGGCGACTCTCGACGGTTTTGGCATCACAAAACAAGTGTTTGCGGTGGCAGCCACTGGGGGGTTATTATGGTATTTGGCGGAAACGCAAAAAAATGGGTTGGAGCATATTTCAAACCTTAGTTATTATGAAATCACAGATTTTATGATGATCGATGCGGCAAGCCGTAGAAATTTAGAACTCACAGAAACGATTCGTGAAAAAAGTAAAAGAGGGGCTTTGATCTCTGTTTTAGATGAAACGAGAACGGCAATGGGGGCAAGACTGTTACGAAAATGGCTTGAGCAACCTTTGCTTAGTGTAGCAGAAATTAAAAAGCGGTTAGATGCCGTAGAAGAACTGAAAACGCAATTTATGTTGCGTGAAGAATTGAAAGAAGTCCTAAGCACCATGCGTGATTTTGAGCGTATTATGGGACGGATTATTTACCAAACTGCAAATGCAAGAGATTTGAATTCTCTAAAAGCATCCATTGCAGACCTACCAAAATTGAAAACATTATTGTCGAGTTGCAACAGTGCATACTTAAAAGAAATACATGGACAACTCGATGATTTAGAAAATATTTATACCTTGATCGATGTGGGAATTGTGGAAAAACCACCACTGACCATTCGTGAGGGTGGTATGATCAAAAAAGGATTCCATGCAGAACTCGATACGTATTTGAATGCGAAAACAGAGGGTGGCAAGTGGATCAAAGATTTGGCAGAAAGAGAACGAGAAAAAACGAATATCAAAAATCTAAAAATCGGCGAAAACCGTGTTTTTGGATATTATATTGAAGTGACAAAATCGAACCTCAAAGACGTACCAGAACGGTATATCAGAAAGCAAACGCTTGCCAATTGTGAGCGGTATATCACAGATGAGTTGAAAGAATTGGAAGTTGTCGTACTCGGAGCGGAAGAAAAAATCCTTGTGCTTGAGTCTGAAATTTTTTCGCAGTTCATTCAGGCAATCGCCAAAGAAGTGGAGCGGATTCAATACGCAGCGTACATGGTTTCTATCATTGATGTGCTATATTCTTTGAGTGAAGTTGCAGAAAAAATGAACTACAAAAAGCCAACGATCGACGACAAAGACGTGGTGCAAATTACAGGTGGCAGACACCCTGTCGTTGAAAAATTGATGAAGGATCACTTCGTACCAAACGATTGTTACTTAGATACAAAAGAGACGCAACTCGCCGTCATTACAGGCCCGAACATGGCAGGAAAATCAACGTATATGCGACAAGTGGCCCTCATTGTATTGATGGCACAAATTGGCAGTTTCGTGCCAGTGGAGTCTGCACATATTGGAATTGTCGACCGCATTTTTACGAGAGTGGGGGCAGCCGATGATTTGAGTTCGGGGCAAAGTACTTTCATGGTGGAGATGGCAGAGGTGGCACTTATTTTGAACAATGCCACGAAAAATAGCTTGCTGATTTTAGACGAAATCGGACGAGGTACGAGTACTTTTGATGGACTTAGCATTGCAAGGGCGGTGCTTGAATTTATTGTGGATAAAAAATTGATTGGGGCAAAAACGCTTTTTGCTACGCATTACCATGAACTTTCTGAACTTGAGGGGGAACTCTTAGGGGTCAAAAATTACCGTGTGGATGTTGAGGAAAAAAAGGACGGCATACTCTTTTTGCGAACAATTTCTCGTGGTGGGACGAGCCATAGTTACGGTGTTGAGGTGGCAAAACTGGCGGGATTGCCAGAAAAAGTCATTGCAAGAAGCAAGGAAATTCTCAAAGAATTAGAAGAAACAAACGACTCAAAACGCATAGCAACTGATGTGGCGACAAAAAAAGAAAAACCGTCAGCAGAAATTGGTGTCATTCAGCAAGTTTTGCCTGAATTGATAGAAGAAGCTAAAAAAGAAGAACCAGACCTGAAAATGGTGCAAAAAATGGCAATTCTCAAAGAGATTGAGGAGATGGAAATCATGATGATGTCACCGATGGCGGGGCTTGAAAAATTATTTGACTTGCAAAAACAATTGAAAATCTTGGAATAAGAGTAGTGAAATATAAAAAAAGGAGGGGACAAACACATGGCAAATATTCAATTGCTCGATGCAAAAACTGTAAATAAAATTGCAGCCGGGGAAGTCGTAGAATCCCCTCGTTCTGTCGTGAAAGAACTTGTGGAAAATGCAATCGATGCCAAGGCGACAACGATTTCTGTGGAAATTAAAGAAGGTGGCACCTCGCTCATTTCCATTACGGACAATGGGTGTGGCATCAAAAAAGAAGAACTAGAAACTGCATTTTTACGCCACGCAACGAGCAAATTGTCACAAGTCGAGGATTTGGAAAGTTTGTTCACTATGGGGTTTCGTGGGGAGGCTTTGGCAAGCATTGCAGCCGTATCCCAAGTGGAAATGAAAACGAAAACCGCCGACACGCAAAAAGGCAATATGATTGCCATTCATGGCGGTGTCGTCAAAGAAGTGGAGGAAGTGGCAATTGCAACGGGAACGACAATTGCTGTCAGTAATTTATTTTACAATGTCATTGCACGTCGTAAATTTTTGAAAAAACCCTCTACCGAGGCGAGTTATATTTCTGAATTGATGCACCAATTTGCATTGGGACATCCTGAAATTTCTTTTCGTTATGTCAATAATGATACGACAATGCTCTATACGACAGGCAATCACGATTTGCGAGCGGCTGCGTTTTACGTATATGGCAAAGACGTTATGTCAAATTTAGTCGATGTGTCGTATGAAAAAGATGCATTTTCACTCAAGGGATTGGTTGGGACACCACTCCTTGCAAGGGCAAACCGTGGGTATGAAAATCTATTCATCAATGGGCGGTATATCAAAAATTCCTTAGTGGCAAAAGCCGTGGAAGATGCGTACAAAACGAGACTGATGGTGGGGAAATTTCCAGTATTTATTCTGCATTTAGAGATTTCGCCAGCACTCATTGACATCAATGTACACCCCTCAAAACTTGAGGTGCGTTTTTCAGATGACGATGCGATTTACGACTTTTTTTACGAAGCAGTCCTTCACCATCTCAAAGAAGAACAAGGGGTACAACCAGTTGTTGTAGAGAAAAAAGCAACGAATTTGGTGGAGCAAATACAGTCGAAAAAATTGTCTCCTCCAGCTGATTTTTCATTATTTGAAGAGAGCAATCGCCAAGCACAAGCAGACAAAAAAGAATCGAAAGATACACTTGATTTGTTGCGTGGGGCAGTCCAAACTGGTAGCTCTTCTGGTGAAAATACAGAATCGAAACAGAAAGTGTCTTACGGGGGCAGTGTGGCGGATTTGCTCAACAATAAGAAAAAAACACCTGCTGTACACCAAGAAAGAATCCCTTTTTTTGCAGCAGAAACTGACCTACTTTCTGGAGCAAACAACACACAAAAAATCGAAACACCAAAAGTGGGAAATGAAAAAGTAGAACAAACCAAACAGACCAAACAGACCGAACAAACCGAACAAAAAAAAGAAGTAAAAGAAAAACGAAGTTATCGTATCATAGGACAATTGTTTGAAACGTATTGGCTATTGGAAGTGGAAAATTCACTCTACATGATAGACCAACACGCAGGGCATGAACGCATTTTATTTGAAAAAATCATGTGGAGATTTCAAAACCAAGAGCCGATGGTGCAAAAACTATTGATACCGATTATGATGGAACTCTCACCGATTGAAGTGGAAACACTTGAAGAAAATCAAGATTTATTATACAAATTTGGATTTGAAACAGAAAAATTCACCGAAGACACATACGCTCTAAAGAGTGTGCCATACATTGTAAAAGAGCCGTCTGATATCCGATTTTTCATGGAACTGTTGACGGAGCTTACGAGTAACCAAGTCGAATCGGTTTACGATTTGAAAGTCAATGCTGTGGCGACGGTGGCTTGCAAAGCGGCAGTCAAGGGCAATCACTTCATGACAACACAAGAGGCGGAAGCCTTAATCGAACAATTGATGACTTTGGACAATCCATTTTCTTGTCCGCATGGCAGACCGACGATCGTTGAAGTGAAAAAGTACGAAGTGGAAAAATGGTTCAAACGCATTCAAAATTAGCGAACTGGAGATCAACCAATGAAAAAACGAATGATTGTAATTGGAGGCCCTACGGCTTGTGGCAAAACGGCTTTGTCGATTGGCTTGGCGAAAAAATTAAATGGCGAAATCATTTCTGCTGATTCCATGCAAGTATACCGATATATGGATATCGGGACTGCGAAAGTCACAAAGGAAGAAGCAGACGGTATACCGCATTATCTTGTCGATGAAATGAATCCTGAAGAGCCGTATAACGTCATGATTTTTCAGCAAAAAGCAAAGCAATATATGAATGAAATTTGGGCAAAAGGGAAGACTCCTATTGTGGTAGGGGGGACGGGATTTTACATCAATGCCTTGATTTACGACACTGAATTTACGGAAATGGACACTGATTTCACATTTCGTGAGCAGTGTATGGAAGAAGCCAGAGTGCATGGCAGTGAGTATGTATATGAAAAATTGAAGCGAGTTGACCCTGAATACGCAAGCACACTGCACGGAAATAATGTAAAAAAAGTCGTGCGTGCGTTGGAATATCACGCCTTGACAGGTGAGAAATTTTCTGTACACAATGCAAGGGAAAAAGAAAAACAAAAAGAAAGTCCGTATGAGGTGCATACGATTTTACTGACAATGAATCGAGAAGCATTATATGAAAGAATCGAACAAAGAATTGATGATATGATGGCACAAGGGTTACTCGAAGAAGTGAAATTTCTAAGGGAAAAAGGCTACGACAGGACACTCGTTTCCATGCAAGGCTTAGGCTATAAAGAATTGATTGCCTACCTTGAGGGAGAAACGACACTTGAAGAAGCCGTTGTGCAACTAAAAACAGGCACGAGACATTTTGCAAAACGTCAAAATACATGGTTTACGAGACAAATAGATGGGGTAAGAATCAATTTGTCTGAAATGTCTATGGATGAGGCGATTGCAAAAAGCATTTTTCAGATAGAGAATAATTGAGATAAAAGGATGGGGAAAAATGAATCGGAAGCGGAAACTAAAATGGATTGGAATACAAGTTGTATCGGTTCTTTTCGTTTTCTCGTTAATGGGGTGTAGTAAGGAAGAAACGCCACAAGAAGACATAGAAGTTGTGGTGGACTCATTAGAAGAAACGGGCGATACGTTAGAAAATATAGAAGCAACAACAACTGAAACAGCAACGAATATGATAGAGGGCGAAACACTTTCCACTGAGGGCAACGCAGAAGCAGAAGCGGCAATACAGGCGGAATTGCCAGAAGAAGTCGTAGTCGAAGCGACACTCTCGCATGTGCCTTTTGTGGCGGATAAGGCTCCAGAAGTCCATGCAAAAGCTGCCATACTCGTCGAAACGTCGACGGGCAATATATTATACGATAAGAATATCCATGAAATGATGTACCCAGCAAGCATGACAAAAATTTTGACTTGCCTTGTCGTACTCGACTATTTTGCACCAGAAGAACTCATCGTCGTGGGGGAAGAAATTTATGAAGTTCCTTGGGATTCGAGCAAAGCCGGACACCAAGTCGGCGAAACATTTACTGTGAGAAATATTCTTCGTGGTCTGATCATTGCCTCTGGAAATGACACTGCAAATGTGGCGACAACGATGGTTGCAAAACGAATTGCAGGCGATGATTCGATTACACTCGAACAATGCGAAGACATTTTTGCTGATGAAATGAATCAAAAAGCAAAATCCCTCGGTGCGAACAATAGCAATTTCGTAAAATCGCATGGCTATCACTATGACGACCACTATACGACACCGTATGATATGGCATTGATATCGATGGAATTTCTAAAAAATGATATGCTAAAATCAATTGCAGCGGAAACGAGCTATACAGGTGATAGTGCGGAGGGTATATTTGAAAATAACGACAATGTCAAAACGCAGGAGTATACATGGTGGAGTCACAACTCTTTGATTACAAATACGGAGTACCGCTATAGCGGAGCAACGGGCATCAAAACTGGTTTTACGAATCAGGCAGGGCAATGCGTTGCAGCGTCAGCAAACATTGACGGCGAAGAAATGCTTGCAATCGTATTTTTTGCAAACGACCCAGAACGTTGGCTCGATGCGAGGGCTTTGTTTGACTATGGCTATGATGAATACGAAAAAAATACACTCGTTTCGAGGGGTGAATCTTACGTGACAATGCCTTTGACCAATCACAATCCGTCGGAAACGAACGTCATTGATTTGGTATATGAAGAACGCATTACACTGTATTTGCCGACAGAGTTTTCAAATGAAATCACAACGAAAGCAAATTACTATGAAGAATTTTTTGAAGTTGGCACAGATGGGCAACTCTACATCAAAGCACCGATTGCAGCAAATACGAAAGTCGGTGAAGTCGTCATTTCTAAAAATAATAAAGAATTGTACCGCCAATATTTATACACCAATATTGATGTCGAAGAAGGCACATGGGTGCATAAATTACAATTTGCCTTTGACAATTTCAAGAATGATATTTTCTCTATACAAGGCTTGATTGGTGTGGGGATTGTCGGTGGTGTGATTGCACTTGGGGTGGTATTGGTACGCATGGTTGTCGGAAGAAGACGACGGTCGCAAATGCAATACACCTTCAAGCAACCAAGAGGACGAAGAAGACGATAAGAAAATGTAAGGAAATATAAGAACTGTCAAAATGAGAGTGTGGAGTGGGAGTGGTGAAAAAATGAAAGAGATGGAGTATATTTACACACATGGTATTTTTAGCGATGAATCTTCAAATTTTGTAAAACCGTTTGAACCAAGCAGTACAGAACCAGTCAAAGTGATGTTGCGTTGCATGAAAAATTCAGTTGCAAAAGCGTATATTTGCACAGCGAACCATCGCCGTGAAATGTATAAAATTCAACACAACGAAGGCGATTTGTTCGATTTTTACGAAGTGGAATTTCCGCCGTCAAAAGAAACACTATGCTATTTTTTCTATGTAGAAAGTGAAAAAGGAAATCTATTTTACAATCGTCATGGGGCTTCAAAAAATTACCAATGGGATGGTTGGTTTCAAGTATTCAAAGATTTTGAAACACCGTCATGGGCAAGAGGAGCTGTCCTGTATCAAATTTACCCTGACCGTTTTTGCAATGGCGATTCGACAAATGATGTTGTCGATAACGAATATGAATACTTGGGTCAGTACGCAAAAAAAGTGAAGGATTGGCACGCTTTGCCAGAAAATCTTGACATTGCCAATTTTTATGGCGGAGACTTGCAAGGGGTCATGGACAAATTGGATTATTTGCATGACTTGGGGATTGATGGCCTTTACTTCACACCGCTTTTTGTCTCGCCAAGCAATCACAAATACGATGCACAAGATTATATGCATATCGATCCGCATTTGGGGAAAATTATTGAGGACTGCGAGGGCGATTTGAAAATCGGCGAACGCTACAAAAAACGTGTGACGAGTGAAGTCAATCTCGAAGCGAGCGACAAGCTATTTGCCAAACTCACAGAACGGATTCATAAAAAAGGCATGCGTGTGATGATTGACGGTGTGTTCAATCACTGTGGGGCCTTCCATAAATGGATCAACGCAAAAGGCATTTACGACACACCAAAACTCGGCGATAGCCCAAACCGTGACTATTTTTACTGGAACGAAGAAGGCTACCACGAGGGTTGGTGGGGACATGATAACCATCCAAAACTCAACGTTGAGGGTTGCAAAGAGTTGGAACAAAAACTGTATGAAATCGGGCAACATTGGGTGTCTGCTCCTTATTTTGTCGATGCGTGGCGACTCGATGTGGCAGCGGATTTGGGCAGAACTGAAAAATTCAACCATGAATTTTGGCGAAACTATCGCACTGCTGTGAAATCAAAAAAACCAGATGCTTTAATCATTGCAGAAAATTACGGTGATTCTTCCTCATGGCTAGGTGGCGACCAATGGGACAGTATCATGAATTACGATGGATTCATGGAGCCTGTGACATGGTTTTTCACTGGAGTTTGTAAACATAGCGAGGACAGTAATCCTGATATGTATAACAACACGCAAGCATTTTGGGGCAGAATGCATTATGAAATGGGCAAAATGCCAATCCAATCTCAAATGACTGCCATGAACCAATTGTCAAACCATGACCACTCAAGATTTCTGACGAGAACGAACCGCCAAACAGGTCGTCTACATACAAGGGGAGCAGATGCAGCAAGTCATAACATCAACTTCAATACGATGAAAGTGGCGGTGTTGTTGCAAATGACATGGCTCGGTATGCCGACTTTGTATTATGGAGATGAAGCAGGGGTCGTGGGTTGGACTGACCCAGACAACCGCAGAACGTACCCTTGGGGACGAGAAAATCAAGATTTGATCGACTACCACAAAGCCGTCATTCAAGTGAGAAAAGAAAATCCTTGTATGAAGTATGGTTCGTTGAAACAATTGTCGGAACAATATGGTGTCATTGCCTATGGGCGTTTTACAAGCGACAACAAATGTGCCGTCGTCATTAATAATTCTGATGAAGCACAAACCGTTGGTGTGCCAGTTTGGGAAATTGGCATCAAAGACAAAGGTGTCATGGAACGTATTTTTATGACAGAGCCAAAAGGCTTCTCAACGGTGAAGACATATATTAATGTAGAAAGTGGTTACATTGAGATGTCAATGCCACCGAAAAGTGGTGTCATTTTAAAAGAAATTCGTGGATAATAAGAAGTATTTTTGAAATAAAGAAAAGTAGGTGAACTGATAGTGAAAAAAAAATATACACCAAAAGCATTGGAAGTCTTAGAATGTGCAAAAGAAGCGGCGATGAAACTTGGCAATGATGCTGTGGGAACGGAGCATATTTTGCTTGGACTTTCTCTTGTCAAAGGTGGTGTTGCCTCGAAGGCATTGGAAGAACAAGGTGTTGTGTATTACCAAGTTATGGATATTTTGGCAAGTATGAGCGTTGACCAAGGCATGGACATCGCCTTGAAACCGCATATTTTGACGAAAAAATCTGATATTGATTTTACACCAAAAGCAAAAAATGTACTCGAACAAGCAGAACGTGAAACGAACGAATGGCAATCAGAAACGATTGGTACAGAGCATATTTTAATGGCACTCATCAAAGAATCGGATACGCTTGCCATCAAAATTTTAGATGGTTTGCAAGTCCGTCGTTCCAAATTGATGGATAGCATGTTGTCAATGTTGCATGGTCCCGAGGGCAATGTCGATGAAGGGTTTGGTATGCAACATGACGATTCAGAATACGCAAGCGATTTGTCTGAATATCTCGCACGGTATACGAAAGATTTGACGAAAATGGCGAAAGAAAACTTCTTCGATCCAATTACAGGTCGTGATTATGAAATCCAACGCTTGATTGAAATTTCAAGCCGAAGATTGAAAAACAACCCTTGTTTGGTCGGCGATCCCGGTGTGGGAAAAACAGCGATTGCTGAAGGTTTGGCACAACGCATAGCAAAAGGCGAAGTGCCAGAATATATGAAAGGCAAACGTCTTTTGAGTCTTGATTTGGCGGCGATGGTGGCTGGATCGAAATACCGTGGCGAATTTGAAGAACGCATCAAACGTGTATTGCATGAAATCAAATCGATGGGCAATGTCATTTTATTTGTCGATGAAATTCATACCATTATCGGGGCAGGTTCGGCAGAGGGGACACTCGATGCGTCTAATATTTTAAAACCGTCACTTTCTCGTGGGGAATTGCAATTGATTGGGGCAACGACACTGAAAGAATACCGCAAGTATATTGAAAAAGATGCAGCATTTGAGCGGAGATTCCAACCAGTCACAGTGGAAGAACCGACAAAATCAGTGGCAATCGATATGCTAAAAGCGTTGCGTCCGCAATATGAAAAACACCACGGTGTAGAAATTACAGATGAAGCAATCGATAGTGCAGTGACTTTGAGTGTGCGACATATCAATGATCGATTTTTGCCTGACAAAGCCATTGATTTGATTGATGAAGCGGCCTCGAAATTGAAAATTGAAGTGTACGAAGTGCCAGACCACATCAGAAAAATCAATGAAGAAATCGATGGTTTGCTAAAAGAAGAAGAAGTGGCAATCAAAAATCAAGATTTTGTCAGTGCAGTGAAAGTGCGTGAAGAAATCGATGGATTGCTACAAACTATGTCTGAAGAGCAAGAAAAAATCGATGCAATGCATGAAAGCACAAAATATAAAATTACCCGTGATGACGTGGCAAGAGTCATTTCTCGCTGGACAGGAATTCCTTTGGAGCGATTGCAAGGGGAAGAAAGTGCGAGACTCATGAAGCTAGAAAGCATTTTGGGAGAGCGTGTCATCGGGCAAAGCGAAGCCATTGAGGCAGTTTCAAAAGCCATTCGCCGTGGTCGAGTGGGGCTTAAAGCACCGAATCGCCCGACGGGTTCTTTCTTATTTCTAGGCCCTACTGGAGTTGGGAAAACGGAGCTTTCAAAAGCGTTGACAGAAGTGCTATTTGACGATGAAAATGCCATCATTCGCATCGATATGTCGGAGTATATGGAACGTCATAGCGTGGCTCGTATGGTGGGGGCACCTCCTGGATATGTGGGGTATGAAGAGGGCGGACAACTCAGCGAAAAAGTGCGTAGAAATCCGTATTCTGTCATACTGTTTGATGAGATTGAAAAAGCATCTCCTGAGGTATTTAATATTTTACTACAAGTGCTTGACGATGGACATATTACCGATGGGCAAGGGCGAAAAGTCGATTTCAAAAATACAGTCATCATTATGACTTCAAATGCTGGGGCGAGAAATATCATCTCTCCAAAACGTTTGGGATTTGCCCATGGTGAAACTGCGGAATCGAACTACGACCATATGAAAAAAGCCGTCATGGAAGAAGTCAAAAATATATTCAAGCCTGAATTTATCAATCGTATTGATGATATTATCGTCTTCCATCCACTGGAAAAAGAAGAAATCAGAGACATTGTTGGCTTGTTGATTCGACAACTTTCAGAGCGTGCCAAAGAAAATATGGACATTGAGTTGCAACTCTCAGAAACTGCCATTGATGCAATTGCAGATGAGGGATACGACAAAGCGTACGGTGCAAGACCACTTCGCCGTGTCATTCAAAATAAAGTGGAAACCTTGTTGGCGGAAGCGTTTTTATCAGATAAAATCAGCCGAGGGGATTCGATTTTAGTCAATTTTGTCGATGAAGAATGGTCAGTGGAAGCGAAATAAATTGGACTTTATTTCAATATTCTATGGGGAATATTCCATATGTTCCCTGTAGAATATTAAATTTTTCAAATATTTTTATTTTCTATATACGAGTTGCTTTTTTTGTGCTATAGTAAAAAAGTATTATATGTGATTTGAATCGAAAGATTTTATTTTTTAGTTAAGTCCGTGACGTGGATATCCTATTTTATGTTGAAAGGAAGAGTGAGATGGCAGTTATTGAAGAATTGATCCGCAAAGAGGAAAATGGCACGATTAGTTTTGGCAATTACCAATTGGACAAAAAAACGAAACTATCTGATTTTGAAGTGGCAGGTGCTATGTACAAAGTCAAAACGTTCAAAGAAATTACAAAACTAGAACGCAATGAAAAAATGTTGATGGAAGTCGTTCCTGGTGCAACGGTACATAATTTGGATTTGCTTCCAAATGGTGCAAACTTTCAGTTAGAAGGGGTTGGCGATGTACAATTTACGATGGAACTTGAACCGTCTGAAGAGTATAAAATTTTCGTGGACGATGTCAATGTGGGCAAAGTGAAAACGAATATGTCTGGTAAAATTACAGTCAATGTGGAGCTTGCAAATGTAAGCCCTGTCGTGAAAATCGAAAAAGTATAAAAACAAAAAGTCAATTTCTAAGACGTATTGAATTAGGAATTGGCTTTTTTTTAGAAATTTTTAGGAAGTTTTTTAGAAAGGAAAAGTGAATCCATGAAAATAAAAACGTATTATAAATGTACAGACTGTGGAGCGACGGTAACGAGATGGGCAGGCAAATGCACAGGTTGTGGTGCGTGGAATACCCTAGAAGAAGTGACGGAGCAAAAGACGAAAGGCACTGCCCCACGCACCAAAGGGGCATCGAAAGCCGTACCTTTGAGCGAGATACAAATACGCAGTGAGGAGCGTTTGGTGACGGGCATTTCCGAATTTGACCGAGTGATGGGCGGTGGCATCATCGCCGATTCTGTCTCGATTATCACCGCACCGCCAGGGGGCGGGAAATCGACACTTTGCCTGATGGTGGCGAGCCAATTGGCAGCACAAGGACGACGGATTTTGTATGCATCAGGCGAAGAAAGCGACAGCCAAATCAAAAACCGTGCGAATCGCATTCTGGAACAACTGAATGAAAATATCTGGATTTTGTCTGATATTTCGATGGATAATGTGTTGGAGGCGATACAAGAAGTCGATGCAGATTTTATCATACTCGATAGTGTGCAGACATTTTCTTTGGCGGAATTTTACCCGTCAAGGGCAGGCAATCCCACACAGACCATGGAATGTGCGGCGGCATTGGTGCAGTCTGCAAAAAACAAAATGCGACCACGGGCTGTATTTATGATTGGGCAAATGAATAAAAATGATGAGATTGCGGGCTTGCGTGCGTTGGAGCATCTTGTCGATACGGTACTCGTTTTGGAGGGCGATGGCTCGGAGGAATTGCGGAGTTTGCTTGCTACGAAAAATCGGTTTGGGAGTACAGGGGAGATGGGCTTTTTTTCTATGACAGAAAAAGGGCTGTCGTCCATTGACAATCCGTCGGAATATTTCATGACACAACGGGAGAAAGAGGACAAAGTCACAGGCAGTGCCATTACCGTTTTGCGTGAGGGGTCAAGACCGGTTGTCGTGGAAATTGAGAGTCTCGTTTCGGATTCGTTTACACCATACCCATCAAGGATTAGTGAGACTATGAAAAAAGATACGCTGAATACATTGATTTCCATACTAGAGCAACGTGGGAAGTTGAAGATGTTTAATAAAAATGTCGTGGTGAAAACGACAGGCGGACTGCAACTCAAAGAGCAAGGGGCGAATCTTGGGGTGTTGGCGAGCATTGCCTCGTCGATGTATGAAAGGGAGATTCCGTCGGACTGGGCGTTCATTGCCGATGTGGGGTTGACTGGGGAGTTGAAAAAAGTGCCAAATACCGAGGGGCGAGTGCGTGAGTTGGATCGTATGGGGTTTGCGAAAGTGTTCATTGCGAGAAAAGGTGTGCGGAAAATTGAGACGGAGAATTTGCAAATAGTGGAGTGTAAAAATTTGCTTGAGGTGTTGCATAAAGTGTTTGCGAGATGAGGACATTTTTTAAAGAAAAGAGTTTGGGGTTTTGGCATTGATCCGCTAATGACGGGCGACCACAGGTCGCCCCTACATCTTGAATATCAGGTTTTCGTAGGGGCGA
>JAWXUZ010000049.1:0-18652 GCA_044425835.1 Bacillota bacterium | reverse complement strand
CATACTACATTATATCATATTGTGTAATATTGTGCAAGTTAAAAATGAAAAATTTGACAAAAAAATAGCCTTTTCGTAGGCTTTGGGGTGGATTTTAAGTTGTACAAGTGTCAAACAAGGGTAAGCCGATTCCGAAAAACTTTGAATCCGTACATAAGATGTGTGAGACGAAAGAAATCAGCATGAGAGAGGCAGCAAAGTTACTAGAGGTATCAAGAAGTACATATTTGAATTGGGTGAAATTGTATATCAATGTAAAAAAATAGTGGATTTTTCAATGTTTTTTTCGGTTTTTGTTGCAATTGGTATAAAAAGGTGATATGATTAAGTTGTCAATTTTTAGTGGTTGAAAAGGTATACCTTTTTATACCAGTAAATTTAGGACATATGTACACCAGATAATGGTGTTTTTTTGCGTTTTCAGCCCTATTTTTACCGTGTCAAAAAGGTATACCTTTTTGACACGTTTTATTTTGTTTGGTTACAAAAATCATACTATTTTAGAAAGAAGGCGATGTGAAATGAAGTACAATGTACGAAGAACGGTTGCTTTATCTATGGTGGCAATGATGTCTGCCTCACAGGTTGGGCTTGGTACAAAAGAAGTGCATGCAACAGAAAGTACGGTGCAGCAAGAGAGTACAGCTGATACAGGAAAGCAATCTGGCTATTTATCTTTTGATGAGTTTAGAAAAGTAATATCGGAAAATTTTGATAATACAAACAGAATCACTACATTTGAAAATGAGCCAGATGTTTCAAGTGCAATTTATTCGTTGCATATGGGACAGTCGGATCATGCCGATTGTGACTGTGCTTCGATCCAAAAATCAATTGAAGAGCATTATGAAGGCATATTAAAAAATATGTTAGAAAATGATGCTCAGATTATCAGCACGATGTCTGGTGTCAGCTCTATTGCTGAACATGAAACCCTCAATTATCCAGTAGGATATGCAAAGCAATTTGAAGTTAGTTATGGACTAGGTATGTCGAATAACTCGTTTAAAACAGCTAAACTAAAGGCACAAGGAGAGCATTCAAATATTTGGATTGTACAACCAGACGATACGTATGACGGAACAGGTTCTGAACAAATAACAGACGATATGGCAAGAGAATATGCATATGTTGTAGATGGCATTTACGAAAATATGACGGCAGTCTTTGCAGAGCATGAAGGTGTTTTGATAGAGACTAGTAATTCATCCATGCCTTATATTGGAGATATGAATAATGATGGAAAAGTCAATGTGATTTTATTTGATATGAGTAGTAGTAGTTTAGGGGGATATTTTTCATCTGCTTATTTTTATACGTCTTTGGGTGGGGTTGATGCTGTGTGTGTCAACACTTCTTCTGGAAGCATGAGCTATGGCACGCTTGCCCACGAACTCCAACATTTGCTTCACTATATGTATGTTGGTGCATATACATCGCACAATTCTTGGTATAATGAAAGTTTGAGTGGTGTAGCAGATGTATACTACCAAGATCCAGATTCTGATATTGAGAACTTAGAACAGAATTTAAGTTCTAGTAGAGTTAGTGCAGGGATGAATAATAACTATTATGGTTTTTATACAGGAAGTTCGGGAAAAAAATATACTGATTTTTTGAATTATGATTATACTTTGAAGAACTATGCGACTGGGTATATGTTTTCTACGTTTATGACAGAAACTGCTCAACTTTTGAATTTAGGCTATGCAAAAGGGGTCTATGAGTATTATAAAAGCAATTTAACAAATACACAAGGGCAATACGATAGAAGTACCGCATATAGTAATTATTCAGGGCAAACCTACAAAGAGTATTTGAATGGTATTTTCAAATCTGTTTTCGGATCAGAACTATCAGGGATAGATGATGATATGTATTTGGAATATTTCTATTACTTATACATGGAGAGTTTTTTCTCTGGCGGTGGAAATGTAATAAAAAATGGTGCAGTTGCAGGAAAAACATTGAAATTTTGGGATGACAACTATACGTTATGGTATTATAGAAAATTGTACAAATCGACTTATCCTGTTTTAGGAACAAGGGATGAAATTACATTGGTAGGATTTTACGAAGATGAAGCAAATAAAAATGTAGATGCTACACATGAAATGATTTACATAATTGATCAAACAGACTATGATGCGACCACTAAAAATGCATTGAAAATTAAAATTGATGGCGATGCAGACTCATCGTACAAAGCATATATTGCATTATACGATAACTCAACACCAAGTATTGATAATATTGATCTGTATTCTTTGGATATAGGTGAAGAAAATGAAATTCTTGTTGGAGAAGGTATGGATGTATATCTGTTTATGGCTACATTTTATGAAGACATTGAAGCTGCCAAAGTAGAATTTGAATGGGCTTCCTCCACTATAGAGGATACAATATCGCCAATGATTGCAGTTAGAAAATCGAGTGGTTCCATAAGTGAAAGCTACAATAATAATGATATTATCAACGTTGAGGTGCGAAATGTAAATAATTTGGTTGAACCTACTATAACGGCAAATGATAATGTCAGTGAAACTGGTGATATTACAATAGAAACGTCATATGTAGATTCTACTGACCAACTAATAGCCGATATCAATAGTTTTGACGACGTGAAGACGTATTTGGGAACAGCGAATCAGTCAGTTACAATCGTGTATCAAGCCACAGACGAAAGTAATAATCAATCGGAATTTAAAATTACATTTCAATCAATAGCTGATATCTCAGATACCATTGCACCAACAATAACAGTCAATGGCTACAGAGATGGTGATGTGCGAGAGGTGGAATTGAGCAATGTTGCAACGCTACAAGAACCAATTGTTGCCGTAACAGACAACGAGGATAGTAGTGTGCAATTAAATACGACGTATACAGCAAATGATGGAACGAATATTTCCGATTTTAATGATGTGAAAAATTACTTAGATGCAGCAGATAAAACGGTTGTGATTGCATATAGTACTACAGATACAACTTCCAATACAGCGACGGTTACAATCACGATCAAGGCAATAGCCGATCCTGAAGAAGATAATGAACCACCAGTCATTACAATTGAGGGGTACGTAGATGGAGTAATCGTGGGCATTACACAAATAGATGCAGAGAGAAATTTAGAAGAACCGACGATTACTACAACAGACAATAGCGGTGGTTTGGTGACAATTAGTAGTATATGTTATCGCAACGGTGAAGAATTACATCCGTTTCTTTCAACATTCGATATGTTACAATATTACATGTATTATTATGGTGACAATATAACAATCGTATATACTGCAACGGATTTGAGTGGGAATACAAGCGAATTCACCATACATTTTAAAATCTTAGTCAATGGCAACTATCAACAAAATAAATTGGTTTTGACATCTGCAGATGATGCCACAACGATGGGGATAGAGGAAACGCTACAATTTTCAACGACAGGTGGCGAAACGTTTGAAACGAATGATACAGATGTAGTATATTCAGTAGTTGATGAAAATGAAAATGATCAAGAAACGTCTTTGGCGATAATTGATATCGAAACAGGTGTATTGACTGCTGTAAATGAAGGTATAGTGAAAGTAGTTGCAACGAAACAGGGCAATGCTGAGTTTAATGATGCAACCAGCAATGAAATTACAATTACAATTGTTTCGTCTTCAAATAAAACGACACCGACAGGAGAACCGACGTATACCAGTACACTTGTCAATGGTTCTACTTTGGCTGATGCGAACTTAGAAATAGGAACTATTTCACCTACAGGCGGTGTGATTGCTTGGGATTTGGCTAATGATACAATCATCGTTGAAGGGACTTCTTATGCTTGGACATATATCCCAAGCAATACAAATGAGTACAATAATTTGACTGGAGCGGTTACTTTTACATTAGTCGCAAATACCATTCCAGTAACGAGCGTTACTTTAAATAAAGGAAATACATCTCTTACAGTTGGCGGAACGGAAACCTTAACTGCAACGATCGTTCCAACAAATGCTACAAACAAAAATGTGTCATGGTCTTCAAGTGATGAAGCTGTCGCAACTGTAGTCAACGGTGTTGTCACTGCAGTCGCAGTAGGCGAAGCAACAATTACTGCAACGTCTAATGCTAACGGTACGAAAGCTGCAACTTGTACCGTGACAGTCACAGCGGCAACCGCAACAGTAGAAAGCATTGCTTTGAATAAAACAACAACGAGTCTGACTGTCGGAGGCGAAGAAACTTTAGAAGCAACTGTGACAGTATCGCCTGATGAAGCGGAAAACAAAACTGTGACATGGACTTCAAGCGATGAAGCTGTCGCAACTGTAGTCAACGGTGTTGTCACTGCAGTCGCAGTAGGCGAAGCAACAATTACTGCAACGTCTAATGCTAACGGTACGAAAGCTGCAACCTGTACAATAACAGTCACAGCAATCGATCTTTCTACAGCAACAGGTGTCACTGTGACTGGTGTCGAAGACAAAACGTATACTGGTTCTGCAATTACGCAAACGCCGATCGTCGAAGTAGCTGGCACGAAGCTCGTAGAAGGCACGGATTACACAGTTTCTCACAGTGACAATACGGCTGTAGGGACTGCGATGATCACAATCACAGGCAAAGACAATTACACTGGTGCGAAAGAGGTCACTTTCGCAATCGGAAAAGTAACCTTGACAGCAGAAATGGCATCGGGTATCGATGCGTCGTATCCATACAAAGGCGATGCGTATGACGATTTGGATCCAGTCATTACATTCGGTGGTAAAACGTTAAGTAAAGGCACAGATTACAATTTATCGTATGGTGAAAATACAAATGTTTCCACTGGTGGAACGATCACAGTCGCTGGTGCTGGTACTAATTTCACGACAGGTACTTTCGATATCACTTTTGATATTACGCAGTTGTCAATCAATACGGCTGTCGTTGGTGGCGTTGCAGTGGAGTATCCTTATACAGGAAATCCGATAGAAGCAAGTGGTTTGACTGTTACTTTAGATACAGTTTCATTGTCAGAAGGAAGTGATTATACTGTCACTTATAGCAATAATACAGATTTAGGGAATGCAACAATCACCATTAAAGGAACTGGGAATTATAGTGGTGAAGTTACAAAAATGTTCGCAATTTACGATGGTACAAAAACTTCTATTTCTGGTGCAGTTGTCGTTTGGGATAATTGGGATGGAACTACAAGTTTTGAATACGAAGGTTCAGCAATCGAACCGATGGTAATGAGTGTGACATTGACTTTACCTGATACCACAACTGTTACATTGATTGAAGGGACAGATTTCGAACTTGTATACGGCGAAAATACAAACGTAGGAACGGGAACAGTTCTCGTTTCTGCAATTGGTGCAACTTACACAAGTTCTAAAATCACTGAATTTGCAATCACACCAAAAGACATTGCAAGCACAACGATTTCTGGTGTGGACGCTTCCTATGAATGGACAGGAGAAGCGATTGAAATCGCAACGTTGACTGTCGAAGATAATGGTATGGACTTGACATTAGACAAAGATTACACTGTTTCTTATGCAAGTAATGTCGCTCTAGGCACTGCGACGATTACCATTACTGGTACTGGGAATTATACAGGCACTAATGCAACCGATTTTGAAATTACAAAAGTTGATATCACAGGGGCAACCATCACAGGCATCAACAATAGCTATGTGCATACAGGCGATCCAATCACACCAACACCTAAGGTCACTTTAGATGAAAAAGTATTAACTCTTGGCACAGATTATACTGTAAGCTATGGAGACAATACAGAAATCGGTACGGCAACGATTACCATCACTGGTATTGGACATTATACGAGCACAGCGACGACAACTTTTGAAATCGTAACTTCTACAGTGCCACTCACTGACCTTTCGTCTGCAACGATTACAGGTGTCAATGCCTCGTATACGTATACAGGTTCGGCAATTACGCCAACGCCAACTGTCACTTTAGATGAAGATGTATTGACTCTTGACACAGATTATACTGTTTCGTATGCAAATAATATAGCAGTAGGTACGGCAACGATTACCATAACTGGAACAGGCGATTATACTGGAGAGATTACGAAAACATTTACCATTGTAAGTGCATCTTCTAGTGGAACTACTAGCGGAACTAGCTCAAGCGGAAGTAGTTCAAGCTCAAGCAGTAGTTCAAGTAGCAGCTCAAGCAGTGCCACAACGACCGACACTGACTCGACTTTCGTTCCAACGATTACACCAAGTACGGATTCTGATTCTTCTACAAGTACAAGTACGACTGCAACATTTTCAGACACTGCCTCACACTGGGCAAAAGCCTCTATTGACTTCATGGTAGAGAGAGGACTCATGAGTGGCACTGGTAATGGACAGTTCTCGCCAAATACTGCAATCACTCGTGGTATGTTTGTAGCAGTATTGAGTCGATATAGTGCAGAAGATTTGAGTGGATACACTGCAAGCAGTTTTACTGATGTCCCTCAAACTTCTTACTATATGAAAGATATTGAATGGGCAAAAGCAAATGGTATTGTAAATGGTATGCGTGCGACAAGTTTTGCTCCTGATATGGCAATCACTCGTGAGCAAATGGCAGTGATTCTTGCAAATTACATGAAATATAGAAATATTACTTTGCCTGAAACGACTGAAGCAGTTGCATTTTCTGATAGCAATGAATTTAGTAGTTGGGCAGCAGATTCTGTTAGTGCTATGCAACGATATGGTATCTTAAGCGGCAAAGGAAATAATCTGTTTGATGCCGAAGGTACTGGCACACGTGCTGAATTTTCTTCTATGATGGAAAGATTTATTCTCGCTAGTGAGCAGTAACCAACAAAGAAAAATTGTGATTTGAAAATAGGTCACTCTTAACAGATGTGTTAGGGGTGACTTTTTTCATGAAAGCATTGCAAGGCAGAGAAAGATATGGTAGAATGGAAATAGAAAATGAGTCGATGGAGGTGAGGGTGTGAGCGAAACGGCGGAAGACTGGAAAAAGTTGACGATTGCGAATCATTTTATTTTTTCCAAAGTCATGAGAGATACGGAGATTTGCAAAGAAGTGCTATATAGATTGTTGCCACATATGGATATTGGGGATATCAAAATTGTGGAGTATGAAAAAGTTATGGACGAGAGTTTGAAAGCCAAAGCAGTGCGGTTGGACATCTATTTGAACCATGGAACGACTGTATATGACGTTGAGATGCAATCGGCTGATAATGATAATTTGGCGAAAAGAAGTCGATTTTATCAAGCACATATAGATATGGACTGTTTGGCAAAAGGTAAGTCATATCAAGAGCTAAAAGATAGTTTTGTGATATTCATATGCAAATTCGATTTGTTTGACAAAGGTTTGCCTGTGTACACGTTTACGAATTTGTGTCATGAAAGTCCGAAGATTCAATTGAAAGATGGGGCGACAAAAATATTTTTTAACACGACAAGTCATGAACAGGTGAAAGATGAAAAGATGGCGGAATTTTTGCGGTTTGTCAATCGCCAATGGGACGACGATTTTTCAACAGAAGATGAGTTTATCAAAAATTTGATGAACAAAGTTGAGAATGTCAAACAAAATAAGGATTGGGAGCGTGAGTATATGACAATGAGTGCGACACTTGATAATGCTGTGTATCAAGGGAAATTGGAAAGAGATATTGAGATAGCTAAAAAGATGCTAAAAAAAAATAAACCGATTGAAGAAATTATTGAATTTACTGAATTGCCTCAGAGCAAAATTGAGGAGTTAAAAGAAGAGTTATCTGTGAACGCTTGATTTTCCATTTTTTGGAAGATAGCTTTCACTGATTCCAGACCAAATAAAACGCTAGATTTCGGACTAGCATTTTATTTTTTTGAAAAAATTCAAAAAAATGTTTCAAAGCCCCTTGACAACTCTTACACGAGAGAGAAGGATATCTTCCAACATACGAAAGAACCGATTTGACCGATTTATTGCACGAAAAATTCAATTTCAGAACTGACTACGAAATTATATCTTATCAACAAATAAAAAAAATAATAAAAAGTTCTAAAAAGTAAAAACGTACGCAGTTTGTAAACACCTATAAACCTTGAAAAATAAAGGTTTATAGGTGTTTTTTCTTTTAAAAGTGTCAAAGATGAGTACCATAAATAAGAAATCATGTCAACAGAAAAAAAGAAATATTTTCAATTTTTTGAAATATTGTAATATCTGCTAAAAACCTAAGAATCTTCATGTCGTATTTAGTCAATTTTTGCCAATAAAAAATGATAAATTGCTTGATCGCCCACTTTTGTAAAGCGAGTGGAGATCACTCCATGCCTTCGACTGATGCAAAAAATTGTTGGTAGATATCGCCGAATTGTGCCATGGGTTCTGTCACACCCATTCTACCATCAGATAAATTACATAAATATTCTTCGCCACTAGCAAAAATCTCGCCAACGGTCACTGGAAACCCAAGCTCCGTTGCGACTTCGCAAAGCTTCGCCATGGGATCTTTTGCTGTTTTCGTTGCTAGGATTTTTTTTCGCATCTCTTTGTCTGTTTTCAGTGTTTCTAATAATTCAAATAAATGATCTTCCATATATATCACCTCAAAAATAGCTTGCCCCGAAAAAAATGATATATACGAAAAATGCCCTACGGTTTTCGCCGTAGGACATTTGATTTTGAATGAATTATTCTTTACCAGCTTTTTTGTATGCTTCAATTCCTTTTCCAAGCAGTTCAATACCACGAGCCATATCGTCAGCATTTAAAATGTAAGCAATACGCAATTCGTCTTTGCCAAGACCTTCTGTTGCATAGAAGCCCTCTGCTGGAGCGTACATTACAGTTTCGTTGTTTTCTCTGAATTCTTCTAATAAGAATACCAATAAGTCTTCTGTATTTTTTACAGGCATTCTACAAGTGATATAGAACGCACCGCCAGGTTTTTCACAAACAACACCTGGAATTTTTTTCAATGCTTCATAAGAAACGTTACGACGTTTTTCGTATTCTTCACGTACTTCTTTGAAGAATGAGTCGTCCAAAGAATAAAGGGCTGCCGCACCCACCATTTCAAGCGTTGGACAACAAAGGCGACCCATTGCAATTTTCATGACACTTTGCATGAGTGATTCATTTTTAGAAATGAAACAGCCAATTCTTGCACCACAAGCGGAAAATCTTTTCGATACAGAGTCGATGATGACCACACGGTCAGCCACATCGTCAAATTGCCCGAAAGAGGTCATTTCACGGCCATCGTAAGCAAATTCACGATACACTTCGTCTGCCAAAATCCATAAGTCATGTTTTTTCGCAAAATCACAAATCAAGCGAATGTCTTCACGAGACAAAATACAGCCCGTTGGATTTCCCGGATTTACAATGGAAATCATTTTTGTTTTTGAAGTGAGTGCTTTTTCAAGACGCTCCATAACCGCAAATTTGTAACCTTCTTCTACGTATGTAGTGACAGGAGCGACAACACCATCAGCCGCTTGTATGAACGTCAAATAATTTGTATAGTATGGCTCAGGTACGATGACTTCATCCCCTGGATTGATTAAACTCAAAAAGGCCAAAGTGAGGGCTTCTGAACCACCACTTGTAATCAAAACATCTTTGCGTTCCAAATCCATTTTGAAACTTTTGAAGTATGTGATGATGGCATCTTGCAACTCAGGAATCCCCGGGCTTTCAGCGTAGGCCAATACTTTTTGGTCGAAATTTTTGATGGCATCCATAAATACAGGTGGTGTCACGATGTCTGGTTGCCCAATGTTCAAATGGTAGATTTTTGTGCCTTGTTCTTTGGCTTTTGCTGCCATTGGATTAAATTTTCTAATTGGTGAATTTTGCATTGCTTGTACTCTTTCAGATAAATTCATATAATCTCTCCTTTTCAAAATGTCAACAAATGTTCATTACTTGTATATAGTATACCAACATATTTTTTGAATTGCAAGGTTTTTTTGTGGATTGCACATAAATCATGTATGAATTTTTTTGAAATAATGCAATGAATATTATCTATATTGTAATGTGACATATTTTTTTCAATTTTTTTGTGTTTTTTGCTATACGTACACTTCATTTTGCGGTATACTTATTGTGTAACTTGAACTGAAACTAAATGAGTTAGGGAAAGAAGTCATTATGAATCGAATTTTATTAGATGAAACAATAGATTTTACAAGAATTGCTGTCGTCTCAGACGGTGAATTGCTCGAACTTGAGTATGAATCAAATGCAAATGAGAGTCTCGTCGGCAATATTTACGTCGGCAGAGTCGAAAAAGTCGTGCCAAATTTACAGGGTTGCTTCGTCAATATCGGTGCAAAAACAAACGGCTACTTGTACTACGGCAAAGAGCGTGCCAAAGGCGATACTGAAAAAAATACGGATAAGCCAAAAATCGGAGATGCCATCGTGGTGCAAGTCGAAAAGGATGCCACTGGTACGAAAGGGGCAATGCTTTCGAGTGCAATTGCAATTGCTGGAAATTCTATGGTGCTTTTGCTCGATACATCAGAAGTGCGTATTTCTAAAAAAATCAAGGAAAATGCCGAACGCAATCGCATTCGTGCCATTGTAGAACCACTCGTAAAAGAGGCATATGGCATTCTCGTCCGCACAAATGGGCAAGGCAAAGAGAAAGAAGTTTTCGAGGCAGAGTTGCAAAAATTGATTGACCTTGCAAAAAAAGTGGAAAAGGCAGAGTACCAAAAACCGCCACTTTGTTTGGCGAAATTATCATCTCCGATTGACCGCATTTTGAGGGATTACGACTTTGCAAGCATCGATGAATTTGTTGTGACGAGCAAAGAGACGTACGAAAATTTGCGTGAACACGAAGAATTTTCGGGGGAGTCTCAGAAAAAACTAGTTCTATATGATCAAGCAATGCCACTCTTTTTGAATTACACCATCAAATCGCAAGAAGAAAAGGCACTGTCGAAAAAAGTTTGGCTCAACAGCGGTGGCTTCTTAATTATAGAAGAAACAGAAGCTTGTGTCGTAATCGATGTCAACTCGGGCAAGAGTGCCGGCAAAGGCAACATGGAAAAAGCCGTCCGAAAAATCAATGAAGAAGCAGCAAAAGAAGTGGCAAAACAGCTACGACTTCGCAATCTGTCAGGCATTATCATCGTCGATTTTATCGATATGGCAACGGAAGAAGAAAACAAAGCCATCACAAAAATACTTGAAAATGCAGTGAAATCAGACCGCAAAAAAACGGTTGTCGTTGGCATGACCGCTCTTGGGCTTATGCAACTGACGAGGAAAAAGACAAAGCCGTCGCTTCTCAGACAAACGACAATTTCTTGCAAACAATGTACTTCCATTGGGCGAGTGCCGTCTCTTTCTTATACTGTTCTGCGGATTCGAGAAGAAGTGCAACATACATTTTCAAATACGTTGCACCGCCAATTGATTTTAGAAGCAAACGAAAAACTTCATGACCTCGTAAAAGGGAAAGAAAGCGTGTATTGTCGCATATTGAAAGAAGAATTTCAAGGAGAAATTGAATTTGTAAACAATGCCGATATGGATTTTTCACAATACAAGTTGACGATCAAATAAAAAAAGTAGTCGCTTTCCACCGATTTCTTCTTAAAATTTTTATTGATATTTTTTTAATATTTTCCAACATTGTCATACAATAAATTCGTTATTTTTAACAAAAATATGCGTTATATTCCGTTATAAAGCCACATGACATTGGAAATAATAACAGAAAATATGTGCAAAAACGACATACTCTGTAAATTTTAATAGAAACACGTAGAATTCTTCCTTGACACTTTCCAAAAAAAGTACTAAAATAGTATAGTATTTTAGAAAGTACCATAATTATGTAAAAAGAAGTATATGAAGTAAAAATGAATATTTGAGGTGCATTTTCAGATTCATGTAGATAAGACTATTTTCATCACCTTATTGCCATGAATTTTTAGTGTCCTTGTGGTATTCTTCATGCAAAATCAAACTGTATGAGTACGAACGAAGTGAGCGTAGGTTTGCGTATGCCAATGCTCCTTTCATCACATTTGTAAAATTGAAAATCGAACATGACAGTCAAAAAAGACAAACAAACAGAGAAAAGGAGGTGTTTTCCATCGAACCGATAGCCATTATGATGAGTGTGTGTACATTGCTTATCGGACTTGTTGTTGGGGCTGCAGTCTGTAATGTGTACAGAAAGCGGTTGACAGAAGCCAAAGTTGGTGCAGCAGGTGACGAAGCAACACAAATTATAGAAGATGCAAAAAGAGATGCTGAAGCACATAAAAAGGAATTGCTCTTAGAAGCAAAAGAAGAAAGTCTCAAAACGAAAAATGAGTTAGAAAAAGAAGTGAGAGATCGTCGCAACGAGTTACAAAAAAATGAAAGACGATTGATTCAAAAAGAAGAAACACTCGATAAGAAAACTGAAAATCTTGAGAAGAAAGATGAGCAGTTGACGAAAAAAATCGAAGACCTCGAAAAACAAAAAGAGGCAGTCGAAGAAGTCAAAGCAAAACAAGTCGCAGAGCTTGAACGCATTTCAGGTTTGACGACAGAAGATGCAAAAAATCATATTTTATCGACAGTAGAAAATGATGTCAAACATGAAGTGGCAATGATGGTCAAAGACATTGAGTCAAAAGCGAAACAAGAGGCAGACCGTAGAGCCCGTGAAATCGTTGTTGGAGCCATCCAACGTTGTGCCGTTGACCACGTTGCAGAAACGACTGTATCTGTGGTGCAATTGCCAAATGATGAAATGAAAGGTAGAATCATCGGACGTGAAGGACGAAATATCCGTGCATTAGAAACGTTGACAGGGGTTGACCTTATTATTGACGACACACCAGAAGCAGTCATTTTGTCTGCATTTGATGCGGTACGTCGTGAAATTGCAAGAATTGCTTTGGAAAAATTAATCGTAGATGGGCGAGTACACCCAACACGTATTGAAGAAATGGTAGAAAAAGCACGTAAAGAAGTCGAAGGAATCTTCCGTGATGAAGGAGAAGCAGCGACTTTTGAAACAGGTGTCAACGGGTTGCCACAAGAAATTATCCGTTTGTTAGGAAAACTAAAATACAGAACGAGTTTTGGTCAAAACGTGTTGAAACATTCTATCGAAGTGTCCCACCTCGCAGCGATTATGGCAGCAGAAATCGGTGTAGATGTTACACTTGCGAAGCGTGCAGGACTTTTGCACGATATCGGAAAAGGTCTCAGCCATGATATGGAAGGAACACATGTAGAACTTGGTGTGAATTTGTTGAAAAAGTACAAAGAAAATCACTTGGTAATCAACGCAGTGGAAGCCCACCATGGGGACGTCGAGCCAGAAAGCATCATTGCTGTTTTGGTACAAGCTGCCGATGCCATATCAGCGGCACGTCCAGGAGCTAGACGTGAACCACTTGAATCGTACATTCAACGCTTACAAAAATTGGAAGAAATTGCAGACCAATTTGACGGCGTAGAGAAAACATTTGCAATCCAAGCAGGACGAGAATTACGCATCGTAGTCATTCCTGAAGCAGTAAACGATGAGGATATGAGCTTGCTTGCAAGAGACATAGCGAAAAAAGTAGAAGAGGAGTTGGAATATCCGGGTCAAATTAAAATTAGTTTGGTACGTGAGACAAGGGCGACTGAATACGCAAAATAAGCCTTTTCTGATTTTTCGGAAGTGAAATGAATAGAAATGAAAGTACCGCCTTTTATATGTTGGAGTGAAATCTGATGTGTGAGGGGCGGTTTTTTGTGGTTGGGTTGGTATTGGACTGTCGGGGTTTGAGTGCAAATGTAGGGGAGAGGTTCCATCCTCTCCCGAAACGGGATTGGGGCTAGTGGGGGAATGGGTGCAGTTTTTGTGGTTTGAGTGGGGTTTGCATTGGGGCTGTTGGCGGTTCGGGTGTTGTGGTTGCCGTGGGCTGGAGTATTGGTTCCTTCTCGTCGCACTCGTTCGCTAGTGGATTGGTGAGGGTGTTGTTCTCGATTCAGACACCTTATATTCTTCCACGAATTGGATTTGCATTGTCTTTGAAACCAAGTTTCAAATCGATGCAAATAAGATTCGTTTCAGAAAATAAGGTGTCTGACTCGAGTTGGAGTGCGTGGAATGGTGAGTGTGCGAACGAGTGCGACGATCGAAACGTGTTGGTGGTTTTAGGGTGGTGGGGTTTGGGGCTGTTGGGAGTTTGGGTGCAATTGATGTGATGTGAGGGGTTTACATTTGGGGGTTTGAGTGCAAAATGTAGGGGAGGGGTTCTATCCCCTCCCGAAAAGGGTTTGGGGCTGTCGGGGGTTGGGCGATCCAACCTCCACAATACCCTACCAAACTCATTGCAATTCTTCCCACGTTTCATACAGCACCTCGAGTCGTTCCTCAAGTTTCGTCTTCTCCTCGAACACTTCTTGTGCTTTCGCATAATCCGAACTCAAAGCGACCATATCCGCATCGGCTTTTGCGATGGCGGTTTCGACTTCCTCAATTTCCTTTTCGACTTTTGCGATTTGCCCTGCCAATTTTCGTTGTTGTGCTTGCACTTCTTTTTGTTTTTTCCAGTCTAGTTTCGTATCAGAAATTGCTTCTTGTGGCTGGGTGGTTGTATTTTTTTCTGTCGCCATTTCCTTTTGCTCTATGGCGTTTCTGTGCTTTTCTGCTTTTTTCTCTAAATAATAATCGTAATTCCCAGCATACACATTGACGCCCTCTGGTGTCAATTCCAGTATTTTTTCGGCAGTCTTATTGATGAAATAACGGTCGTGAGAAATGTAAATTGCCGTCCCCTCATAACATTCAATGGCATTTTCTAGTACTTCTTTGGAATACATATCCAAATGGTTTGTTGGCTCATCTAAAAATAAACAATTCGCTTTGGACAACATAATTTTTGCTAGAGAAACTCGTCCTTTTTCGCCTCCGCTTAAGGTGGAAATCACTTTGAATACGTCATCATTTGTGAATACAAACGCCGCCAAAACATTTCTGATTTGCCCAGCGGTCAGTGTCGGGTGATGGTCTGCTATTTCCTGGAAAATGGTTTTCGATTCGTCAAGGTAGGCTTGTTCTTGGTCGTAGTAACCGATGTGAACATTTGTGCCAAGTCGCATGCGGCCGCTGTCTTTTTCTACGATTCCCAAAAGAATTTTAAATAATGTCGATTTGCCTACACCATTCGCTCCGATGATTGCCACTTTTTCCTCACGAAATACACTAAAAGAGACGTTACGAAAAATTTCCGCATCGCCGAATGATTTTTTGAGTTCCTCTACATGGAGAACGTCATTCCCACTCATGATTTGTGGTGTGAGGGCTAGTCGCATATGGTTTGGTAGCGATTCTGGTCTGTCGAGTCGGTCGACTTTATTCAGTGCTTTTTCTCGGCTGTCGGCTCGTTTGACGGATTTTTCTCGGTTGAATTGTCTCAATGTCTTGATGACATCTTCATGGTGCTTCAACTCTTTTTGTTGCATATCGAAGGCTTTTTGTTCAATGGCACGGCGAATGTCTTTTTGCTCTGTATAGGTACTATAATTGCCGTTGAAGGTGTTGGCTTTTCTATTTTCGATTTCAACGACTTTCGAGACGATTTTGTCTAAGAAGTAGCGGTCATGGGAAATCAAAAGCACTGCTCCGTCGTACGATTTCAAGAAATCCTCAAGCCACTCAATGGCAGAGATGTCTAAGTGGTTCGTTGGCTCGTCAAGGAGTAGCAAATCGGGTTTTGACAGCAACAACTTCCCGAGATAAATTCTCGTTTTCTGCCCGCCCGATAGCTCGGAAAGTGGACGGTTGAAGTCGTCTTCAGTAAATCCTAGACCTTTGATGACACCTCGCAAGCGACTTTGGTAGCTGTAGCCGTCTTTTTTCTCAAACTCTTGTTGGAGCGATTCATACGATCCCATGAGCATTTTCAGTGCTTCGCCTGTTTCTGTTGCCATGCGTTCTTCCATCTCACGCAGTCTTTTTTCCATTTCGATGATTGGCAAAAAGACAGAAAGCAGTGTATCGTATACCGTTGCATTGCCCTCGACTTCTTGATTTTGTGCCATGTAAGCCATAGTGGCTTCTTTTTTTAGGTAAATTTCGCCACCGTCTTTCGTTTCGTTGTCGGTCAAAATGCGGAACAACGTTGTTTTCCCTGCACCATTGACACCGACGACGGCAACTTTTTCTTTTTCTTCCATATGAAAGGTGACGTTGTCTAAAATGGCATCTATGCCATAGCTTTTTTGAATTTGTTTACAAGATAAAATCATTTTTCTACTCCTTGACTATATTTTTTGCAATTTTCTTTATTATAGCAGAAAATCTGAAATAGTAAAAGCTTTATTCTTTCGCTTTGTGGATATGTGTAAATTGTAATATTAATTGGTGGAACAATAATGATTTTTTAAATCTTTCCGAAAGGCTTGCTTTTTCGTCGCAATTCTTGTATAGTATAATAAATGGCAATATTTTGTTGGTACCTCAATAGTAAAGAAAGTAGGACGAATATGTTTTCAGAATTACTCATTACGATGCCGATGTTTCTTTTCGCAATCGGGGCTTGTTTTTTGGCAGGGTTCATCGACTCCATAGCTGGCGGTGGTGGACTCATTTCTTTGCCAGCGTATATGATGTCGGGCTTGCCTGTTCATATGGCATACGGTTGCAATAAATTTTCCTCTTCGTTTGGCACAACGATTGCCACATACCGCTATTGGAAAAATAAAATGGTGGAAGTGCCTGTCGGTATTGCAGCGGCAATTGGTGCATTTCTTGCCTCGTGGGGTGGGGCAAAAATCGTGCTATTTATGAACGAAGAAACCATCCGTATGATGATGATTGTTGTATTGCCGATCGTTGCCATTATTACTTTGATGAATAAAAATATGGGCGTTGTCGATGAATCGGAGAAAAATCCCTTGAAAAATAGAGTGGCGTTCGGTGCGATGATTGGCGTTGTCGTTGGATTTTACGATGGGATTGTAGGACCTGGAGCGGGGACATTTGCCATCATGGCATTTTGCTTTCTGATGAAATACAGCTTAAACACAGCGTCGGGCAATGCGAAATTTTTAAACCTTGCGTCTAATTATGGGGCGATGATCGTATTTTTGCTTGAAGGTTCTGTTTATTTCAAAGTGGCGATTCCTTGTGCTGTGGCTGGGATTTGTGGTAATATTTTAGGGTCAGGATTTGCCATTCGTTATGGTGCAAAGGGCATTCGCATGATGTTGATTATCGTTTTGGTATTGCTCTTTATCAATATGGGGCTAGATATTTTTGGGTGAGTCTATAGGCAACCTAAGAAAACCTCTAGCATCATTCTTTTTGAAGCTAGGCTTTGGGATCTAATTATTCCTGTCATAATCCCCTCAAAAGCCTCGATGATATTTCCGATGGTCAACTCACTTTGCTGCGCAAAGTAGCTGCCCTGCCGCCGTTTTCTTCGGCGGTGAGGAAACACCTGCGTTTTTGTGAAAGCTAGGCTTCGAGGACTATGCCGAAAAAATTATCCTTTGAAGCCTAGATTACGAAAATCTTGGCACTTAGGTTCAGGGGTCGTCTATAAAAATTACAGAAGGTTAATTGTATAATGAAATAGGACAAAAAAATAGCAAACATAGTAAACATCTGATATAATTAATTCACCACAAAAAATTTAGTCAGAAAAGGAGTTTACTATATCGCAAAATAATCATACACCAAAACCAAGAAAATTTCAACACCTAATATTTGAAGATAGGGTCAAAATCGAACTATTATTGAAGCAGAAAGCGAAAAAACAGACATAGCAAAAGAATTAGGAATATCACGCTCCACATTATATGAAGAACTTAACAGAGGAACTGTCGACCAAATAGATACCAACTTAAAGCCGTATAAAAAGTATTATGCCGATGCAGGTCAAACGATGTATGAATCCAATCGTAAGAACAGCAGAAAACCTTTAAAAATAATAGATGTTTTTGACTTTCTTCAATTTGCCGAGAAAGAAATTTTGGAAAATAAGAAAGCACCTGATAGCATTTGTGGTCGTGCAAAAAAGGAACGTACCTTTGATGTTGTAGTATGCACGAAAACACTTTATAACTATATCGACCAATGCCTTCTGAACGTGAGAAACATCGATCTTCCTTTGCGTGTAAAGCTAAATACGAAATCGAGAAAGAGCAGAAAAAATCATGGCATCATATCCTGCTGAAAACTTAAAGGATATTTTTAAAACAATCACCAGTGACAATGGATCAGAGTTTGCGGAGTTGTCAAAAGATTTCCTAAATGTAGATATTTTCTTTGCTCACCCTCATTCATCGTTTGAACGAGGAACGAACGAAAAACAAAATTCATTAGTCCGCAAATTTTTCCCTAAAGGTAAAAGTTTTGAAAATGTATCAGATAAATTAGTTGCTTACGTTGAAGAATGGATCAATCTACTACCAAGAAAAATACTAGATTATTCCACACCAAACGAGATATTTACTACGTTTATTTAATATTTAAAAAATGTCCGATTTGCTATTGCAATTTACAAAATTTATAATTTTTGAAAAAAATGGTAAGTTGTATAATAAAGTGACGCATATTTCAAAATAAAAATGTCCCAACGCAACAAAATCTGATATAATGTTAAGTGACCAAACAAAACATGGATCAGGAGGTTGCGATGGAACACTT
>JAWXUZ010000166.1:0-3367 GCA_044425835.1 Bacillota bacterium | reverse complement strand
CCAAGAGCCACTTCCTGTTTTCTTGATCTTCCACGAAATAGCGACTATCCGTTCCACCTACTCTCGTGCCAAAATGCTCGGCTACAATTTCGGCCGCCTTTCTCCTTGTGATACCTGTAAACTCAATTTCTATGCCATAATTCAACTCTCGCATATCCATATGCATCACCCAATTTCTTCTTCTGTCAAAAAGGTCTAAAAAATAGTTGAAATCAATTCATCAGCGATAGTTTGTCCATGCAATTCCGCAACAAGGACAAAAAAATCGACCATCAGCGAAATGCGATAGTCGTCTATAAAATGATATTTTGTTTTCTGATGAATCCATAAAATGCAATCCACTGCATTTTTGATGTGTTTCTCAATTTCCTCTCTTTCTCTTTGCACTTCTTCCACAAATGTGTCCATGATAATTTCTAGACTTTCAATATCTCCTCACCACCGAAGAAGACGGTGGCGGACGCAGTCCGTTTTGCGTAGCAAAATGAGTTGACCACCATGCTGTACCTGTAGTAGTCCTGCAATGGATCTTCGTAAAATTCACGATTTAGGCATTGAATGAACGCTGTCAGCCACCTGTTTTTTTCCTTTTCGGAAGTTGTGCCAAGGTATCGTTCCATGATTCGAGGAATGTCCTCATCTTGGTTCGGCACATGGGTAATTGCACTTTTTAAATCAAAAAGCAATTTTTCCTTGAATGTTGTTGTTTGTTTCATAGTTTCAGCACCTCCTTAAAAACGCTTTGTTACTGAATACTCCTTACTCAACATAATTCAATTTTCTTAGCATAATCAATTTTCTGAACCACCTCCCTTTCAATAAAAAAAGGACATTCTCTATCATTCAGAAAATGTCCTACGTTCAATTTTGATTCAATTTTTAATTTCCATTCAATTTTTATTCAATTTTTTTCGTCTGTTATCCCTCCATTCAATTTTCATTCAATCGATTCATTCAATTTTTACTTGCTCATTCAAATTTGATTCAAATTCCATTCAATTTTTGAACGAGCCCCAAATTTCATTTCTATGTTATGGATATATACCCTTTACAGCCATCTAAAATCTTGATTTTTCCTCTTACAGCCAAATTTCAGCCCTTTTTTCCATACTTTTACAGCCATGCAAAAAACCGTTACAAACGTTGATATCTAGGGCTTTTTTACCTCACTAACCGCACAACGGTTTCCACGTGAGTCGTAAAGCAAAATTGATCGACTACAGAAACTTTCTCCACCACATATCCGCCTTCCGTCAGTACTTTCACATCTCTTGCCATCGTCGCTGGATCGCAAGACACATACACCACAGTTTTTGGTGACACTGAAAGAATACAATCTAGTACTGCCCGCTCGCAACCTTTTCTCGGTGGGTCAAGGACAACCACTTCAGGTACGACAGCTTCTTCTTTGCATAACTTTGGAAATACGTCCTCCACTGCACCTGCATAAAATGAGACGTTATCAATTCCGTTGTTTTTGGCATTGTTTTTCGCATCGGCAATGGCTTCATCAACAATTTCTACACCGTATACGTGTTTTACTTTTTTCGCAAAAGTCAAAGAAATTGTGCCAATGCCACAATACAAATCGGCTACGACATCGGTCTCTTTGACATCGGCAAATGCAAGTGCTTTTTGGTACAATCGCTCCATCTGAACGGGATTGACTTGGTAAAACGACTGCGGAGAAATTTCAAAAACAGTACCGTCAATCGTATCGGAAATCGTATCTTTGCCCCAAAGTGTTTTCGTTTTTTCACCTAAAATGACATTCGTTTTTGGGCGGTTTTCATTCAAAACAATGGAAGCCATATCGGGAATTTTTCTAAGTCGCTCCACAAGGATTTCAGATTTTCCGATGGCATTCCCATTTAGCACAAGACAGACCATGATTTCTTTCGTGTTGTGACTGACTCTCGTTATGATATGGCGAACGAGTCCTTTGTGTGTTTCTTCATTATAAATGGAGATGCGAAACTCCTCCAAAAATGTACGGAGAATTTCTATAATTTGCACATTGATTTCGTGTTGCAAATAACAAATATCGGTATCCACAATGCGATGACTTCTTTTCGCAAAAAAACCAATCTGGAGACCTTCTTTGCTCATACCAATTGGAAATTGGGCTTTGTTGCGATAGTGCAATGGCTCTTCCATAGAGATGACTTCTTCAATCACGACATCTTTCACACTGCCAATACGCTCTAGGGCATCACGTACTTTTTTTGCTTTGTAGTCAACTTGTGCGTTATACGAGAGGTGTTGCAATTGGCAACCCCCACAAAATTTTGCCACGGGGCAAATCGGCAGAACTCGTTCTGGTGACGCTTCTAAAATCTCCATAATTTTGCCAAAAGCGTACGTTTTATTGACTTTCACAATTAAAATGTCCAAGCGTTCTTTTGGCAATCCGCCTGCGACAAATACTGCAAATCCGTCTATGCGACCGATGCCCTCACCGCTGTTGCCGAGGTCATCGATTGTAATTTCATATCTCTTATTTTTTTCAATTGTGTTCATTTTTTCACTTCCCCGTTTCATTTTGGCAATGCTCACAAACTGTCCCATTGCAAATGCAAGTGCGACATTTGGGGCCATTTGCTGGCTCACTGCCTGTTCCATATTCTAGTAAATCTTCCATCTCTGATACAATACGCAAAACTTCCTTGCGGACACGTTTTGTGTTGCGTATATAAAACATATAATCATGGTAAACGAGTCGACCGTATTTCGGACGTACACCGTACACATCTTCGATAATTAAAAAATACGTGCAGAGTTGCAAGTAGTCGCCGTGGTGCGGCGTAGGACTTTCGCCTATTTTACCGCTTTTCAGTTCCACAGGGACTAAGGCACGAGAGATCCATTTCTGGTAAATATAGTCTGGTTTCCCTTGCAAGTCGTATTGTGCGGAGTATAACAACCGCCCGAAATCGGGGTGTTGTTCGGATTTTTTCTGATCGGCATAAATCAAGGTATGGAAAAAGAAGCGTTCTTTTTTTTCTTTTTTCTTCAATGTCCATTTGGGGTATAAAAAGAGGCAGACGAGAAATATAAGTGCCATGCCGATCATCATTTCTGAATCAAAATTCAAGTCCATCACCTCTTTTTTACAAATAAAACACCGCATAATTTTCGAAAAAAAATTATGCGGCTTATATATTTATCTCACACACATTTACATTATACATAGTTTTATTGGGAATTGCAAGTCTTTTCTTGTTTTTTTTAGAGAATTGTAAATTGCAATATTAAATGACGCAGAATTCTCTGATATAAAACCAAGTTTTTTTATGCATATTCCACCATCATATTGGCTGATTTGCCATTTAGTATTTTTCGTGGGTAATTATTGATCCAATTTTCT
>JAWXUZ010000048.1:0-18904 GCA_044425835.1 Bacillota bacterium | reverse complement strand
TCAAAGTCCTGTGGTATTATATTCAAGTACTCGACTTTAAGACGTTTGCCGATGTGGCTCAATTGGTAGAGCAGCTGACTTGTAATCAGCAGGTTAACGGTTCGAGTCCGTTCATCGGCTCTTTATTTCTTATATGTATATGGGTGGATTCCCGAGTGGCCAAAGGGGGCAGACTGTAAATCTGTTGCGATAGCTTCGAAGGTTCGAATCCTTCTCCGCCCATTTTTTTATTTTTTTACAACTGGAAACGTTTTATATTGTCGCGGGGTGGAGCAGTCTGGTAGCTCGTTGGGCTCATAACCCAAAGGTCGTAGGTTCAAATCCTGCCCCCGCAATTTTTTAGTCCTATTGGTCATAACAAGGGGCTTATTTTTTTGCCATTTATTCGACTGTTGAAAGAATCAAGCAACACTTGTGAATATCTATTTTTCGCACTTCTTCACAGTTTTTCCGCTCTCTTTCCCACTTCTCCACAGCTTTTCCCCATTACTCCACACTCTTCTTTGCAACAACGCTTCCCCACTTCTTCACAGATTCTCCTCACTGCTCCGCATTTTTTCCACAGCTCCTCCTCTCTCTTACTTACTTCTTCACAGTTCTGTTTCACTCCCACTCACTTCTTCACAGTTCTGCTTCACTCCCACTCGCTTCTCCACAGCTCTTCCCTCTTTCTCACTTCTCCACACCTCTTCCCTCTTTCTCGCTTCTCCACAGCCCTTTCCCTCTTTCTCGCTTCTCCACAGCCCTTTCCCTCTTTCCTCACTTCTTCCCTCCCCCACTTCTCCACAGCTCTTCCCCACTTCTCCACAAAATTTCGTCAGAAAATCCCCTTTCTCGTACTGGCAAAAACACCTCCTCCCTAACCCTCACTCCCTATGTTCCAACCACCTTTTCCAAAAAATTAAGTGAAAATTTAAGTGGTGTACCTTGCACTTCAATTCACATAAAAAGAATTCCTTTGATTTGGCTGTAAAATACCTCGTTTTTCGACAAAAACAAAGCCGAAAAGATACAGAAATGCCAATCATTTTACAAAAAAACAACATATCCATTACATTAAAAATTTATATGAAAAAATAACCTTTTTCCCTTGTAGTTTGGCTGAAAAAATGGTATACTATACACATAGAAAATATCCTTTTCTAAAGGCATGAAAGGTACATTTTTTAAGGTGTGATTTCATACAATTGGAATATCCGATATTGGGCAACAGCACACAAACGAATCGATAGGGGGTAGGCGAATTATTCAACCTTTAATTCCTGATATTGATTCTGAAAAGGGGGACAATCATGTCATCAGATTATAATGAAAGTCAAATCCAAGTACTTGAAGGGCTTGAGGCGGTCAGAAAACGCCCTGGTATGTACATTGGTTCGACGAGTTCTAAGGGTCTACACCATTTGGTTTATGAAATTGTAGATAACTCTGTCGATGAAGCTTTGGCTGGTTTTTGTAGTGAAATTACAGTCAAAATCCACCAAGACAATTCCATTTCCGTGCGTGACAATGGCCGTGGGATTCCTGTCGGTATCCAAGCACAAAAAGGCATTTCAGCCCTAGAAGTTGTATTTACAATTTTGCATGCCGGCGGAAAGTTTGGCGGTGGCGGATACAAAGTGTCGGGCGGTTTGCATGGTGTAGGTGCGTCCGTTGTCAATGCGTTGTCAACAGATTTGACTGCAAAAGTCTACACTGACGGAAAAATACACGAACAACGCTACAGCAAAGGCGATGTATTGTGTCCTGTGACAGTCGTTGGTGACTGCAAAGAAGACGACCACGGTACGGAAATTCACTTCCAACCCGATCCAACCATTTTTGAAGAAGTCGTCTTTGACTACGCAATATTGAAACAACGTTTGAGAGAAACTGCTTTCTTGACTAAGGCTCTAAAAATCAACTTGATTGACTTGCGTGAGGGTATGGAGCAAGAGCATACATTCCACTATGAGGGCGGTATCAAAGAATTTGTGGTCTACATCAACAAAAATCGCCAACCACTTTCCAACAATGTATTTTATGCCACTGGCAAAAAAGATGATATCTTAGTCGAAGTCGCTTTTCAATATAACGATGGGTATACAGAAAATATTTTCAGCTTTGTCAATAACATCAATACACCTGATGGCGGTACGCATCTAGCAGGGTTTAAGACAGCTCTCACAAAAACACTCAATGACTACGGTAAGAAAATCAATGTCATCAAAGATGGCGATAAAAAATTATCGGGTGAAGATGTGCGTGAGGGAATTTCTGCTGTCATTAGTATCAAAGTAGAAGAGCCACAATTTGAAGGTCAAACGAAAACGAAACTCGGCACGACAGAAGCCAAAGCCGCAGTCGACAATGTTTTGGCAGAGCATTTGGCGTACTACCTAGAAGAAAATCCAGCAGAAGCCAAAACGATTCTCGAAAAAGGTATGACTGCCTCCCGAGCGAGAGACGCAGCGAAAAAAGCCCGTGAACTCGTCCGCAGAAAAACAGGACTCGACAATACGAGACTTCCTGGGAAGTTGACGGACTGCACAAGCAAAGATCCGTTGGAATGCGAAATCTACATCGTCGAAGGGAACTCCGCCGGCGGTAGTGCAATCAAAGCCCGTGACCCAAAAACACAAGCTATTTTGCCACTCAAAGGGAAAATCCTAAATGTAGAAAAAGCAAGGCTCGATCGTATTTTGGGTAGCGAAGAAATTAAGAATATGATCACTGCATTTGGCACTGGAATTTCCGAGGATTTCGATATCGAAAAACTCAGATACCATAAAATCATTTTAATGACCGATGCCGATGTCGATGGTTCACATATTAGAACGTTGCTTTTGACATTTTTGTACCGCTATATGCCCGAACTCATTCAGGACGGCAAAATTTACGTGGCACAACCACCGCTGTACCGTGTGGAAAAAAGCAAAAAACACTATTACGTATACGACGATGCCGAACTCGAAAAATTGTACGAAGAAATCGGGAAAACAGGCATCAAAGAAATACAACGCTACAAAGGTCTTGGGGAAATGGACTACGACCAATTGCGTGATACGACAATGGCACTCGAACATCGTATTTTGAAAAAAGTAGATATTGAAGATGCGGTCATTGCCGATCAGATTTTTAGTATGTTGATGGGTGATAGTGTCGAACCACGACGTGAGTTTATTGCAGAAAATGCACAGTATGCAGATATGGATTTTTGATTTTGTGGTTATTGAGGTATCAATTAAATATTGTTATTTTAAAAAGAAAAGACCTTGAGGCTCTGCCTCAAACTCCGCCACTTTTTGAAAAAAGTGGACAAAAACTTTATTTTCGTTCGCCTAAGTGCTTACAAAATATTTCATTTTTTACAATATTTAATTGGGAATCAATAAATCTTACCTTTAGATTCTTCCACACCAAAATCCATACTCCACTACACATAAAGAGGTGAAAAAATGAGTGATGAAACACAAGATATCGACAAAGTCGTCTCGATAGACATCAATGACGAGATGCGAAAATGCTATATTGACTACGCCATGAGCGTCATTGTCTCTCGTGCATTACCCGATGTCCGTGACGGTCTCAAACCGGTACAACGTCGTATTTTATACGCAATGAACGAAATGCACTTAGACCCTAGCAAAGGGTATCGAAAATCTGCAACGGTAGTCGGTGAAACGATGGGTAAATACCACCCACACGGCGATAGCTCGATCTACCAAGCGATGGTACGTATGGCACAAAATTTCTCAATGAGATATATGCTCGTTGACGGCCACGGAAACTTTGGCTCAATCGACGGCTACGGAGCAGCTGCCAGTCGATACACAGAAGCCAAAATGTCAAAGATCTCGGCTGAATTATTGGCCGATCTCGAAAAAGATACCGTCGATTTCATACCGAACTACGACGAAAATGAAAAAGAACCAACGGTTTTGCCAGCAAGAATCCCGAACCTTTTGATCAATGGATCCTCAGGAATCGCAGTCGGTATGGCAACGAACATTCCACCACATAACCTAACTGAAGTCATCAACGGTGTACTTTGTATGATCGAAAATGACATTGCCGGTGTCGACACAGAAGTTGAAGACCTCATGCAACACATCAAAGGCCCTGACTTCCCAACGGGAGCAAATATCCTCGGGAAAAGTGGCATTCGTGCGGCATATCGTACAGGACGAGGCAAAATTCTCGTGCGTGCAACGACTGACATCGAAGACATTACAGGCGGTCGCCAAAGAATCGTCGTGACTGAAATCCCTTATATGGTCAACAAAACGAGACTCATCGAAAAAATTGCTGAACTCGTCAAAGACAAAAGAGTCGAAGGCATTAGCGATTTATACGACGCTTCTGCTGGTGATGATATCAAAATCATTGTGGAACTGAAAAAAGATGTCAATGCACAAGTTGTATTGAACCAACTCTTTAAATTTACACAATTACAAGAAAGCTTCGGAGCGATTTTACTCGCACTTGTCAATGACAAACCTGCTGTTTTGAACCTAAAACAAATGGTGGCAGAATACCTAAAACATCAAGTCAATGTCGTGACAAGACGTACGCAATTCAATTTGGATAAGGCAGAAAAGAGAGCCCATATTTTAGAAGGTCTTAAAGTTGCCATTGAAAATATTGATGAAGTCATTCAAATTATCCGTACAAGTTACGATAACGCAAAAGAGCGATTGATGGAGCGTTTCTCACTTTCCGATTTGCAAACACAAGCGATTTTGGAAATGCAACTCCGTCGTTTGCAAGGGTTGGAATACGAAAAACTCGATGCAGAATTGAAAGAACTCATGGAAAAAATCAAATATTACCGCTCATTGTTGGCGGATAAAAACTTACTTCTCGGTGTGATTCGAGATGAATTGACCTTGACAAGAGATCGTTATGGCGATGAACGTCGTACACAATTCATTGAAAATCCAGGAGAAATTGATATCGAAGATTTGATCGAAGAAGAAACTTGTGTCATGACACTTTCCAATCTCAATTACGTAAAACGTACCCCACTCGATACGTACAAAAGCCAAAATAGAGGTGGCCGTGGTATCGTTGGTATGCAAACCCGTGAGGAAGATTTCGTGAAAGATATGTTCTTATCATCAACGCACGATACGATTTTATTCTTTACGAGCAAAGGGAAAGTCTTCCGCATGAAAGGCTATCAAATTCCAGAATCAGGCCGTACAGCAAAAGGCACTGCCATCGTGAATCTACTCGAACTTGCAGCAGAAGAAACGATCACAGCCGTCATTCCTGTACAAGAATTCAAGGAAAATGAATACCTCGTTATGGTGACCAAACACGGTATCATCAAAAAAACAGATATGTCAAACTTCGCCAATATCAGAAAAGGTGGCTTAATTGCCGTCAATTTGCGTGAAGAAGACGACTTGATTTCTGTAATGATTACGCATGGCGATGATGAAATTTTCGTTGGTACGAAGTTCGGTTTGGGTATCAAATTCTCCGAACAAGACGTTCGCTCAATGGGTAGAACGGCAACGGGTGTGAAAGCAATCACACTCAGAACCGATGATATCGTCGTAGGTGCTGTGAAAATCAGCCCGACTGCACAAATTCTAAATGTCACTGAAAATGGCTACGGCAAACGTACCATAACAGATGCATTTACCGTGCAACATCGTGGTGGCAAAGGTCTGAAAATTCATCAATTGACAGAAAAAACAGGCAATCTCACAGGCATTTTGCTTGTGGAAGAAAACGAGGAAATCATGTTGATTACTTCAGAAGGTGTCATCATTCGCCTAAGGGCTAGAGACATTTCCACATTCAACCGTGTATCGCAAGGTGTGAAATTGATCCAAGTTGCTGAAGATGTCAACGTCATTGGTATGGCGAAAATTTCTGAAGATGATATCAAAGACGAAGATGAAACAGAAGTAGTTGAAGAAAATCAAGAAGTGACTGACCCAACTGCACCAGTAGTAACAGGAGAAGAACCAACAGCAACAGCAGTAGAAGAAGAACCAGAAGATTCAGATTCTGAATAAATAGAAATAAAAAAGGATTGTCGCAAATCGAAAAATGCGACAATCCTTTTATTTTGTATACCTCGAAATACTATATCCACTACTTACGCTTCCTCGAAGCGTTCTTTCAATTTCTTGTAGTAATTTTCTACAGATTTGTCTCCGCCATTGTCTAAAAAAAGGCAAAATGGCAGACTATCTGTATTTTTATGTTTGACTACACAATTACAACAAATGCCATGGTTCGGGCAAGTCGTTTTTGGACAGGCACACTCTTTTTCTACTGCACAGCTCATCAGTAAACCCTCCTTTTACGAGATCTTATATATCATTTTTTAAAGAAAAGACCTTGAGGCTCTGCCTCAAACTCCGACAACTTTTGAAAAAGTTGAAGCTAGGCTTTGAGAGAGCAAAACTTTAATTTTGCTGACTTTTGTACTTACAAAGACAATAATTTTTGACTATATTTAATTTGGGGATGAATATTTATTTTATAAGAAATATGTTACTTTTAGACGCAAATCAACACGTTTGCCCCAAACTCACTCCGCCACTTCTTCCTCCGCAAGCAATACATCGGCAAGCATTCTCGCAAGCAACACCATAGAGTTTGCCGCTTCCTCTTTCGTATTCGTCTGGGCCCCTACTTCAATCAACAACGCCCGTGGCATCATATGTGTGCTAAGGCGGTATGGATTGAGGTAAATTTTCCGCATCAAATTATCGAACCGACTTTCGGCTATGAGTTGCAATTGTAGGCTCATCGCTAAATTTTCTTGTATGTATGGATTTTCAAGATTCGTAGCTGGCACTGCCAACCCATCTTGCAGAAGTGTCGTCACACCATTGACAAACATCAGCTGTGCATAGTTTTTTTCGCCAATTTCCGTCACGAGATGTACATTGTCTGCGACACCGTCTCTATGTAAATCTATGGTCATTTCAATGGACGGATTTTCCGCCAAAATGGTTCTGATCGGCTCTTCCATTCTCTCGTATGCACCCGTTCTTCTGCCCTCGCCATCTACAACATCAAACTGTTCTTTGCAATGCAACACGGATATGCCATACTCATTTTCTAAAATACGAATCAAAATTTCCGCTGTGCCGACAATGCCTTCTTCTAACCCAAGCGACATGTCGCTATCTCGAAAATACTCATTTGCATGTGTATGGAATAATAATATTTTTGGTTCGTCTAACGTGGGTGTGATTGTGAAGTCATAAAGCAAAGCTTCCTTGACATTCAATTTTCGCTCCGTCAAAGTCGTAGTGGAGGGAACGGCGAAATATACTTGTTTTGTCAACTCGAAATCCTCAAGAACGGCAAGTGTATTTTTAGACATTTCAGGCAAAGCTTGACCCAATAAGAGACGTTGCTCTTCACTGATTAGATTGTCCGCACCATAAAGCTCCATATCGTCTTTTTTTCCAAGCCAATTGATGACTGCGATTTGTTCGGCTACGCTTTTTGCAAACGTGGGCAAGACTTCCTTTGCAAAATAAACCCCCATCGACCCTTGGAAAAAGGAATACAAAATGACAATCATCATGGCAATGATTGCAGCAACAGAGTATTTTTCAATGATGTATTTCCAATCTGTTTTCAAGCGTATTCCTCCTTTTTATTTTGCGTCTTCAAACCAATTTATGCGGTCTCTTTCTATTATATACTATTTCAAAAGAAAATGCACGACAATTTGTTATTTTTAAGGAATCACTTTATAAGTTTTTAAATTTATTGAGATACTAACCAAATATTACCATTAAAAAAAGACCTTGGGGCTTTGCCCCAAACCCCACCAGCAAACACCTTTAAAAAAGCCGGCTCAAAACTTTATTTTTCCGAACCTTAATGCACTAAAAAACTTATAAAACCAAATACTTCAACTTTCTTTATTGGAGTACTGAATGGTTACATTTTTATAATTTTAATAAATTTTTCTCATGTCATTATATTTTCCATTGACAAACATCATTTAATTCTGTAGAATAAAAAATATGCACTCTTAGCTCAGGGGATAGAGCGTTCGGCTCCGGACCGAAAGGCCGCAGGTTCGAATCCTGTAGAGTGCATTTTTATTTCGCTATATTCAATTCCATTTCAACCACCGCACCTGTAGCAAGCGATTGCTTTACATCTATGATTCGCTGATTTTTACTCCCACGAAAGACCAACTCATACGACGCAAATTCTTCTATGAATTTCCCGTCGACCAAAACATCAATCTCTTTTAGGAGTACTTCTGCATTTTCCATCTCAAGCAATTCTTCAAACAAATATCCAGTGTATGCCCAAACCGTCAGTCCCAGTGTTTCCTTGCAATGACGAGCAATCACCGCACAAGCTTCCGCTTGCAAAAATGGTTCGCCTCCTGAAAGGGTAATGCCATCAAGCAGTGGATTTTCTGCAATCTGATTGCAAATGGTAAGGAGTTCCACCTCGTAACCGCCAGCGGGATCGTGCGAATTTTCATTGTGACAACCCCTACAATTGTGAAAACACCCCTGCGTAAAAATAGTAAATCGTATGCCGGTGCCATCGACATACGATTCTTCTACTATACCATACAGGCGTATTTTTTTGAGTGGATCAAAGCCCGTCAACGCTTGCTTATTGAGACAATCCATGTTTGACTCTTTCGTCGACTTCGGCACGTTTTGCGTTGTTGAAACGGTCGAGCGTTCCCACGAGATACCCTGTAATTCTGCGGATGCGTTGGAATTTTGGTTGTCCGTCGTGTTCTGTTCTACCACATTTTGGACAAGTATCAAAAATCGTTCCTTGGTATCCACAAACAGGATCTCTGTCAAGTGGGTGATTGATTGAGCCATAACCAATGCCTTGTGCTTTCATGTAACGAATGATTTTCTCAAAGGCTTCTAAATTTTTACTCGGTTCGCTTGGCAATTCTACATACGTAATATGCCCCGCATTCGTCAAAGCGTGGTACGGTGCTTCGAGTTGGATTTTTTTGTACGCACTGATATTATAATATACTGGAATGTGGAAACCATTCGTGTAAAAATCATGGTCAGTAATGCCTTCTATTGTACCAAAACGCTCACGATCCATCGATACGAATCGTCCAGAGAGACCTTCTGCTGGTGTGGCAATCAAGCTGAAATTCAAACGTTTTTCTTCAGAAATAGCGTCCAATCGAGTCCGCATATGCGTGAGAATTTGAATTCCCAATTTTTGAGCCGTCTCACTCTCGCCGTGGTGCATACCCAAAAGAGCCACAAGCGTTTCCGCAAGACCGATAAATCCCACAGAAAGCGTACCATGTTTGAGTATCTCACGCACGGTATCATCTTTGCCGAGTGTTTCGCTGTCCATCCAAACGCCCTCGCCCATCAAAAATGGGAAATTGTGCAGTTTTTTCTGCCCTTGAATTTGAAATCTTTCAAGCAATTGCTGTATCACCAAATCAATTTTATCATCTAGTTCATCAAAAAATACATCAATATTTTTGTTGGCCTTGATGGCAATGCGAGGCAAATTGATTGAGGTAAAACTCAAATTGCCACGTCCTGGCGTAATCGCTTTTTTTGGATCGTGGATATTTGACATGACTCTCGTACGGCAACCCATGTAAGAAATTTCAGTATCAGGATTTTCTGGGTCGTAATACTGCAAATTAAATGGTGCATCTTGGAAGGAAAAATTCGGGAACAATCGCTTTGCACTCACTCGGCAAGAGAGTTGGAACAAATCGTAATTCGGTTCACCGGGATTGAAATTGACCCCATCTTTGACACGGAAAATTTGTATCGGGAAAATGGCTGTTTCGCCATTGCCCAAGCCTTTTTCTGTGACATATAAAATATTTTTGATGATCATTCTGCCTTCTGTTGACGTGTCCATTCCATAATTAATAGAAGAAAATGGTGTCTGGGCCCCTGCACGGCTATGCATCGTGTTCAAATTATGTAAGAGAGATTCCATCGCTTGGTACGTCGCTTTGTCGACTTGATCGAGCGATTTTTTCTCACAAATTGCTTTTGCTTTTTCGTAATTTTCACGAGAAATGCCATACTCCATATAGAGCAATTCTTCTTCTTTGTCAAAAATTTCATTTTTATCGAGTCGTGGCAACAAACTTTTCTCTTTTAGGCGGTTGTAAATTTCTTGTACATTTTCTGCGGTTTGTTCATTTTCTAACACTTCTAAAAATGAAACCATATTATTGATATACCGTTTGACATACGTTTTTTTGACCCCATCAGCCAGTCCACGATCGAAGTCGCAAATTGACTGTCCGCCGTGTTGGTCATTTTGGTTCGACTGTATGGCAATGCATGCCAAAGAAGCGTAACTTGCAATGTCATTTGGCTCACGCAACACGCCATGTCCTGTCGAAAATCCGCCCTTGAACAGGCGACGCAAATCAATTTGACAACAAGTCGTCGTCAAAGTATAAAAATCCAAATCATGAATATGAATGTCACCATTTGCATGGGCTTCACTATGTGCTTTGTCCAAAACGTAGGCTTCATAGAAATGCTTTGCCCCCTCGGAGCCGTATTTCAGCATTGCCCCCATCGGCGAATTGCCGTCGATATTTGCATTTTCACGTTTGATGTCGCTCATTTTTGCATCTTGGTATGTGATATCTTCAAACGTTTTCATCAACCGTTCGTTCATCTCACGAATGCGAGTACGCTCCGCACGGTAAAGAATGTATGATTTTGCGGTATCTGCATGTCCATGTTCCACTAATATTTTTTCCACACAATCTTGGATTTCTTCCACTGTAGGTGTTTGTACGTGTTCCAACTCAAGTCTTCTTGTCGTTTCATTTGCCAGTGTGATTGAAAGTTGCGAATCGTTGCGTCCGCCTGTTGATTTGAAAGATTTTTCAATTGCATGAATGATCTTGTCCATATCAAAATCTACGGTTCTTCCATCTCTTTTTTCTATCATCGTTATCATAGTCATCCCTATCTTTCCTCAATAGATACATTGCATAAAAATCATTCAAAAAATTAATTTTTACAATATGTAGTGTTTTTCTTTTCGTTGTACAATATATATTGTAGTATATTGTGGCTTATTCGTCAATAGGAAAATTTTATCGTTTCTCCGATAAACGGAAAAATTTCGACGAATTATTTTTTTTGACCGATTTTTGATAGCAAATATTTGGCAAAATGAATAACTGTATTGACAGATATTTTATAAAATCTGGCACGTTTTCATTTGTATTTTTTCTTTGTATACACATTTACGAATAGTAAGAATAGCAAAAATGCCACAAAAAAAGACGTGGAATTTTCTTTTCCAAGCAAACAGTGGCAATTTCAATCTTTTTTTCCATTGGTAATATTTTCAAACAATTTAGATCTAAAATACTCATATTCTCAAAGTTGTACTTTCTATGGTGGTGATTATTGTAAATACTTATAAAAAGTACTCGATTGTTTCCATTAGAATTGATTTAGTTTTTATAATATTCAAGTGAAAAAATGAGATAAAATTTTAAAATTCACGAATCGTGTTATATCTTTAAAAATTTATGAATATTCTAACAAAAATATGAAGATGGTGGCTTTGTGAAATTTCTGCGGAATAGCCAAAAAAAAGTTTTTTTTCTAATTACTTTTGGTAAGTTGTGTAATCTGTATTACAAGGGCTTCTTTTTGAAAATAAAAATGTCCCGCCACAGGAAAATCTGGTTTCCAATCTGATGAACAAGCAATTGCTATAGCAGGAAGTTACGATAGCCTGCAAAACCTAACAAAAAATTTTCGATAATGGAATATATAGATTCTTATTTTTTTACTTGATATTTTGTGGGATTTATTGTATACTATGATAAGGTATATTTTATCTACAGAAAGGAGTATTGACGTGAATTTATACAACCAAACCGCAAATCACGACGATTTGATTCAATTATTTAAAGTCAAAAAAGAGTTTGTATCATCTACAGATATCGATGCTGCAGGTACCATCCTCTTGCAAGAGTTGATGAACTATTTCGATTTCGATAGAGTCTACATAGGCATGAAAACATTTTCGGAACAACTATGCGTGCCAATCATTGAACATTTGAAGGGACAACCCTCAAACCATTTGGGTGCCATCACAGCTTTTAGTGAATATGCAAAATACGCAAATGTCGAAACTGGTGAACATGAAGAGGAATTCATCAAACTCGCCGATACAAATAATCATTTTTTCGGTGCAGATTGTGAAAAACTTTCGGAATTGCTCTCGCATATGGGTTACGTAAAAAGCAACGGAAAAATGCCGAAGGAATGTTTGCTTTTTTATATCAAAGAAGTCGGTTCTTTTTCGTTCATGATTATGGAACGCCACAAAGACCAAGAGAAGATTTTTTCAGAAGCAGAGAGATTGCTGTTGTCAGATATGTATGACACATTCAGACTCAAAGCAAAAGAACAAGCCTTAATTGAGCGTTCATACAATGATTCACATGTAAAAGATACGATTCTAAAAAACGAATCGATTCCTGTATGTTTGGTCGATAAAAAAAATAAAAGAATTGTATATTACAACGAAGAATATAAAAAATTAGTACCTGATACCGAAATCGGTGCAAAGTATAGCGAACTCTTTTTCAACAATAAATACTTGGGCAAGGACTATGAAGTGAATTTGAGAATCAATTCAGAAACACTCGTACATTATAAAAAAAGCGACAACGAAGATTACGCTGTGACATACTTAATTAAAAAAGTATTGCCGATTACATTAATTGATGGCACTGAAGTATATATGGTATATGCAAAAGATTCTGCTGACTATATCAGACAATTAGAAGGTGTCGACTTGCTCACGTCTGCATATTCTGAAAAAGGCTTTGTGGCTCATTATGAACGCTTGAATAAGAATAAAATAGGCAAAAACTATATGCTCTGTACGTTTGATATCAGCAAATTCAAGCATATCAATGACATCAAAGGCTTTACGGTTGGCAATGCGATATTGAAAAAAATAGCAAATATCATACACGATTTCATCAGAGACCAAGAAATTTTTTGTCGAATCAGCAGTGACCAATTCGCACTTTTATTGCAATGCGATTCCAATTGTGAAGCAAAGGCAAGAATCAATGTCTTATTTGATAAACTAGAAGCCATGAGAGAGTTGATTTATCCAGACCTCGGCATTGCGTACGTATGCGGTGTGGTAAATGTAGAACGTGATACTAAAATAAATTTGTTAATCGACAAAGCCAATATGGCGAGAAAAACAGCCAAAGGCTCACATAAAAATACGATTTCCTTTTTCAATGAAGAGATGGAGCGAACTCTTGTAAACGAAGTGAAAATCGAATCTCAAGTGGTCAAAGCCGTAGAAAATGGTGAATTTGTGCCATATTTACAACCAAAATTCAATTTGGCAACGATGGAAATATGCGGAGCAGAAGCACTTGTGCGGTGGATTACGCCTACAGGTATGATTTTCCCTGACAGTTTCATTCCGCTATTTGAGAAAAACGGCTTCATCACAACGCTAGATTTCATTGTATACAAAAAAATTATGGTGCATATTCGTTCTTGTTTGGATCAAAATATCAAGGTGTATCCTATTTCTTTGAATGTTTCAAGAAATCACATACGCAATAAAGATTTTACGAGCCAAATTTTAAGTTTAGTAGAAGAATATAACATACCGCTTGAACTACTTGAGCTTGAGATTACTGAAAGCGTATTTGTGGAAGACCATGAAGTGTTGAAATTTTTTGTGGACAACATCAAGCACATTAAAATCAAAGTGTCTATCGATGATTTTGGTTCGGCCTATTCTTCCTTGCAAGTCTTAAAAGATTTGAATATGGATATTTTGAAAATAGACAAGGGCTTCATTGATAATATCGGCAACGGAAATGAATTTACAAAAGATGAGCTTGTGCTGAAAAATATCATCAACTTAGCGAAAGACTTAAAATGCAAAGTCATTTGTGAAGGTGTCGAGACAGAACAACAAGTGAAAATTCTAAAAAATATCGGCTGTGAACTCGGGCAAGGGTACGTATTTGCAAGACCGATGCCAATTGCTGAATACGAAGAGAAGTTCCTAACAAAATAAAAACTAAAAAAATCCTGTGCAAAGACTCATCGTCTCTGTACGGGATTTTTACATTTGTTTTTTGACTACAGCATATTCATCTTCCAAGCGATAGTATGAGCAATGTGCATCTCCACCTGAAAGAAAGCGGAAATATTCATCTTCATCTAAGTTGACTTCGCAGAAATACTCGTCAAATTCTTCATCATAGCAGTAGTACATACATGATTCACAAGGCATAGACCTCTCCTCTCAGTCAATGACAATCTTTTTCTTCCCTTTTTTATTTTTCGGAAATTCACGAATACGCACAATGAATTCGAGATTGACGGCTTCGAGTGTTCCTTTATTCTCGAGCAACAATGCATTTTCGTTGACTTCTTTGATCCTTCCTACAATTTGATGATTTAAAACAGTATACAAAATACATTCTTTGCCCACGAAATTTTTTGCCAATTCCACCATAGTACATACCTCTTTTCCTGTTTGCTTACGCATTATTTTCTTTGCCAACAAGTATTTTCTAGCTGTATTCGTTCGTATCAACATCATATATATCGGTAAAAATAATAAAATTAGGATTGCACTATTGATAAAAATACCTCCTTAGAATAAAAGTGAACATCTGCCATATTTTTTCTTCACCTTTGTGCATAGGAATAATTCCATAACAGTACCGATGATCACAGGAAGCATCAACAAAAATGACGGTGGCACAAACAAAGACAACATGCCCGCCAATAAGAAACCTGTACCGCCTGCATAATGTGACAATCCCATGAGAGCAGTATAGTCCGACAAATCTTCTTCACTTATATAATTTTTCGGATATTCTGGGTAAAGAAAATATGGTGCTTTTCCAGATCGATATCGAAAGCCATAGATGAGTTGTTGCAATCCCAATGCCGTAACACATATTGCAAAAACTATTGTAGTACTTATCATATAAATTCCCCCTTTATCAAATTAATTGCAAAAATCAATCATACTGCGGTTAATTTTCTTTTGTCATTTGACCATAGTGTAGCATAAAATATCGGAGCTGTCAATTTCAGTAAAAATTGAACGGGAGCCGTCTATTCTGCAAAATTATCACGACTGCATTTCTTTGACATACGCAACCGTTCCATCAATTCTCCTCGGTGTTCCATTGAAAAATAGCACCATATAATTTTCATTTGGCACATCAAAAGGCGGCTTGATTCCAAATTTGCTCGCTACTTGGTAGCCCACTTTCGGATAATACGTCTCACTACCTAAAACTACAGAAAATTCATAACCCATATTTTTTGCAATTGTATGAGCATGGTTCATGAGTGCAGTTCCAACACCTTTTTTCTGGAATGAAGGCAATACAGATAGAGGAGCAAGGGCAATGCCTTCTGCTTCTCCCACCTTAATTTTTGTAAATAAAATATGTCCGATGAGTTGATTTTCTGCTTCTGCCACCAACGCAAGTTCCGAAATGAAACCATCACTTTTTCTCAATTTATCTACTAACAAAAATTCATTTCCGTCGGTATGTTCTGCTGTTGCAAATGCATTTTTTACTAGTTCTCGAATTTCGTCATAATCCTTAGCTTGTTCTTGTCGAATTTTCATAATTCACCTCTTGGTATGATTTTTTCGATTGGTCTCCCAACTAAATATGCCAGCAAGTGTGACAAGGAAGTCAACCTTACTGGCAGTATACCACAAGCGTTTTCATTTGTAAAGCATAATTTTTAGAATAGTCTTTTCTCTATCCACTTTTATTTTGCACTTATAAAATGCAAATTATCATCGTTTTTTATCTATCTATTTATAAATGTATCTACTTATTATCCATTGATGCCAATGACTTTTTTCGTTTCGTCCCATGTCACTTCAATATCTAATTGTTCGCAAATGTCTCTCAATTTGAAATACGTATTGCCCTCAATCACATACGCAGAAAGTGAAATCGGTGTACCATTTAACAAAAGTTGAGACGAGCTTGGGCTTGCAGATTTTGTGTATCCACTAGCTGGTGCCATCTCTCCGCCCGCAATAGTGTATGCTTGACCCGACAAGAGATTGATTGCACTTTGTGCAGCGTCCCATGTCACTTCAAATTGTTTGCCCGTGCCAGTGAATGCATATGCCAAGTCACGCAATTTGAAATAGTTGTTGCCCTCGATTAGGTATGCATCGAAATCTGTTGCTTGTCCATTGACTGTCACGAGGGAAGTGGTTGATTTTGCCGGTTTGTATGTAGTTTCAGTTGGTTCAACAGTTTCAGCTGGTGTTACTTCAGTTTCTGTTTCAACTTCTGCTTCGGTCGTAGTTGGAGCGAGTACCGGATTTGTCGTCACAGGGTAGAGCAAAGGATTTTGAAGAACATACCTTAAAAAATTATCGCCATCATATAGAGCAGCAATGATATGCCCATCACTAAATTGATTTCCTAAAATAGGGACAACATTCCCAGTAAAATCAAACACAACATTCCCAGTAAAATCAACCACAACATCACCAGTATTATCAATCAACACCATCGTATCATCAACGTAGACTCTTGCAAGACCCTCTGAAAAACTTCCTACAGTTTTATATACTCCCTCCTTATAAATAAAAGGAATGACTTCTGCCCCTGTTTGGTCGATATAACCCCAAAGTTCTCCGTCTTTCGTTGCCGCAGCCAAGCCTTCAGAAAATGACAAAGAATTTTGATAGACAAAAGGAATGACTTCTGCTCCTGTTTGATCGATATAGCCACCTTTACCATCTTTCACAACCAAAGCAAGACCCTCCGAAAAAGCTTCTACGTACGTATAAATAAAAGGAATGATTTCTGCTCCTGTTTGGTCGACAAAACCCCAAAGTTCTCCATCTTTCGTTACCGCAGCCAAGCCTCCAGAAAATTTTTCAGCTCCAGCATATGTACAAGGAATGACTTCTGCTCCTGTTTTATCGATATAACCATATTTGCCATCTTTGGCTACTACGGAAAGACCTTCATAGAAATCAACTAAATTATCGTAAATAAAAGGAATGACTTCTGCTCCTGTTTGGTCGATATAACCCCAAAGTTCTCCGTCTTTTGATACCCTAGCCAAACCTCCAGAAAATTTATCACCTCCACCATATGTACAAGGAATGACTTCTGCTCCTGTTCGGTCGATATAACCACCTTTACCTTGTTCGTTCACTACAAGAGCCAATCCCTCCGAAAAATCATCTGCTAAAAGGTAGATAAAAGGAATGACTTCTTCACCCGAAGTATTTAGATATCCATGTCTTTCGGTATAGACATTCTTTGCTGCAATGAGACCCTCAGAAATAGTCCATGACGTCTCATACTCTACATCTAGCTGAATGATATTTGCCCCAAACTTCGTTGTTGCGGTTTGTGCGTATACTTCGTTGACACCTAGATTGAGCGGTGAATCAACAAAATTGCACCCCCCCCCCAGAAAAAATTGCGAGAGTAGATAAGACCGTTGCGAACACTTTACGTTTCATAAATAAAACCTCCTTAAAATATAAATAGATATGATATGAAAAACGAAGTATATTCTATGTGTTGATTGAAAAAGAATAAACTTTCTAATATATTGTATCATAATTGTATATTTTTGTCAATTATTCTAAAGAATTCCTAAATAAAAGAAAAATTCCTTGGAGTGATCACAACTATCCGCTTATGCTTTGTTCATTTTTCCAGTCGTATAATAATTCTGAGGTGCTTACAAACTCCTATATCGTATAGCTGACTAAAAACAATAAAAGAGAAGTTGTTAAAAAATACAGATTAATTATATCCCATAATTTTTAAATTGAAGAGGGGTCAAAGCAAAAAAATTTGGAATGCATATTGTTTATAACTACAAAAGAATGGGATTGAAAACAATCCCACTCAAAATTTGAGAACAGCTACAAACACCCAGAAATAGCCAGAATTTTAATGACAAAGCACAAAAAAAGACATCTCATACGAAATGTCTTTTGGTATGGGAGTTACAGGGCTCGAACCTGTGACCCTCTGCTTGTAAGGCAGATGCTCTCCCAGCTGAGCTAAACTCCCAAAAAGCGATCCAGATGGGACTCGAACCCACGACCTCTGGCGTGACAGGCCAGCGCTCTAACCAGCTGAGCTACTGGACCAACATAAAAGCTGGTCTTTTTTCTAAGTTACTATGATTTTAACATAATAAATAGAAAGTGTCAATACATCTATTGTTAAAAAAACAATGATAATAAAAAAACTTACACAAAGATTCTCGTGTAGTTCAAAAATATAAACAGGGACAGAAGGACTCGAACCCTCGACATTTGGTTTTGGAGACCAACGTTCTACCAACTGAACTATATCCCTTCATTGGTATATGCTCAAGAAATCACATATCCTGTTAAATAAAAAAATAAAATTCCGGCAACCATCTACTTTCCCAGGCAGCTTCCCGCCAAGTATCATCGACCGTTTGGGTCTTAACCGTCGTGTTCGGAATGGGAACGGGTGTGTCCCCCAAACGCATCATCACCGGAAATTTTTTAGGTGTTACGCACACCCTCAAAACTGAATACAGGAAATATCGATTTTTCGATTATACAAGTCAATAGATTGGTTTGTTTTGTTACATTCGCTTGATTTTGTCAACGTTTGTTGACTTCCATTTGGTCAAGCCCTCGACCGATTAGTACTAGTCAGCTGAACATGTTACCATGCTTACACCTCTAGCCTATCTACCTCATTATCTTTAAGGGGTCTTACTTCCGAAGAATGGGAAATCTAATCTTGAGGGCGGCTTCACGCTTAGATGCCTTCAGCGTTTATCCGTTCCGTATATAGCTACCCGGCTGTGCAGTTGGTCTGCAACCGGTACACCAGAGATACGTCCATCCCGGTCCTCTC
>JAWXUZ010000165.1:0-3428 GCA_044425835.1 Bacillota bacterium | reverse complement strand
AAAAAAAAGCTTGCTATTTGTGAAAATTATGTTAAACTAGACAAATAATATAGCGAAATGAAAAGTTTTAGGAGGTTCTTATGTCAACAGTAGGTATGGTTTTAAGTGGTGTTTTATTGCTCAATTGCATAGCACTCATTGTCATTGTTTTATTACAATCAAAACGTTCAGCAGGTCTTGGTGCAGTCGGTACGACAGGAAGCGAAGATTCTTACTGGAATAAAAACAAAAGCAATTCCGTAGAAGGTGCTTTGGAAAAGTATACAAAAATGCTCGGTGCTTCTTTTGTAATCGTTGCATTGTTGGTGAATCTGTTAGGATAAGGAAATGAATCCTGAAAACAGTACAAGGAGATGCTTGCGAGTGTCTCTTTTTTGTTTTTGTGGAGAGATGAGGGGTGTGTAAGGGTTATGAAACAAGCAGAGCAATCTGGCAATCCGAAAAAAATTGAATTGTATGAGGAACGAAAAAAAAATCTGAAAAATGTCATCGATGCACCGACATATAAAGAAATGAAACGTGGAGAACTCGCCGTTTTGTTGTCGATACCGAAAGAAGATAGAATGGTATTTGATTTATTGATCGATGAATTGATTGCAGAAGGTGAAATTTTTGAGACGAAAAAAGGCAAGTTGAAATCTTTCACGGGAACAGACTTGTTCACTGGGCGGTTTTTAAGTTCAGGCAAAGGTTATGGTTTCGTTGAAGTGAAAGAAGAAGGCAAAAACGACATTTACATTCCAAACGACAAAATGCTTGGGGCAATGCACCACGACAAAGTGGTTTACAAAATCCTTGAAGAAGCCGTCGGCGATAAAAAAGCCGTAGGGACTGTCGTCAGGGTCATTTTGCGTGAAACGAATCGTGTCGTTGGCATTGTTGAGGATCATAAAAACTTCGTTTTCGTTGTGCCTGATGGAAAATTTGCTGACAGAGATGTCTACATTTCAAAGAAAAATAGCATGAATGCCGTTGCTGGACATAAAGTCGTGGTCGAGATTACGCAATATGGACAAGGCAAAGACAATCATGAGGGCAAAGTGGTGGAAATTCTAGGACACAAAAACGATCCTGGAGTCGATATCTTATCCATCATTCATTCACACAATATTGATATTGAATTTCCGCAAGAAGTTTACGATGAAATCGCAGATTTGCCAGAAGAAATTTCAGAGGCTGATTTGAAAGGACGCATTGATTTTAGAAACAAAATGATCATCACCATTGATGGAGCAGATGCCAAAGATCTTGACGATGCCGTATCTTGTGAGATGCGTACCAATGGAAATTACTTACTCGGGGTGCATATTGCAGATGTCACACATTATGTCAAAGAAAAAACTGCACTCGATAACGAAGCGTACAAACGTGGGACGAGCGTCTATTTGGTCGACCGTGTGGTGCCGATGTTGCCACACAAATTGAGCAACGGTCTTTGTTCGCTCAATCCTGATGTTGACCGCTTGGCATTGAGTTGCATTATGGAAATCAATCCGAAAGGCGAAGTTGTGAAACATCAAATTTGCAAAACGGTCATTCACTCAAAATACCGCATGACATACGAAGAAGTCGCTTCCATTTTGGAACATAAATCCGATATTTTGTTGTTACAATACGCACCAATCATTTCTATGCTCCGTCAAATGAATGAACTCCGCACGATTCTTGGCAAAAAGAGAACCCGTCGTGGTGCAATTAATTTCGATGTCCCTGAATCGAAAGTCTATTTGGATGGAGTGGGACACCCAATTGACGTTCGAGCATATGAAAGAAGTTCCGCAACGAATTTGATTGAAGAATTTATGCTCATTTGTAATGAAGTTGTCGCAGAAGATGCATTTTGGCAAGATATCCCGTTTGTATATAGAAATCATGGCAATCCTGATATGATGAAGATGGAGAAATTAGAGAAATTCCTCAAAAAATTTGGCTACTATCTCCGCAAAAAAGATGGGGAAATTCACCCACGAGAATTGCAAAGGGTCTTAGGTGAAATCCAAGGCAAAGATGAAGAAGTCATTTTGACACGTATTTTACTACGCAGCATGATGCAAGCAAAATATAGCGATGTGAAAGATGGACATTTTGGCTTGGCATCGGAATACTATACGCATTTCACTTCGCCAATTCGTAGATACCCTGATTTGCAGATTCATCGCTTGATGAAGTTGGCAATTGCAGGGAAAATGACGGAAGAAAAAACGAAACACTATACAGGGAAATTAGGCGAAGTTGCCAACCGTTGTTCCAAAAGAGAACGTCTTGCAGAAGAAGCAGAGCGTGATACTGTGAAACTGAAAAAAGCAGAGTATATGAAAGGGAAAATCGGACAGACATTTTCTGGTGTCATCTCGGGCGTGACCTCTTGGGGTGCGTATGTGGAGCTTGACAATACGATTGAGGGCATGATTCCGCTTTCAAAAATGGACGACGATTATTATATTTTCGATGAAGAAAATCTTTGTCTGATCGGTAGACAAACAGGCACAATCCATAGCATGGGCGATCGTGTGGAAATTGTTGTGGCAGACGTTTCCAAAGAAAATGCGACGATTGATTTTGCATTTGCCAAAGAAGGGGCGACTTTTTCTGCAAAAAAACTTGGTAAAAAAGCCCGTAAAAAGAAAATGCCAACGGCTGAACCACCGATTGAAGTGCCAGAAAAAATGACGAAGAAAGAGCAAAAAATAGCCATTGAGCGGTTGCTTGGCAATCATGTATTTGAACAGGAAATTGCTGACATTGTAGAACGCACACAAGCGACTGAAGCTGATGTGGAAGCAGAAGAGAAAGCAAGAGCAGAAGCGAAAGCGAGAGCAGAAGCAGAAGCGAGATCAGAAGCGAAAGCAAGAGCAGAAGCGAAAGCAAAAGCAGAAGCGAAAGAGAAAGCGAGAGTAGAAGCGGAAGCGAGAGCAGAAGCAGAAGCAAAAGCGAGAGCAGAAGCAGAAGAGAAAGCGAAAATCACCGAGCAAAAACCGATTGAACTTACAAAACAATCGGAAAAACAAGAGGGTGAAAAAATGAAAATGCAACGTAAAAAAGAGGAAGATCTCAAAAGTGACCTCGAAAAATATAAAGTTCCAGAAGTTGTGTTTGAGGAAAATCCAACAGAACGCCTCATCAACAAAAAATATAAAAAACAGTTGGAAGAACCAAAACCAACTCGCAAACAAAAACCGCCAACGGAAGCTGATTTGGAAAAATTGGCACGACGCAAAAAAATGGCGAAACAAAGAGTTGCCCAACAAAAACCGGGGCTTGGCGATTTGATTCTTGGTGGATTGATGAAAAAGAAATCTGAACCGAAAAAATCTGATAGAAAACCGCCGAATAAAAAACCACCAACACCGCCGCCGAAAGGTCGTGGCAATTCATGATGAGAATCGGGACAGGCTATGATGTCCATCGGTTGGTGGAGGGGCGAGCGT
>JAWXUZ010000047.1:0-19402 GCA_044425835.1 Bacillota bacterium | reverse complement strand
TGCCAGAAATGACGTTAAAATCAAATTGACTGAAAAAGAAATTACAATTGATGGCACAACGTATCCAAAAGGCACAATGATCATTTCGATGTACCAAGCAAAACGTTCTGTCGCAAATTGTGCGTTGTACGATGGTACACTCGTCGACACATGGACAGTTCTCTATTCAGAAGGGGTTACGACTTTCAATGAAACTCGTGGATTCGATATGACAATTGTGGCAAAACCTGCTGATTTTGCAGTGATTGATGCAGCTTGTGGTGCATTTATGGATTACGAAGACTCTCTAAGTTACTTGTCTACTTTGACTTCTAGCTTTGGTGGTGTGACGACGGGTGATGTTGTGATTTCTAATGTATCTGAAAATTCAACTGCAGCGGTCAATGCCTTGCTCAAAAGTGGCAAAAAAGTAGGTATGGTGACAGATTCGGCAAGTGCGTATTACGGCGATTTCGTTTGTTCTTATGCAGATTGGTTGTCTGTAAAAGATGTATATGTATTGTCAGGATACGGTGTCGGAGCAGATACACCATCAGCAAATGTCATCGGTCAATCACCAACGATTTACGTATCGGGTCAACCATCTACGGACACAACAGGTGGATACATCAAAAATTCATTTGTCTCAGCGAGCTACCAATGGAATTATGATCGACTTGCAATGGAAATGATGAATTTCGATATGACAGCTGAACCTAGTGAATCAAATCTTGTCATCGGTTCTACAGATCTTGATGAAGGTGCTTTGGAAGAAGTACAAAATGGAAAACCGTATTTGGGTTATGGTATCTATGCAACGACTGGATTCAGTGAATTGTTCAGCGAAAATATGATGGTGTTGAGTAATGCAGACGGTATGGACTGTTTGGGGTATGTGACATATCCAAATACAAGCATGATCAATGCAAGTTACGTAATGGACGGCGATGATGTACTTTACGGTTATGGTGTGAGTTACTTCTCAACCTTACCAGACGGAGCAATTCCGCTCGTACAAATGGACGGATCAAAAATGCCAACACAGGGCTTTATCAAAGCGATTACTGATGAGCAAAAAGCGAAAATGAATGCGTATTTGAATGACTCTACACAAGCATTTTCTTATGTAGGCAATGACAAAAATGGCAATGCAGTTGATGTGACTTTGTTTGCAAATTCTTTGACACACAAAGTACACCAACAAGATGAATTTGCATATATTAGTAACTTCATTTTCTCAAAAATGATGACGGATACAAAATATTAATCCATATTGAATTGATGTAACTATTCAGAACCTTATTCTTTTAAGACCGTGGACGCTGTCCACACCTGCCACCAAACACCTTTGAAAAAAGTGGAAGCTAGGCTTTTAGAACAAAAACTTTTATGTTTGTAAAGATTAGTGTACTGAAAAACTTCCGAAAGGGAATATTTCAGCTTTATCTGTTAGTGTACTGAATAGTTACGAATTGATTTAGAATTTGAAAAAGTTGGGCAAATAGAGACGAATTGTCTCTGCTCAACTTTTTTATTATTTTTTCTTGGCTTTTCCTTAGCTTGTTTTAATACCATTTTAACACCGACTTAACGTTTAAGTTTAATTATACATACATATACATAGTCAACTTATACAAAAAAAGACAAAATAACTTGTAATTTACTACATATCGAGTATTGACATTTTTTTTATAAAGTGATATTATACATATATGAGTGCATAACATGTATAATATGCATTTTAATTAAGGGATATAATTTAAGCTATATAAAACACTTTAGGAGGTATTGCTATGAAATGGAACATTAAAAAAAATATTGCAATCGCTTTGGCGACAGTGATGACACTCACAGCAACAACAGGAGTGATTTCTGCTCAAAACTTGAATTTGATTTCAAGCTCGAGTGCATTACGAAATACATCTTACAATGGAGAAGATATGATTTCTCTTGTAGAACCACGTAGTTTCAGAGTGGAGATTGAAATTCCATCTCTCATCGATTCAGAAACCATCGAGTGGACTTTGCAAAGAAACAATTCCATTCAATACGGAAATCCAGAACTCTATCCTGCACAATGGCAAGGAGGAGCAATCGATTCCATCAAATGTTACAAAGGGTCTGAAACTGATTTCATTCAAAATGTAGCGACAGAAACGAAAACTGTACTTGATAAAACGTATGCGATTTTGACTTTTGATACAGTGAATTATTTCAATGGCGATTATAGTGTACCTCATGAAAATGGGGGAGCGTACCTCGATGTTTGTGGATATTTCGATTTGATTGCAACGAGTGGGGGCGAAGAAATTGCATCGACTATGATGAAAATTTCTCCATACGACCAATTCAATACAATGAATGATATCTATAACCAACTTGAAGAAATGGTTGTGGAAGCAAAATCACTCAACAATTTATATGTAGAAAAATTTTCTATGGGGACATCGACTGCTGGATATGACATGCCATACCTCATTTTGTCAGATGCAAAAAGTAGTGTAGACAATTGGATGGATTACGTTGATTTTGCGACAACTTCACCGACAGTGGCTCTCGAAGCGATTGCACATGGCAAATACAATGACCTTCGCATTCCGATTTTAGTCAATAACATTCACTCGAATGAAACTTCTGGTGTGGACGGTATGATGACTTTCGCTTGGAAAATCATCGAAGCAATCAAAAATGGTACACCAACTCTCACTTACAAAATGTTGACTGGATTTACTGCTGAGGGCGAAGCACAATTGCAACTCGATATTGAAAAAAATAGTCTTGCTGTGCCTGATTTGGTGGCAGATTCTGCAACATACTTAGGTTATATTTATGCTGACAACTTCAATCCTGAAACTGGTGTACATTATTCTGGTGTTGTGGATCTTGAAAAATATTATACTACAGAAACTGTATCTGTAAATGTTGCTGACTTGTTGAGTAATGTATTTTTCATCATCTCACCTGAACAAAATGTCGATGGTCGTACGTATTTGACTCGTACAGGTTCGATTGGGTTTGACTTGAACCGTGACAACTCTTTCCAAATTTCAGCAGAAACACAAAATATGCAACATTTGATTGGACAATACAATCCGATTGCGTTGTCCGAAATTCATGGTCGTGTGCGTAACTTCCAATGTGAACCTTGCGATCCACCACATGAGCCAAACTTTGAGTATGACTTATTGGCAGAATATTTAGTGCCATCTGGCGAAGCGTTTGGTATTGCAGCGGTTGCCAACAATGATGATTACAATAGTTATGTCATTCCACAAAGGGATTATTTGGAATATTTAGATGATGGACGTACATATTGGGCAGACCCTTGGGACGATATGTCTACTTCGTATACACCTCAATTTGCAATGTTGCATGGTACACTTGGGTATACTGTCGAGTTGCCTGCGTATTCTGATTCGACTGCCGATGCGACAGTATATGGTATTTTAGGTCAAGCAAATTACTTGGCAAGCGAAAAAATGGGATTGCTCACAAACCAAGCAAAAATTTGGGAACGTGGGGCAACCAATGCCAATTCCAATGCGTATGAGTTGGTAGGACAATGGTATGCTGACCAATACGATGTGGAAGGTGCAGAGTCTGACTTGTTCCGTCCAATTTATGATGGTGAGGGCGAAAACCAAAACTTCTATCCAGAATGTTACATCATTCCTATGGACAGCGAAAACCAAAATAACATTGCAAATGCATATGAAATGATGGAATGGCTTTCAAGAAATGACGTCAAAATCAAATTGACTGAAAAAGAAATTACAATTGATGGCACAACGTATCCAAAAGGCACAATGATCATTTCGATGTACCAAGCAAAACGTTCGGTAGCAAATGGTGCATTGTACGACGGTACTTTGATCAACAACTGGACAGTACTTTATTCAGAGGGAATTACGACTTTCAATGAAACTCGTGGATTCGATATGACAACAGTGGCAAAACCAGCTGATTATACAGTGATCAATGCAGCTTGTGGTGAATTTATGGATTACGAAGACTCTCTAAGTTACTTGTCTACTTTGACTTCTAGCTTTGGTGGGGTGACAACTGGTGATGTTGTGATTTCTAACGTATCTGAAAATTCAACTGCAGCCGTAAATACTTTGCTCAAAAATGGCAAAAAAGTAGGTATGGTGACAGATTCAGCAAGTGCATATTACGGCGATTTCGTTTGTTCTTATGCAGATTGGTTGTCTGTAAAAGATACATATGTACTGTCAGGATACGGTGTGGGAGCAGATACGCCATCCGCAAATGTCATCGGTCAATCACCAACGATTTACGTATCGGGTCAACCGTCTACGAATACAACAGGTGGATACATCAAAACTTCATTTATCACATCAAGCTACCAATGGAATTACGATAGACTTGCAATGGAAATGATGAATTTTGATATGACTGCCGAACCTAGCGAAGCAAATCTTGTCATTGGTTCAGCAAATCTTGATGAAGGTGCGTTGGAAGAAGTGCAAAACGGGAAACCGTATTTGGGCTATGGTGTCTATGCAACGACTGGATACAGCGAATTGTTCAGTGAAAACATGATGGTGTTGAGCCGTGCAGAGGGTATGGACTGTTTGGGGTATGTGACATATCCAAATACAAGCCTGATCAATGCAAGTTATGTAATGGATAATGATGATATACTTTACGGATATGGTTTGGGTTACTTCTCAAAAGTACCAGACGGAGCGACTCCACTTGTGCAAATGGACGGAACAAAAACACCAACAGAAGGCTTCATCAAAGCAATTAGTGAGGAGCAAACAGCGAAAATGAATGCATATTTGAATAATTCTACACAAGCATTTTCTTACGTAGGTAATGACAAAAATGGCAATGTAGTTGACGTGACTTTGTTTGCAAGTTCTTTGACACACAAAGTGCACCAACAAGATGAATTTGCATACATCAGTAACTTCATTTTCTCAAAAATGATGACGGATACAAAATATTAATCCATATTGAATTGATTTAGAGTTTAAAAAAGTTGAGCAAATAGAGACGAATTGTCTCTGCTCAACTTTTTTCTTTTTTGAAATATAGTGATTTTGTAGATTTTTTTGCCGTTTTTTGGTATAGTATTGTGGTATCAATTAAATATTGCCATTTTTTTAAAGAAAAAACCTTGGGGCTTTGCCCCAAACCCCACCACTTTTTAAAAAAAGTGGACAAAAACTTTATTTTTGTTCGCCTAAGCACTTAAAAATAGTATCATATTGGGCAATATTTAGTTTGGGGAGCAATACAACATGTAGAATTGATAATTTACAAGAGAAGGAGTGTGTTCCATGAAAAAAATGAAAATCGTAGTTGCACCCGATTCTTTCAAAGGCTCATTGACAGCAAATGAAATCTGCACCATCGTAAAAACAGTCGCCGAAGAAGTATTCGAGGGTTGTGAAGTCGTTGGCATTCCTGTCGCCGATGGCGGAGAGGGTACAGTTGACAGCATTTTGCAAGCACTGAACGGAAACCGCATTGATCTCAAAGTTCAAAATGCATTGGGACAGAAAATCAGCACGTACTACGGCATTTTCAATGAGTCTTGTGCGATTATGGAAATGGCGAGTGCATCTGGGTTGCCTTTGATTCCAGAAAAAGAACGTGATGTCATGCAATCCAATACGTATGGTACTGGAGAAATGATTTTGCACGCAATGGAAAATGGCTGTGAAACCATCTATATCGGTATCGGTGGCAGTGCCACTAACGATTGTGGCATTGGCTGTATGGAAGCGTTGGGTGTTGTATTTTTAGATGATAGCGGTCAAAAAATCAATCCTGTACCAGACAATTTTATGAAAATAACGAAAATCGATACAGTGAACTTACATGAAAAAATCAAAGATACGAAAATTATTATTATGAGTGATGTCAAAAATCTAGTTTTGGGGGAAAGAGGGGCAACGAATGTGTTTGGCCCACAAAAGGGAGCGAGCAAGGAACAACTCCTTATACTAGAAAAAGGCATGGAGCATATAGTAAATCTCATGGAAAAAAGTCAAAATATAGAGTTAAAAATGATTGAAGGGGGCGGAGGAGCAGGTGGACTCGGAGCGGGCTTATTTGCATTTACGCATGCGACGATGCAATCGGGAGTCGAAACTGTCCTAGATATTTTAGAGTTCAAGGAAAAAACAAAAGGGGCGGATCTCATTGTGACGGGCGAGGGCATGATGGACTACCAATCGGCATATGGGAAAGTGGCATACGGTGTCGGGAATATTGCAAAAGAGCAGAACATTCCTTGTGTGGCAGTCGTTGGTGGATTGGGTAAAAATGCCGAAGTGATGTTTTCTCATGGGATTGACACCATGACAACGACCGTGAATGGCATTATGACATTAGATGAGGCGATGGCGGAGGCGGAGCAATTGTGTATGCAGTCGGTGAGGCGATTGTTTCGAGCGATTGCTGTTGGAATGACGATGAAAACAGAGTAGGGGACTTAGAAAAAACGCAACAAAGGGTGGGCGATATCGATCACCCACCCTTTGTTGTAAATTCACATTTCAAGAACTTTATTATTTTTTCAATTCAGCCAAAATCAATTCGCCCATTTCTTTTGTGCCAATTGGTGTACCAGATGTCACAATATCAGCCGTTCTTGCTCCACCATTTAAAACGCTTTCAACTGCCACTTCAATGGCTTTGCTTTCTTTTGGCAAATTGAGTGTATACTTGAGCATCATGCCAATCGATAAAATTGTCGCAATTGGATTCGCCATATTTTTACCAGCAATATCTGGAGCAGAACCGTGAATCGGCTCGTACATACCGAATGCACCTTCGCCCAAACTTGCCGATGGCAACATACCGATAGAACCAGTGATTTGACTCGCTTCATCAGACAAAATGTCACCAAACATATTGGACGTCACGATAACATCAAATTGTTTTGGATCACGTACGAGTTGCATTGCTGCGTTGTCTACATACATATGATCGAGTGTCACTTCTGGGTATTTTTTATGCAATTCCGTCATGACTTTTCTCCAAAGACGAGAGCTTTCTAAGACATTTGCTTTGTCAACGCTCATCAATTTTTTATTACGAGCCATCGCACTTTCAAAAGCAATAATACCAATGCGTTCCACTTCTTTTTCGCTGTATGCTTCTGTGTCATACGCTTCGTTTCCGTATTTGCCATCACGATAGCCACGGTCTCCGAAGTAAATTCCGCCTGTCAACTCACGCACAATCAAGATATCGAGGTCATCGCCGATGATTTCTTTTTTGATTGGAGAGGCATCAGAAAGGGCAGTGTGAATGATGGCTGGTCTCAAATTGGCATAGAGTCCGAGGTGTTCACGCAAACCGAGCAATGCACGTTCTGGACGTTGGTCACCTTTGACGTGATCCCATTTTGGCCCACCAACGGCACCCAAAAGTACACCATCTGAATTTTGACAAACCGTCAGTGTTTCTTCGGGCAAGCAATTTCCTGTGGCATCAATGGCTGCACCACCTGCCAATACTTCTTGAAATTCAAATGTATGACCAAATTTTTCTTCGATAAAATCAAGGACTTTGACACCCTCTGTTATGACTTCAGGGCCTATGCCATCGCCTTTGATGACTGCAATTTTATAATTTCCCACGATAGATTCTCCTTTATTCTTGGTTTTAGCGATTGCTTACGAACTTTTTTTTGCACGAGTATAGCTGACCAAACCGCCTTCTGCCATGATTTTTTGCATGAACTCTGGGAAAGGTTCGCCTTGGTACGTTTTGCCTGTCGTTTCATTTTCGATTTTTCCAGTAGAAAATTCTACAGATACGACATCGCCTGCTTTGATATCGGTTGCTGCTTCTTTACATTCTACGATTGGCAAGCCGATATTGATGGAATTTCTATAGAAAATACGGGCAAAACTTGCTGCAATGACACAAGATACACCACATTCTTTGATGGCAAGTGGGGCATGCTCACGAGAAGAGCCGCAACCGAAATTTTCACCTGCAACGATCATATCATTTACTTTTACTTTTTTTACGAAATCTTTGTCGATATCTTCCATACAATGTTCCGCCAATTCTTTTGCAGTAGATACATTTAAATGTCTTGCTGGAATGATGACATCTGTATCGACGTGGTCTCCATATTTGAATACGTTACCTTTTGCTTTCATAATTCATTTCCTCCTGTATGCGTTTTATATTGGAATTCTAATTATTTCATGATGTCTATTGGATTTGCAATTTTACCTACAATTGCAGAAGCTGCTGCTACGGCTGGGCTTGCCAAGTATACTTCGCTTTCTACGTGACCCATACGACCGATAAAGTTACGGTTTGTAGTCGCTACAGAGCGTTCGCCCTCAGCCATAATCCCCATATGTCCACCAAGGCATGGTCCACAAGTTGGCGTGGAGAAAATTGCACCAGCTTCAATGAAAATTTTAGCGTAGCCTTTTTCCATACTTTCCAAGTAAATTTTTTGTGTTGCTGGAATGATGATGGTACGTACACGTTTATGCACTTTTTGACCTTTCAAAATCGAGGCAGCAACTTCCATATCTTCGATACGTCCGTTGGTGCATGAGCCGATAATGACTTGGTCGATGTCCACGTCGCCCACTTCGTCGATTGTACGAGTGTTTTCTGGCAAATGTGGAAACGCAACTGTAGATTTCAAAGCAGACAAATCAATTGTGTATTCTTCGTCGTATTCTGCATCAGCATCTGCTTCGTATACAGTAAATGCTTTTTTTGTGTGTACATCAGTGTAAGCACGGGTTTTGTCATCTACTGGGAAAATACCATTTTTTGCACCGGCTTCGATTGCCATGTTTGCCATAGTGAAACGGTCGTCCATGGAAAGACTTGCAATGCCGTCGCCAACAAATTCCATACTGCGGTATCTTGCACCATCGACACCAATCATACCGATGATATGCAAAATGACATCTTTTCCACTGACCCATTTGGACATTTTTCCAGTCAAATTGAAACGGATTGCAGAAGGCACTTTGAACCACGCTTTTCCTGTCACCATACCAATTGCCATATCTGTTGAACCGATTCCAGTGGAAAATGCACCCAAAGCTCCGTATGTACAAGTATGACTATCTGCACCGATAATGACTTCGCCTGGAGCAACGATGCCTTTTTCTGGCAAAAGTGCATGTTCGATGCCCATTTCACCTACATCGTAGAAATGAGTAACTTCTTTTTCCCATGCGAAATCACGGCATTTTTTACATTGCTGTGCAGCTTTGATATCTTTATTTGGTGTAAAGTGGTCGAGTACGATCACGACTTTTTCTTTATCGAATACGCTGCTTGCTCCTGTTTTTTCGAATTCAGGAATTGCCACAGCCGTTGTGATGTCATTTCCCATAACGATATCTAAATCTGCCTCAATCAATTGTCCTGGCACTACGCTTTCAAGTCCTGCGTGAGCTGCTAAAATTTTTTGTGTCATTGTCATTCCCATGGTACAATCCTCCTAATTTTCGTTTGATGGTTGTCTAAAAGTATTTATGTATATCGGTTTTTTGCATAAAAAAACTCCGTATCTGCACCAAAGAACCATTGATTCCTTGATATAGAGACGAAGATATCATTTTCTCCGTGGTACCACTCTCATTTGCTTCAAAAAAAGCACACTCATCATGTACGGACAAAGCGTTTTGTCGATACAATTTCACTATAACGGGTGAACCCGATATTGCCTACTAAGAATGGATTTTTAACTAAAATTCGATTCTTTCGTTCAGCAAATCGCTCAAAGGCGAGTTCGGTATTTCTTTTGTTGCCATCTCACAGCGACCGATGGCTCTCTGAAAACGTTGAAATACGTACTATTCCTCGTCAAAGCGTTTCTCTCATAAATACTACTTTTGTACTATACCATAATTTTTTCCTATTGTCAATAGTATTGTATTAAAAAAAATACATTTATTATGTGGTTGGATAGGAGAGTGAGTGGTCTGCTTGACTTTATAGAAAAAACTGTTATAATTGTATTATAAATTACTGATTTTAGAGGAAGCAAGGAGTATAACATGTTTCGATTATTGCAATTTGCTATGGTGGGCATAGCAATTTTTTTCACAATACTACAATATAAAAAATTAGGAGTCAAAAAAAGTCTGCTTATTATGTTGACAATTTTATTTTCTGCTGGTGTTTCTTCCTATATAATGCAGTATGAGCCGTTCAATGTGATTCCGCCTGAAGCGGGGCGGTTGCTCACGTATTATAAAAAGTCGATTCTTTTTTTTAGTTGGGCAATTTTGTTTGCTTTGATTGAGTCGCTTTTGTTATGGTGTACCAATTTCAAAAAAAGAATCAAAATGACCGACAAAACGTTCCTCTATGCTTACGTTTTTCTCGTCAATCTCTTTGCTGTCTTGACTGCAAACCAAGATAGTCTATTTGGGATTTACTCCATTTATATTTATAGAGTTTCTATGACAGTCGTTGTCATTTTTGGGATTTCGTATTATTTTACAAAAGATCAATCGAAAATAGAAAGTGAGGGTGATGTATGATTTTTTCGAGTCTTACTTTTTTATTCGTATTTTTGCCCGTTGTACTATTTATCTATTTCATACCTTTGCAAAAAATATCACATAGAAATGTCTTTTTGCTCATTGCGAGTTTGGTTTTCTATGCAGTAGGGGAGCCGTTCCATATTTTCATTATGGTGCTGAGTATTTGTCTTAATTTTCGCTTTGGCTTGCTGATTGATGAACTGGATATGAAGAAAAATTTGGAACAGAAAAAGAATGTGCTAGTAGTGGCACTCCTAACGAATTTATTGATTTTATTCTTATTCAAATACGAAGGATTTATTGTTGAAAACATCAACCAATTCACACCATTTACGCTGGAATCGAATCATTTTGTGTTGCCAATTGGGATTTCTTTTTATACATTTCAGGCGATTTCTTACGTTGTCGATGTCTATCGTGGCACTGTGCCTGTACAGAAAAACCTTACAAAACTAGGGCTTTACATCGCTTTTTTTCCACAGCTCATAGCAGGACCTATCATTCGGTATTCGACAGTCAATGAACAAATTGATGAGAGAAAGACGACGCTTGAAGGATTTTTTTCGGGCAGTCAACTCTTCATCATTGGTGTCGGGAAAAAAGTCATTTTTGCAAATAATTTTTCAGTCGTAAGTGAATATGCTTTTGGCACACCGTCGACGGAATTGAGTGTGGCGATGGCTTGGCTTGGGGCGATATGTTATTCCTTGCAAATATTTTTCGATTTTTCTGGCTATTCTGATATGGCGATTGGGCTTGCGAAAATGTTTGGATTTTCCTTTCCTAAAAATTTCAACTATCCATACATCTCAAAAACTGTTTCTGAATTTTGGCGAAGATGGCACATTTCTTTGGGCAGTTGGTTTCGTGACTATGTGTATGTTCCGATGGGTGGCTCTAGGGTTTCTACCAAAGAAAGGCTTGTCTTTAACTTGCTTGTTGTGTGGCTCTGTACAGGCATCTGGCATGGGGCGAATTGGCAATTTCTCATCTGGGGCTTCATTTATTTTTGCGTGTTGACGTTTGAAAAATTACTCGATGTGGAAAAAAATTTGCAGTGCGTTCCTGTCGTGGTTCAACTTTTTTACAGGATTTTTGTGCTGTTGCTCGTCAATTTCTGTTGGGTCATATTTGGGGAGCAAGACCTAGAACACGCATTCTACCATATACTCTCTATGACGGGTCTGTATGTCAATCCGATGACGCCTTTTGTCGACCCTATGGCAGTATTTTACTTTGGAGAAGTGAAAGTGTTCTTGCTATTTGCAGTCCTTGCTTCTACACCATTTTTTCCTTGGGTAGACAAAACGGTGAAACAACAACTTTCAGAGACACAAATACTCATTTTCGAGTCATGTAAATCGTGTGGATTGATGTTAATTTTGATGATTGCTGTCTCGTATTTGACCATTGGTGCCCACAATCCATTCATTTATTTTAATTTTTAGGAGAATGTATATGAATAAAAAATTCGTTCACTTTTTTTCTGTCGGTCTATTTCTTTTTTATATGGCTTCGATGACGATTTCAAATTTACCGATTTGGAAAGATACATTTGCGACTGTCAAGCGAAATAATACTGAAAATGAAGTCGTAAATTATCAGCAACTTTTTCTCGATTTCGACAGTGAATTTGCAAAAAATATGGAAAATAAGAATGAGTATATCACGCTCAGTGGCGGATTTGCCCGTTTTCTTGGGAAAACGCATTTCAACAATCGCTTCCGCTTGGGGAATCAACTCTACCAGCCAAGAGAGTTGGACTTAGAAACCATACAATCTAGCGTGGAAAATATGACGGCTCTACAAGAGTCTCTGGAAGCATTGGAAATTCCGCTGTTGTATGTGCAAGCACCAGCGATTATTTCTCCTTCTGGTGAGGAATTGCTTCCCGGAATGAACAACAACGAAAATGAAAGCATCGATTTGCTCATAGAGGGCTTGGCTGATACGAATGTGCATATCTTAGATTTGCGTGGAAATATGATAGAAGAGGGCAGGAATTTCCAAGATGCTTATTTTGATTCCGATCATCACTGGACGATAGAAACGCTGTTTTGGGCATCGCAACACGTTCTGGAAGAAATGTCAATGTTACTCGATTTCGAGTTGAAAGAGGAGTATCTCGGCTTGGAGCATTGGAAACAGACGGTCTATCCCGATGCTTTTTTTGGGAGTTCAGGACAAAGAGTAGGGACTTTATTTACAGGAATCGAAGATTTTACTTTAATTGAACCTGACTTTGAAACGGATTTTACGTCATTTCCTTATGGAGAGGAACATCGCACAAGAGGTGATTTTTCTGTCATCATCAACAAGAGTTACCTCAATTCGACTACACTTGACGACTATATGGAGACGTATTGTTTCGGTGTATACGATGCAGGAAATGACTCCGTAATTAACAACTTGGCGTATAACGATAAAGTGATTTTACTGCTTCGTGATTCTTTCGGCATGAGTTTGTCAAAATTCATACTGCCTCATATCCATTCGCTTTATAGTGTTGATTTGCGTCACCAACCGAGCGAGGATTTGTTTGATTTGATTGCAGAAGTCGATCCAGATTTGGTGTTGATTCAATATGCACCGTATAGCCAGACGGCCTCGGGGCAAAAGTATGAGATGCAACCAATCGAAGTGGATTCGTTAAAAATACCGTAAAATCATCTGTTTTTTAGTGTTTTGTTGACAATGTGTACTAATTGTGATAAAATTCATGTATGAATGGAATTTCAAGGAAATGTAACTATTTTATATCACAAGGAGGTTGGTATTATGTTTATCAATTCAGGAATGTCAGCAAGGTCGCCGTTTGCAAATGCAATGAATATCGGCAACAACACGAATGCAAGAACAACGTCCGTCATGCAAGTGGGGGCGGCATCGATGAAAAATTGCAACCGTGATACGGCTGAAATTTCTTCGGAAGGAAGAATGTCTCAAACGAATACGGCAATTCAAAATTTGATGGATCGGAAAGAATCTATCAAAGAACAGAAAAATGAGTATATTGACTTTTTGGCAGAAAACAATATACAGCTTGAATCTGACGATGCACAAATTGAAAATTACGATGCACAGACGGATGAAATTGATGAGCAAATTGCACAACTCAAGGAAATCGCAATGTTATTGCCAGTCAATCAAAAAGAGAACAAAACGACTGCAATCAAAGAGCCTGAAACGAAAGAAGAGGCACAGCAAACCGAGTTAAATGATATCGCAGCAGACAAAACAAGTTTGGAGCGAGCAGAGGAGTTGACTTCTGTACAGAGAAAACTCGAAGGCGAAGCCAACGCAAAAGAAACGCAAGCCGAAAATGATATGAAAGTAGAAGATGTAGCGTTAGAGCGTCGCATACTAGATTCAGCGATTCGTCATAAAGTCGATCCGACACAAGTCGCAGACAATATGAACGATCCAAGTGTGCGTTCTTTTGTACGTGAAAGAGATGCGGCAATAGAAATGAGAGAAAATGCACAAGCACCAATCGATCATAAGTTAGAAGACGTAGCGACATTGCAAAATAAACAAGAGTCGATTGTCACTGCGGTAGCAGACCAACTGCAAGAAGCAAATGCAGAAGATGATTCTGAAGATATGCTTCACTTACCAGAAGAAGGTGAAGAAGAAAATACAGGTGTGCCAAATAATACAACAGACACGAAACCAAATGTGACAACACCTGAAGCGAATGAAGATGGGGCAGTGAATCCAAATCCCTCAACTACCCCTGAAAATGCAGAAACACCACAAGTTGTATAATTGAAGAGAACAAAATCCCGGTAAATCAAGATGAGATTCACTGGGATTTTTATTTTTTGTAACTATTCAGTACTCTAACAAACAATAATGAAATTATTCCTTTTCAGAAGTTTTTCAGTACGCTAATGCTTGGAAAAATAAAAGTTTACTCAATTTTTTCAAAAATTGCAGAGTGTGAGACAGAGTCTCACGGTCTTAAAAATAAGCCTCTGAACAGTCACTATTTTTTTACATTTTTACTTTCTTATTTTCTGTACTTGACTGCCAAACCTTTCAAGAAATTTCTAGCAAATTTGTCTTTGCATTCTTTGTAATGTTTGTGGTCTTCTCTGCGGAACAATGCACTCAATTCACTCTTTGAGACGGAAAGACCAGCAAATGCAAAAATTTCAAGCATTTCTTCGCTCGTCAAAGACAAAGCGATTTTTACTTTTTTCAGCATAATGTTGTTGATATTTTTATGTCCTGTCATCGTCAAAATCGGTGTTTGTGGTGCGTTTTCGTTGACACCTCTTTTGAAAATAATAAATCCATTTAAGAAAGACTCCAACTCTTTATAGGAGCATTTCACTGGGAATTCATCGAAAGGGTCGTCTGCATTTTTTGTGAGTCTCTCTTTGATTTCTTCTTTAGAAAGGGGACACTCCCCAAGTGAAAACATTTTCACAAGGTCAGTATCTTTGATGTCGAGTGCGTAGCGTAAGCGAATGAGTATATCGTTATTTTCCATAAGAACTCCTTTTTTGAAATAGTATGTTTTTGTTAGTGTAGCATATTTTTTTCCATCTGTATAGTGAAATTTGGAAATTTAAGAAATGCAAATTTTCTTTGTAAGAATCACGATTTCAGCTAGGTATGAGATGGGAGAACGATTTTTTTTGAAAAAAATTCAAAAAAGGTATTGACAAAATAAAAATATGTGGTAAACTATATTTAGGTTAGTTAAAGCTAATTAATAAAAATTTTTACAGACCGAAACGGTGAGTAATTTTTTTTATCATGCAGTTAGTAATTACTAATTAGTGACTGTTAATTCAACAATTTAAATTTCATATGACGAAAGGTGGAAGAAAAAATGGCAAAAGTTGGAGTGGTATATTGGAGTGGAACAGGTAACACAAAAGCAATGGCAGACGCAATCATCGAGGGAGCAAAAGCAGCAGGAGCGGAAGTTTCTGATATCCCTGTAACTGAATTTACAAGAGATTCAGTAGGTTCTTATGATACATATGCATTTGGTTGTCCTTCTATGGGTGCTGAAGTTTTGGAAGAAGCAGAATTTCAACCAATGTGGGATGATGTCAAAGAAGCACTTCGTGGAAAAAATATTGTCCTTTTCGGTAGCTACGGTTGGGGAGATGGCGAATGGATGAGAAATTGGGTTGCTGAGTGTGAAGACATTGGTCTCAATGTCATCGAAAACTATATGGCAAATGAAGCTCCTGATGATGCAGCAGTTGCAACTTGTAAAGACCTTGGTGCAAAATTGGCATAAGCTACAAAGCCAGAAAAAAGCGATTTGATGTTTACCACCAGTCTATCATCGGATCGTTCAAGAATAAAACCAATCAAAAATATTTTCCGATAACAATATTTTTGGTTGCGTAAATAATTGAGCAAATGAAATATACCTACATGAATAAATAAGGATATATGATGCCGACTTCTACGATTAGATTCGTGGAGGTCGGTTTTGTTATGGGATTGGGTTGGCAATATTAGTGGCTACCTCAAAATCAAATTGTACAATCAAGCCACCACCAATAATTTTTCTTTGCTTCTTCACATAAAAAAAATTTTCTTGCATACGTTATATAAAGTATTGTACAAAGCAGAAAGAAGGGATTTTATGAGGAAGTATTTGAATTGGGAAACGGCGAAAGGATTTTTGCCATACGCATTGGCGATGGTTTTCATTTTACTTGTAGGGAATTTATTTGCAAGTGATACGAGTCTTTATGAAACATTAGAAAAACCAATGTTCTCACCACCACCAAAAGTCTTTGGCATTGCATGGAGTATATTGTATACACTGATGGCGATATCTCTGTATCTCATTTATACTACAGATTGTACACACAAAGAGGAATGCGATAAAAAGGGGGCATATTGGATTTTTTTCTTGCAACTGATTGTCAATATCATTTGGCCTTTCATCTTTTTTACAAAAGACTATTTGTTTCTTGCGTTTTTATGGATTTTATTTTTGATTGTTTTGGTATATGTAATGCTTCGTAAATTTGCTGAAATCAATCCATGGGCTGCGAAATTGCAACTCCCATATTTTTTATGGTTGCTATTTGCTGCCTATTTGAATTATTTCATTGCAACGATGAATTGAGCAGTCTGAATTGATTTCATAAAAAACCCCTACAAATATCATATATTTGCAGGGGGATGATTACTTTCCTGAGTATTCAAATTTTGCAACCAACGATTTCAATAAACTAGATTGTGTGCTGAGTTCTTCGCTTGTTGCGGCAGATTCTTCTGTAGATGCTGAGTTAGAACGCACAACACCTGAGATGCTTTGTACATCATCTGTAATTTTAATTACGGAGGTTCTTTGTTGCTCAGAAGCAGAGGCAATTTGCTCAATCAACTCAGTGACACTTTCTACGACTTCTACGACTTCGTCGATAGCTTGTCCTGTTTCATCTGCAAGTGCCACACCAATATTGACTGCATCCATTGTTTCCTCGATCAATTTTGCTGTATTTTGAGCAGATTCTGCACTTTTGCTTGCGAGATTTCGCACTTCATCTGCAACGACTGCAAAGCCTTTTCCAGCTTGCCCTGCTCTTGCAGCTTCAACTGCAGCATTGAGTGCTAAGATATTTGTTTGGAATGCAATGTCATCAATGACTTTTATAATTTTACTGATTTCATTTGATTTCGTATTGATGTCGTTCATTGAATTGATCATAGCTTCCATTTTTTTACTACTTTGAATGATATCCTCTTTTGATTTTTCGGATTCATTTCTTGCAAGAATTGCATTGTCGGCATTGAGTGTTGTTTGTTCTTCTATTCGTTGTAAAGTTTCTGAAAGTTGTTCTACGCTTTCTGATTGTTGTATAGAGCCTTGTGCCAAAATTTGTGAAGTTGTTGCCACTTGTGTGGAGCCTGTCGCCACTTGACCTGAAGCTTCATTGATTTGTGCCAAAGTCTCTGAAAGCTGTTCAGAAATCATATTTGTCATCTCAATCAAAGGCGAAAAGTCACCAACATATAAATCAGGGCGTTTGCTTTTTATTGTAAAATCACCATTTGCCATGCTTTCTAATAGATAGCTCAAATCAGAAATCATATCTTGAAACATGCCACACAAATCACGCATACTTGTAGATAGATTGCCCAGTTCATCTTTTGAAGTATAATCAATTTTTGCAGTTAAAACCCCTTGAGACATATCCGCTGCAGCATCTTCAATTTCTCTGATTGGTTTTGTAATCATATTCACTACGTATGTAGAAAATAGCATGCTTGTAATTGCGACAGCCCCCATGATCACTGACAATAAAATAATGGTACTTGAGTACAAATTGTCGCCATCTAGGCTGGCTTGGTCGGCACCATTTTTATTGAATGCAACCAATTCCAAAAACACGCCCGATACTTCGTTGAATACTTGCTCAGATTCATTTTCCATAATTTCCATAGCGGAAGTCGTATCGTTATTTTTGCTATATGTAATCATTTGTTCATGAATTGAGAGGTATTGGTTCCACAAAGTAGATGCTCGCTCAATCAAGGCTTTGTCTGTATCGTTTGTAATTAATGTCGTGGAATATTCACTAAACATAGAAGAAATGTCAGATTTCACAGTGGCAATCGTTTGCTCATGTTCTTGCATTGTTGCATTGTCTTGAGAAACGACATGGCTGGTCTCTGCAATTCTAAAATCAGATGTAGCTGTATTGAGTTCTTCAGCAATAATGACAGAAGGCAACCAGTTTGCTGAAACAATTGTTGTGCCTTCGTTTAATTTGCTCATCAAAGATAAGGAAATAATTCCTACAACAACTAAGGCTATCAATAAAGCACCGCTCAAACCGTATAACTTAAACTTAATTTTTAAATCTTTCATTTCTTCCTCCTTATTAAAATAAATGGGTAAAATGGGTAATGGATATCTTAAAAACTCTCGTTTTATTCATGTGTAATATAAATAATTCGACTACTATATTATATCATAAAAAAACATACAACCACATTGATTTTTTATGCATTTTATTAATTTTATTTACTTTTTATTAATTTTTTTTATAAATGAAATCTGTCGTATAGGAAAGAAGATTGAATTTTATGGGTTGTAATCCTTGCAATTGTCACTATTATCTGTAATATGAAAATATTTTTGAATTATTGGATAATATTATATATTTCTTATATTTTTTGTTTGTGAAATTAAGAAGTGAAGTGATATCGAATAATTTGATGTATAGCAACTGAACCTTTATTAGTCCTATATTGCAGGCTAAAATCCCGTTCTTCTGTGTCATCGTCGCTCGTCATAGCTTTGAAGCTGATGGTATAGAATGTAAAGGAGGGTTGAAACGAGTTTTTGACATATTGGCTTGAAAGCTTGTAAATCCTACGTTTTTTGAGATGATGGAGAAGAACTAAGGAGGTTGGCAGATGAGTCAAAATGAAGAAATAACAGCATTGTATTGCAGATTATCAAGAGATGACGAGTTGAAAGGCGAGAGCAACAGCATTAGCAATCAAAAGCAGATATTGGAAAAATATGCGAAAGAGAAAGGTTTTCGGAATTTAGAATTTTTTGTAGATGATGGATTTTCAGGTACGAACTTTGAACGACCTGACTGGAAGCGAATGATTGAGGAGGTAGAAAATGGCAACGTATCATGTTGCATTGTGAAAGATAAAGATGGCATAATGTGACTAAGTTAGAAAGAATCTTGAAAAAACAAGGGTTTCTAGTTTGGTCTTATTTTTTATGTCTATATTTTACACGAAAATTATATGAATGTCAAGTCAAAGGAGCCTTCTTGAGTTTCCGCAAAATGCAAATTAAAATCAGTAACTTTTGGGCACATTGCTATTTTCATACAAAAATAAAAATGGTGAACGATAACGACTCAATAAATTGCACAAAAATAAACCCG
>JAWXUZ010000164.1:0-3475 GCA_044425835.1 Bacillota bacterium | reverse complement strand
TCCACGAATTTATCGCCCATTGCCGACCATAACCCAGGTGCGTGCGTTCTCCACATTTCCACACCATCTTTTACGTGCATTTTGTGATGCAATGCTTTCAAATCTTCAATGGTGTGTAAAAAATCCGTTTGTGGGTGAAAAAGTTGTGTGTCCATACGTTTTTCTGGTGTATATTTTGCAGCAAGATACAAAGTAATTTCCTCAAATTGTGGGTGTAGTGTTGGTTCACCACCCATAATTCCTATGATACCATCAAAATCATCTAATGAGTCAATGGCTTTTTTTACCATGTCAAGATCCATAAAATACGGTTTTTTGTGATGACCACAAAATCTTGTACAATTAGAGCATTCGTGAATACAAGCGTTTGTAATATCAATTTGTATGATGTTCATATCTTTTGGTGATTTCATTGTGTTCTCCTTTGTATCGATTGTTCACGTCAATTATTTTTGTATTCCATATACAATCTGTTCGTCACGCAACCCAATTTCCAACAAATAGTTGCGTACAGCATGAAACACCACTTCACTATCAATTGAAATAATAATTTTATCGCATTCCCTCGTTTTTAAGATGTCCAGTCCCTCTATCGGATACTGCTTATCTTCTGCATTTTTATCGACCCAGCCAACGAGTTTACAATAATTGTGTTGCATATTTTGTGTAAAAAATCCAGTGCCAATATTTCCTGCACCGTAAATAATGACACGATCGTTTTTATCAATCAATTCTATAGGGAATAACACCTCGGTTTCAAAACAAAAAGCCTGTCTTTTTTGTGTTTGCAATAGATCAAATATATATTCTTCTTTCGTTCCGCATTTTACTTTTTCAATCCAAGCTCTAGCATCAAAATGCAAAATATCATTTGTCAAAGACGTTTCGAGTTCTAATTTTTCGATATATTCGTTTTGCAATGCATCAAATAACATCGAAAAACTCTCGTACGTTGGATACGCAGACAGCAAATCATGACAACGATGAATGGCGTGCAATGCGTGACCATTTCTGACTTCTTGGAATACGCCTTTTGCCTCGAGTTGTTTTTTCAAAGCATAGGAAGCAGATAAGACACTGACAGGGTCTTTTTCGCAATTTGTCGCTTGGCTTTCTGCATGGTCAAAACGATGATACACCAATATTTCAGGCAGTGCCACAATGCGATCTGCCATCATAAACGCTGTACGCGCAAAGAGAGTATCATCGAAATGATAGACCGCTTGGAATGTGAGATTTTCTTTCATGATATAGTCACGATTGAATAGGCATAGCCACACCAGACTCGTCGTACAATAAAATACAGTATCAGGAAATGCATGGCGATTGAACACTTCTTGTTCTGCCAATTGCTCCATTTGTGGCAATGCCAAAAAAGCAGGGGCTTTCGTTTGGTGATGGAAATATTGACCGTTATACACAACAATATCTGCTTGTAGAGCTTCGGCTTTTTTGTATGCCTTTTCTAAAGTATGCACATCGAAATAATCATCAGAATCAAGGAAAGAAAGGTATTTTCCTTTTGCTAATTTCAAACCATGATTTCTAGCACTGGCAGCTCCGTCTCCAGTATGTACATTTTGAATGACCCGAACACGACTATCTTTTTTTGCATAGTGTTCCAAAATTGACAAAGAGTCATCTGTCGATTCATCATTTATAAGTAAAATTTCAATATCTTTAAGTGTTTGATTGCAAATGCTGTCGATACACTCTATGAGATATTTTTCTGTATTGTATACTGGTACAATGACTGAAATCTTGATTTCTTCCATCATAGACTCCTTTCTAGCAGTGTGCATTTATTTTCTTTATCCTCATCAGAGATATGAATGTAGTACAATAATTCTTCTTTTTTCAATCCCAAAGAAAGCAAATTTCCCTTAATTTCCCTATAATATTGATAGCTTGCGATGACCACAACATCGAACTCCTCACGACGTTTCATGATATTTTCTGGTGAATCAATCACAATACCTTCGTATTCACTTCCTTGTTTTTCACAATTGCCATCAAATACACAAGTAATGAGTCCACCTTCTTCTTTGATGCAACAAATATCATCGCTTGCTTTGATGCCTGTGCCATAAATGGCATATCTCATACCTTTTTCAATCTGTAATAATTTCGGTTCAGGGAATAAATTTTCATCAACTGCAATCATTTTTTCTGTATTCCAGATTGTTTTCATATCAAAAATAGTACGAATCTTTGAAAAATCACCTTGTAGTGCTGTAAGTGATGATGCTGCACGGTTAAATAACATAAATTCTCCATCACCTGTCACATCAACAAAATTTTGCAACATCGTATTTTCAGTCGTTTCCTCTGTATAAAGCAATACTCCAGGATTGAATACGTATTGCGACAATTCCTTTACAAAATTTGATTTCGGCAATAAATTTTTAGAAAATACTGCAATGTAAATACCATGCTTTTTCAACGAAAATACCGCTTTCATATCATCGCTATTGTCTAAACTATAAACGACTGACTTTTCAGTTTGTAAATGTGCGTATTGCGTTTTTTCAGATTCTGTAGACACCATAAAATACGTCATATGGAATTGTGCAAACAATTCATCTTTGTATTTGCTTATGTCACTTTCGGACGGAAATACAATCGCTTCAAATGCTTTTGGAAACAACTTTGACATTTTTGTAAACTTCAAATCTTCACTTTCCGTGTAAGGTGTATTGGTATCAAATCGAATGTTTGAGGCTTTGTTTTTCAACGCATCGACTGTACCATCTGATGCAATATCCATCAAGTGAAACTTTCCATTTCTTATTTTTTTGCTACCGACTTCTTTCAATTTTTCATATAATACAGGACTAATATCATCAATTTCTTCGTTGGCATTGCGTGTATACGTTTCGCATGCTGCCCCGCAAAGTTCGCACCAATGCAATTGGTCTTTGAAATCTGAAACTTCACGTTTCCACCAATCTTTTGTCACTTCCCAGCCACCTGGACCATCGAATAACATATCGAGCGTTCCAGCCACTTCGCAGAAAAATGCACCTTTTGGTGTAATCGAGGCACTCCATTCATTTTGAATCCAGCAGGCATCACGCAACACTTCCCATTCATCATCTGGAATATTTAGTTCTTTTCTAGTAACCAACAATGGATCGTGGTACATTGCATTTCCATGATCGTTGAGACCTTGCATCTTAAACACATCTTGAATCAATTCATGATGCTCAAGGTATTTTTCGCCCATTGCAGAAAACATCCCTGGAGAATTGATACGGAACTCTGGCAGATTCTCACTCATTACTTCTTTTCTGTATGCATTGCCTCTAGTCTGAACAGCTTGTATAAAGTCTTTTTGAGGGTGAAGTAAAAAAGAATCTTCTTTCTTTTTGTCACTAAACTTCGCCCCTACGTACCTTACAATCTCCTCAAATTGTGGGTGTAGCGTTGGTTCGCCACCAATGAAACTGATTACACCTTGAAAGCCATCTAAGGA
>JAWXUZ010000046.1:0-19533 GCA_044425835.1 Bacillota bacterium | reverse complement strand
ATCAATAATTACCCACGAAAAATACTTAACGGCAAATCAGCCAATATGATGGTGGAATGTGTATAAAAAAACTTAATTTTATATCAGAAATTTCTGCGACATTTAATATTGCAATTTACAAGAATGATTAAAAAACAAAAAATCTATTGCATTGCATAAATATTTATGATATAATAATTTCCGTTATCGTTAAGAAATAGCTGATCAATTAGGAACTGAATATTGAAGGAGATAAAATTATGAAATGTAATCATTGCAACGCTGAAAATCCTGAAAACGCAAAAATTTGTAAGGAATGTGGCGAAGAAATAAAAGTGCAAACCAATAAAGAAAATAAAGAAAGAACCAACAATAATAACAATAATAAGAAAAATAAATCAAAAAATAAAAATAAGAACAAAAACAATGAAGCAGTAAAAACGAAAGAAGCACCAAAAACTGTAGAAAAGACAGAAGCTGAGGAAGCACCAAAAACTGTGGAAAAACCAAAAACTCAGGAAGCACCAAAAACCGAAAAACCAATGATAAAAGTAGAACCTGTGAGAGCTGAAAAAACAACGAGAACGCCAGCGGAAACACAAAAGAAATCGAAAACACCTCTCATCATAGCGGCAGTAGTTCTCGTTTTGGCAGGGTTTATGTTTTTTACAATGAACCAAGGGGCATCGGAATCCGCAGAAGCACCAACACAAGCTGAAGAAACTGTAGAAGAAACAACTGAAGAAGAAGTGACTGACGAAGAAACAGTTGAAGAAGAAGCAACAACTGAAGAAGAAACAGCTGAAGAAGAAGTATCTGATGAAGAAGCAGAGACAGAAGAAATTGTCGATCCATTTGAAGATCTCGAAATTACCCCACTTGATAAAAGTGTAATTTTGCAAGAAGGTTTGCCTGAAGCTGGAGAAGAGATTGCCATCGTAAAAACGTCTATGGGTGACATCAAATTGCGTTTTTATCCCGAAGAAGCACCTCTTGCTGTTGAAAATTTCAAAGAGTTGGCAAAATCTGGTTATTATGACGGCATCATTTTCCATAGAGTCATCGACAATTTCATGATCCAAGGGGGCGACCCAACTGGTACAGGTTCTGGTGGAGAAAGCTTTTTCGGTGGAAAATTTGAAGACGAAATCTCTCCAAATCTTCACTTTTTCAGAGGAGCTTTGGCAATGGCAAATGCAGGTCCTAACACAAACGGCAGTCAATTTTTCATCGTGCAAAATCCACTAGTTGACACGTACGCTGTCGATAGCATTCGCATGGCAATTGAAGAAGCGAATGGTGAAGTGTTCCCAATTATAATCGATGATGAAATTTTTGAACTTGCAGAAATGTTCCCCGATAATATTTTAGATTACTACGTGGAACAAGGCGGTTATATGGGATTGGAGTTCGTTTTCGGTGGGCAGTATACAATTTTTGGGCAAGCGTTTGAAGGCTTAGATATTGTCGATGCCATTGCAAAAGTGGAAACGAACTCAAGCGACAAACCATTGGAAGATATTGTAATTGAATCGATTGAGTTTGTGAATTATTAATTTTTAGACTATTTGATACAACGAAAAAGAATTGGAAATTGTAGTATAATTTCTGATTCTTTTTTTGTGGAATGGACAGGTACAAAACGAATATTTTTGAATACTATGCACTAAGGTCTGTAAAAAAGGTAGTGATAATATGGAGGAAAATATTCTATTTGCGTTTTCTTTGACGTTGTTGGCAGGGCTTGCAACAGGAATCGGAAGTGCAATGGTCTTAATTACAAAACGCACCAATCATAAATTGCTTGCGTTTTCTTTGGGGCTGTCTGCCGGTGTCATGTTGTACGTTTCTTTCGTGGAAATTTTAGTCAAATCAGTCGATGCACTCGTGCCAATTTATGGTGAAAAAATGGGAACAACTCTAGCAGTTTGCGGTTTTTTTCTTGGAATTGTAGTGATTGCAGTGATTGATAAATGTATGCCCGATGCAGGAAATCCGCATGAGATTCGGAAAGTAGAAGAAATGGACAAAATGGAAATGCGAGAAAAAGCAATCCCAGTAAATACTTCTGAAATCGGAGAAAAAAAGAGTAAGGAACTTATGAGAATGGGTGTTTTTACAGCTCTTGCCATCGGGATTCATAATTTCCCAGAGGGGCTTGCGACATTCATTTCAGCAATAGAAGACCCAGAAATGGGGATTGCCATTGCGTTTGCGATTGCCATTCACAATATCCCAGAGGGAATCGCTGTGGCTGTGCCGATTTTTTATGCGACAGGTAGTCGAATGAAAGCATTTAAGCTTTCGTTTTTGTCTGGACTTTCTGAGCCAATCGGGGCTTTGATTGGGTACTTTTTATTCCTACAATTTTTTGGCAATGAGGCATTTGGCTTTATTTTCGCAGCGGTTGCAGGGATTATGGTCTATATCAGTTTAGATGAATTGTTGCCGGCGGCAAAAGAGTATGGCGAACATCATGTATCTATGTTTGGTGTGATTATTGGAATGTTGATTATGGCTTTCAGTTTGATTTTATTCATATGAGTGATCGTTCCCCTATCGAAAAATTTTGTTAGGGGAACGATTGTTTTGTTGTCAAATAATATGCTATGGCTTATGCATTTTGCCATGCAATATCAGATGGATTTTCTCTAAAAGCAAGTATTTTTTGAATGTCTGTTTGCTCAATAAATCCATGTTCCGCAGCCACTTCGACGAGTGAATCCAAGTTGCAAAGCGAAATATTTTTGACATTATTTTCAGCAAGTTTTGTAATTCCTTTTTCCATATTATATGTAAAAATCGAAACGACACCCAGCACTTCACAACCCGCTTCACGCAAAATATTGACGACTTCGACACAACTACCACCAGTGGAAATCAAATCTTCCACGACAACGACTTTTTGACCAGAAATGACACGTCCCTCAATTTGGTTCGTGCGACCGTGGTCTTTTGCAGAGCTTCTCACATAGCCCATTGGCAATTCCATTTTGTCTGCCACAATCCCGGCATGGGCAATCCCCGCCGTAGACGTGCCAAACACAGCTTCGCAGTTCGCAAAATTTTCTTTGATCAAATCTACGAGTCCATTTTCGATGGCAGTACGAATTTTAGGATAAGACAGTGTCAAGCGATTGTCGCAGTAAATCGGACTTTTGATGCCACTTGCCCATGTAAATGGATCGGTTGGTTTTAGAAATACTGCCTCGATGTCGAGTAAGTGTTTTGCAATTGTTTTTTCCATATGATTCTCCTTAATCTACAAATTCTGTCATACATCTGTTGTACGCTTCTACTGGGTCATGAGCAGAAGTAATTGGTCTACCGACCACAATGTAATCTGTGCCGATTTCTTTTGCTTTTTTTGGTGTAGTGACACGCACTTGGTCACCCATTTCAGAATCGGCAAAACGTACCCCTGGTGTGATTGTGAGAAACTCGCTTCCGCAAGCATCTTTGACCATACCTGCTTCTAGTGGGGAGCAAACAATGCCATCGAGTCCGGCTGTCTTGGCATTTTTTGCGTAATGCACAATCGTTTCATTGATATTTGAATGAATGAGCAACTCTTTTTGCATTCTTTCTTCGCTCGTAGAAGTGAGTTGTGTCACGGCAATGACGAGTGGACGAGTGCCATCGGGACGCATGACCCCCTCGAGTGCCGCTTTCATCATGTCGATTGTGCCAGAGGCATGGACATTGACAACATCGACACCTAAATTGGTGATGCTTGCCATACCGCTTTTGACTGTATTTGGAATGTCATGTAGTTTCAGATCTAAAAATATTTTGTGACCACGTTGTTGAATTTCTTTGACGATGGAGGGGCCTTCTGCATAAAACAGCTCCATACCGATTTTGACGAACGGTTTTTTGCCTGTGAATTTGTCTAAAAAAGCGAGAGCTTCCGCTCCATTTTTGAAGTCAAGGGCAATGATTACATCTCTTTTCATGGGTTCAGTCCTTTCTGTTTTCTAGTTGGGAGCGGGCGACTACAAGTCGCCCCTACGTTAGTGACTTTGGTTTTTATGGGGATGCAGTTCATTTTGTTTTCTGGTTGGGAGCGGGCGACTACAAGTCGCCCCTACATAGTGTAACTTTGGTTTTATAGGTGGCAAGTCGCCCCTACGTTGCGTAAGTTTGGTTTTTGTATAGTGGAATTCCTTTATTTTGCTTTGCCGATGATGTCCTCCAAATCTGTAATTCCATATTGCTCCATCACGAGGGGCAAAGCCTCAATGATTTCTTTGCAAGCATACGGATTTTTCAAATTCGCCGCTCCGACTTGCACCGCACTTGCACCGGCATACATCATCTCAATGACATCTTCGGCAGACGACACACCACCCATACCAATAATTGGAATATTGACGGTTTGTGCGACTTGGTACACCATACGCAGAGCAATCGGAAATATCCCAGAACCAGACACACCGCCCATAGTATTTGCGAGGATTGGTTGTCCTGTTTTCAGATTGATTCGCATACCAAGAAAGGTATTGACGAGACTCACACCGTCCGCACCACCCTCTTCACAAGCTTTGGCAATCACAGTAATGTCAGTCACATTTGGACTGAGTTTGATATAGACGGGTTTTGTCGTCACGGATTTTACGGCTTCGGTCACTTCCTTGACGAGTGTGGGGTCAGTGCCAAACGACATGCCACCATGTTTGACATTTGGGCAAGACACATTGACTTCGAGGATTGCCACTTGGTCTTCTTTGTCGAGCAATTGGCAACAATACACATAGTCTTCGATAGAAAAACCAGATACATTCGCAATGACTTTTTTATTGTAAAATGCTTTCAGTTCAGGCAATTCTTTTGCAATCACAACGTCAATTCCAGGATTTTGTAAGCCCACAGCGTTAATCATACCGCCAGTACAGTCGGCAATGCGTGGTGTGGGATTGCCAAAACGAGGTTCTCTCGTTGTGCCTTTGATGGAAAAAGAGCCGAGCATATTGATGTCGTAAAAATTTTTATACTCTTTGCCATATCCAAACGTGCCAGAAGCAGGAATGACAGGATTGTCTATTTGAAATCCTGATAAATTGACAGATGTATTTACCATAAAATTTCCTCCTTTTGCAGTACGGGACCATCAACACAAATACGTTTGTTTCCAATGAGTGTTTGACAGCTACAGCCCATGCAACCACCAAATCCGCAACCCATTCGCTCCTCAAAGGAGAGTTGTCCACTCGTTTTCGATGCAGTTGCAATGGCTTTTAGCATAGGCAGAGGTCCACAACTGTAGAAATAGTCGTAGTCCCCTATTGTTTTCATGACATCAGTCACCACACCTTTTGTACCATAACTGCCATCAATGGTTGTGATGTATACTTCGCAACCCATAGCTCGAAATTCATTCTCGAAAAACACATCATCGGCTCCTGTAAATCCCAAAATGACAGTCGGTGTCACTTCCTTTTCAAGGAGTGATTTTGCGAGATGGTACATCGGTGGTGTACCGACACCACCCGCAATCAGGAGTGGTTTTTTGCTATTGTTGTCAATCGAAAATCCGTTGCCAAGCCCAGTCAAAATATCGAGTGTTTGCCCCGTTGCCATTTGAGATAATAGGTCTGTCCCTTTTCCGAGTACTTTATAAACAATCGTAATCGTCGATTCGTTGTAATCACAAACAGAAATCGGTCTGCGGAGATACAATCCGTCAATTTCTACATTGATGAATTGTCCGCTTGTGGTGATGTATTGCGTGTCACCAGCAAGCACCATGCGATATACATTGTTTGCGATTTTCATATTGTCAAGAATTGTATAAATATCTCGTTTATGCATAGAATGTCCTTTCACTTCTTTAGTCCATATCAATCGTAGAAACTGGAATTGCCATTTCTTCCAATACATTGAGCAACGCTTCCACTGTCGCAAGGCTCGTAAACATACCAATATTATTTTCAACGGCATGACGACGAATCAAAAATCCATCGTTTGTCCCTAGATGGTCTGTCACATCTTGTGTATTGATTACGTACGTGATGTGTCCTTTTAAAATACTGCTGATGATGTCGTCACCCTCGACAGTACTATCTGAGATTTTCGCTTTGATTTTCGTTCGAATGTCATTATTTTTTAGGAATCTTGCCGTGCCTCGTGTGGCTTCGATATTGAAACCGAGATTGTAAAAACGTCGAATGCAAGGCAAAGCGTCTTCTTTGTCTTTGTCTGCAATCGTCACAAGGACGGTTCCGTGATTTCGCACTTTGAGTCCAGAGGCTTGCAACGCTTTATAAATGGCATGATTCAAACTAAAATCATAGCCGATGGCTTCGCCTGTCGATTTCATTTCAGGGGATAAATACGCATCGAGTCCACGGATTTTCGCAAATGAAAATGTCGGTGCTTTGACGTGCCATTTTTTTCTTTCTTCTTTTACAAAAGTGCCATAACCTAAATCTTTGAGTTTTTGCCCAAGCATGACTTTTGTCGCAATATTTGCCATTGGCACAAGGGCAGATTTCGATAGAAATGGCACTGTACGAGAGGATCTTGGATTGACTTCAATAATAAATACATCGTCGTTTTCGTCTACGATAAATTGAATATTAAATAGCCCGATAATGCCGATTTCTAGCCCTAGTTTGATTGTATATTCAAGGATTTTTTCTTTGACAGCCTCACTCACGCTAAACGTTGGGTAGACAGAAATGCTATCGCCAGAATGCACGCCAGTACGCTCAACGTGTTGCATAATCCCCGGTACAAAGGCATCGACTCCATCACAGATGGCATCGGTTTCAAGCTCTTTGCCCATGATGTATTTGTCGACCAAAACAGGTTGATCTTCATCAATTTGCACCGCTGTTTTTAAGTATTTGCGTAATGACTCTTCGTCGCCGACAATTTGCATTGCACGTCCGCCCAATACAAAACTTGGTCGCACAAGCACAGGATAGCCAATTTCACTAGCAACAAGCACTCCATCTTCAATATTGGTAACTGCTTTTCCTTGCGGTTGTGGAATGCCGAGTCGAGTCATGATTTTCTCGAATTTATCACGGTTTTCTGCATTGTTGATGGCTTCGACATTCGTACCAATGATTGGCACACCGAGTTGATCCAAACTGCCGGCAAGATTGATTGCCGTTTGTCCGCCGAGAGATACAATGACCCCTTTTGGATTTTCAAGCTGAATAATATTCATGACATCTTCAATACAAAGTGGCTCAAAATATAGTTTATCGGAAGTCGTATAATCTGTGGATACCGTTTCTGGATTGTTGTTAATAATGATGGCTTCATACCCTGCTTGCTGTATCGCCCAAATGGCATGCACGGTCGAATAGTCAAACTCCACACCTTGCCCAATCCGAATTGGACCTGAACCCAACACGATGATTTTCTCTTTGTCCGATACGATCGATTCGTTTTCTTCTTCGTACGTTGCATAAAAATATGGTACGTAGGAATCAAATTCACTTGCACACGTATCGATCATTTTATACACAGGGAATATGTTGTTTGCTTTTCGCAATTCGTACATTTCAATTTCGCTTTTGCCCCAAAGCTGACCGATGTATTTGTCGCTAATCCCCATTTTTTTTGCATCTCGTAAAGTGGTGATGTCCATCGGATTTTCTCTGATTTTCTTTTCAAATTTTACGATTTTTCTAAACTTTTCAAGGAAGAAAATGTCGATTTTCGTTTGATTGCAAATGATATTCAATGACATTTTACGGCGAATCAACTCCGCAATGGCAAAGAGTCTGTCATCACGTCCATCGACAATATACGCCAAAATATCGTCGGTTGGCATATCGTTGAATTTTTTGCTGTGGATATGACATACACCGACTTCGAGTGAACGTACCGCTTTGAGCAAACTTTCTTCGAGTGTACGACCGATGCTCATGACTTCGCCTGTAGCTTTCATTTGCGTACTCAATTTATTTGACGCACCCTCAAATTTATCAAAAGGAAATCTTGCAATTTTCGATACAATGTAGTCAAGGGCAGGTTCAAAACTCGCTGGAGTATTGGCAATTTCTATTTCGTCAAGGTGCATACCGATGGCAATTTTTGCACTGACACGGGCAATCGGATAGCCACTGGCTTTGGAGGCAAGTGCAGAAGAACGACTGACACGAGGATTGACTTCGATCAAATAATACTGGAAAGAATACGGGTCGAGTGCAAATTGCACGTTACAACCACCCTCGATTTTCAGTTCACGAATGATTTTGAGTGCACTGTCACGGAGCATTTGATATTCCTTATTTGTGAGTGTTTGGCTCGGTGCCACAACGATACTATCGCCAGTATGTACACCGACGGGATCGATATTTTCCATATTACAGATGGTAATTGCAGTGTCATTTGCATCTCGCATGACTTCGTATTCGATCTCTTTGTAGCCCTTGATACTTTTTTCCACCAACACTTGCCCAACAGGTGAAAGTGAAATGGCACTTTTCATCAATTCTTCAAACTCATCATCATTATCAGCAAAACCGCCACCCGTACCGCCGAGCGTGTACGCTGGACGCAAAATGACAGGGTAGCCGATTTTTTTGGCAACCACCAAGCCATCTTCTACAGTCGTTGCAATGTCAGAAGAAATGACAGGTTCATCTAATTTTTCGCAAAGTGCCTTGAAAAGTTCACGGTCTTCGGCACGTTTGATACTGTCAAAAGAAGTCCCTAAAATTTCCACTTCACATTCGTCGAGTACACCACTTTCTGCCAGTTGTACCGCCAAGTTGAGTCCTGTTTGTCCACCGAGACTTGGCAAAATTGCATCAGGTCGTTCGCAACGAAGGATTTTCGATACGTATGCAAGCGTCAAAGGTTCCATGTAGACTTTATCGGCAATGTCGGTATCGGTCATAATCGTTGCTGGATTGGAGTTGATCAGAACAACTTCGTAACCCTCTTCTTTTAAGGCGAGACATGCTTGTGTACCGGCATAGTCAAATTCTGCGGCTTGTCCAATGACAATTGGACCTGAGCCAATGACAAGTATTTTTTGTATATCGCTACGTTTTGGCATTATGCGTTTCCTCCTTTTTTCATCAAATCAATGAATTGGTCAAAAAGATATTCGCTATCTTGTGGGCCAGGGGCAGATTCTGGGTGATATTGCACGCTGAAAATTTTGTCTTTTTTGCAACGTACCCCTTCGGCAGTATTGTCTAGTATATTGATGTGTGTCAGCTCAAGTTCAGATTTTAATAAAGAGTCTTGATTCACTGCGTAGGAGTGATTTTGGCTCGTAATTTCGATTTTACCTGTGCTTAAATTTTTCACAGGGTGGTTTCCGCCACGGTGACCAAATTTCAATTTATACGTTGTGGCACCGTAGGCCAAAGAAATCATTTGATGCCCAAGACAAATGCCAAACATCGGAATTTTACCACGCAGTTGTTTCACCAAATCAATAACAGGTGTGACCACTTCGGGATCTCCTGGGCCATTCGATAAAAATACACCGTCTGGTCGCATACCGATGATGGTTTCTGCATTCATATTGTATGGCACAATGACGACGTTACAGCCTTTTTCATTGAGTTTGCGAATGATGTTGAGTTTGATTCCACAATCGACCGCCACCACATTATATTTATGGTTTGGTGTACGTGAATACCACGTTTTTTTACAACTGACACGAGCCACCACATCAGATGGAATTGTGTATGCTTTGATTTCTTTTACTGCTTCGGCATTCGGTTTATCCACAGGGCAAATCATGACTTTTTGACTGCCATAATCACGAATCATGCGAGTGAGTTTTCGAGTATCAATTCCAGAAATGGCAGGAATATTTTGCTCTTCGAGTGTGTCACCGAGCGTTTTTGTGTAACGGAAATTCGAGGGCAAATCGTTGTATTCACGTACAATGACACCGCCCATTGTCGGTACTTTTGTTTCGTAATCATCATCGTTTATGCCATAATTTCCAATCAAAGGGTACGTCATACAGACCATTTGACCTGTATACGATGGGTCACTGATGATTTCTTGGTAGCCGACCATCGATGTATTGAATACGAGTTCATTGATTGCCATCACATCTGCACCAAAGCCGTATCCATAAAATTCTTGTCCGTTTTCCAAAACTAGTTTTTTGTCAAATTCTTTTGCCATACGATCTCTCCTTTTGCGATTGTCATCCATACTTCACCTGTCAGTTCTTTGCCAGAAAATGGTGTTGCACGTCCTTTGGAAAGGAAGTTTTCTGGATCTACGATATATTTTTTTTGTGTGTCTACGATAGTCAAATCCGCCAATTCACCGATTTTGATTCCGTGGTCGAGTCCGAAAATTTTTCTTGGGGCGATACTCATGAGTTTTGCGAGTTCTTCTAATGTAATTTGCCCAGTTTCTACCATATAAGTGTACATTGCCCCGAAAGCAGTTTCTATCCCGACAACCCCCATGGCACTACCTGCGAGTCCTCTCGATTTTTCTTCTTGGCTATGCGGTGCGTGATCTGTTGCGATGGCATCGATAGTCCCATCTTTGATTCCTTGGATCAACGCTTCTTGGTCGGCTTTGCTTCGGATTGGTGGATTCATTTTGAATCGCCCATCTTCTTGCAAGTCCATATCACAAAAAGCCAAATAGTGTGGAGCCGTTTCACAAGTGATAGGCAGTCCTTCTTGTTTTGCTTGTCGCACCAATTCGACCGTTTCTTTTGTCGAGATGTGGCAAATGTGGTACTGCACCCCTGTTTCACGCACCAAGTGGATGTCTCTTTCGACTTGCTTGTATTCGCTTGCACTAGAAATGCCTTTGTGACCGTGCAGTTTTGCATATTTGCCATCGTGGATATACCCACCATGCAAAAGGGATTCGTCTTCACAATGGGCAACGATTGTCCGCCCCACTTTTTTTGCCGTCCGCATTGCCTCTCTCATCATATCATCTGACTGGACACCTTTGCCATCATCAGAAAAACCAATACAAAGCGGAGACAGTGCTTCCATATCCACAAGTTCGCTTCCAAGCTCACCTTTGGTGATGGCTGCGTAAGGCAATACGGTAATTTTACTATCTATGTTGATAACTTCATGTTGCAATTCTATATTTTCTACAGTGTCAGGTACAGGGTTTAAGTTTGGCATACTGCAAAGTAGAGTGAATCCACCTTTTGCAGCGGCAGCTGTGCCAGTTGCAATTGTTTCTTTATACAAAAAACCAGGCTCCCTCAAATGCACATGCACATCAGCGAAGCCTGGTAAAATGTGAAAATCTTTAGAATCAATCATAGTGATATCTGCATTGGAATCAATTGTAATATCAGTACCAATGGCAACAATGATACCATCTTTCAATAACACATCTGCGAAAACAAAATGATCGCCAACAAAAACAGTGGCGTTTTGTAATAGTATATTCGCTTTGTTTGTCATCACTTGGTTTGTCATGTCGTTCTCCTTTCTCATTTCACTTTCCTTATTGTATCATTTATTTGAAAAAGCACGTTCGATAATTGCCATTCGCACATAGACACCGTTGCTCATTTGTTTGAATATGCGACTTTTTTCACATTCCACACAATCATCATCAATTTCCACACCACGATTGAACGGAGCGGGATGCATAATAATTGCATGATCTTTCATGGCCTTGACACGTTCTGGACTCAAACCATATAAGCGGTTATATTCTTCCGTGGTCATACTCATTTCTTCCGTCAAGCGTTCGTGTTGGATACGCAAAAGCATGATGATGTCCATTTCTTTGATTGCACGGTCAAAATTTATGTATTGGTGTCCGTGTTCGTGGAACTCTTTTGGCCCAGAAACGTACGTATCCATGCCGAGTCGTTTCATGACTTCCAAATTCGTATGTGCCACACGAGAATGCACGACATCGCCGACGATGCAAATTTTCAATCCCTCAAAAGACTTGAAATCTTGTCTGATGGTAAGTAAATCCAAAAGACTTTGCGAGGGGTGATTCCCTACGCCATCGCCTCCAGAAATAATTGGCATTTTTACAGCAGACAACTGCTTGTAATACGCAGTTTCAGCGTGTCTGATAATAGCAGCGTCATAGTTTAAGGCTTCAAAACATTTGACTGTATCGTAAAACGTTTCGCCTTTTTGTATTGCCGAAGTTTCCGCATTAAAATTGATGAGTTCCGCCCCTAGCCGCATTGCAGCGATGGTGTATGAATTTTGCGTTCTTGTGCTTGGTTCAAAAAATAAACTCGCAATGATTTTGCCTTTGCCGATGGTTGATGTTTCCCCATTGCAAAATTGTTCTGCACGGTCTAAAATCGTGTCAATTTCATCAATTGACAAACTTTCGAGTGCAAAAATATTAGACATTGTACCACCCCTTTCGTAAATTCCCGTGAAAAAGCACACTACTCTAATTGAGATAGTGTGCAAAAAAAAATCATTTGGATTTTCCTCGATGATTTTTTCAGCAATCCTGAATGATTATATCATAAGAATTACAGAAAAAGCAACAAGGTTTTTTTTGGAAAACACATATTATTTTATTTATTTCAGAATAAATAAACAGCGTAGGGAGTTTGAGTTATGTAATTGATTACGCTGCTTTCATCTTCTCTTTTATTTTCGTAATGAGTGGCCAGCAAAGTGTGATTGCTGTCATGAAAGCGAAAAACATAGCGATTGGTGATTGTACAAATGTAAATACAGATCCTTGTGACATCAAAAGAGCTCGTCTGAAATTGCTTTCTGCAAGTGGCCCTAAAATCAAGCCGAGTACCGCAGGGGAAGCTGGCACTTTTAATTTACTTAAGAAGTAGCCAAGGATTCCGAAAAATACCATAACACCAACGTCGAATAAACTCATGTTCATTGCATAAGAACCGACTACACACAACACCATAATGATTGGTGTGAGTACTGTTTTTGGTATAGATAATATTTTGATGAATAAGCGAATGCCCAAAAGTCCCAACGTCAACATGACTGCATTTGCAAGCAAAAGCCCAACGAAAATCGTATACATCAACACTTTATTTTCAGTAAATAACATAGGACCTGGTTGCAATCCTTGTATGGTCAACGCACCAATCATGATGGCTGCCGTTGCATCACCTGGAATGCCGAGTGTGAGCATAGGAATCATCGCCCCACCGGTTACACCATTATTTCCACCTTCTGCGGCAGCAATGGCATCTGCAATCCCTGTACCAAATTTTTCAGGGTATTTCGATACACGTTTTGCTTCATTGAAAGCAACAAATGCACCGATATCTGCCCCTGCTCCTGGAACAATTCCGATAAATGTACCGATCAGTCCTGTAACTGGTGCAATTTTTAATATTTTTTTCATATCTTCTTTCGTTGGCAATACACTTGTCACACGTTGTTCTACGACATCAACTGTACTGATTTCTTCGATACTCATGAAGGCTTGCGACATTGCAAATAAACCAATCATTACTGGAATGAAATTGAGTCCGGAAAGCAAATTGACATTGCCAAATGTAAATCTTGAATACGCAGTGATGCTATCAATACCAATCATGGCACCGAGCAAACCGATACATCCACAAGAAAGACCTTTTGCGAGAGACCCACCAGAAACACTTGCGATAATTGACAAACCAAACGCTGCCAACATGAAAAATTCAGGAGCACTAAATTTCAAGGCCACTTTTGCAAGTTGTGGCGAGATTAAAATGAGACAAGTACAACTTACGACACCACCTAAAAATGATGACATTGTTGCAATTCCCAATGCTCGCCCACCTTCACCTCTTTGTGAAAATGCGTAGCCATCTTGGGCTGTAGCTGCTGAGGCTGGTGTCCCTGGTGTTTTTAATAATATGGCTGAAATCGAGCCACCGTAAATTGCACCGATATAAATTCCCAAAAGCAATAACATTCCCGAAGTGGCATCCATTCCAAATGTCAATGGCAATAACAACGCAACGCCCATCGTTGCCGTCAGTCCTGGCAATGCACCGATACAAATCCCACTACCGACACCTACGAAAATATATGCGATAATGCGTGGATCAAATACTGCTGATAATACTTCTCCTACCATGCAAATCCCTCCTTTTTTAAATCAAAATGCCGAAATTCATAGGCACGTTGAGAAGACCACTAAATACGCCATACACAATGCCAACAAATACTGCCGATATCAATACGTTGACAACTGGTTTTCCTTTTTTGAACCATTGTATCATACAAGCAACGAACACAAAAGATGTGACTACGAAACCAACTTGTGCCATAATGACGGTATATGCAACGAGTGCAGCCATGCTAATATAAACAGGTTTTGTGTTTGGATTGATCCAATCAATTGGCACATCTTCCATTTTCAAAGATGTAAATACAAGGGCTATGGCAGAACCCAATAATAAAATAGAAACGAGTATTGGAAATGTGCCAGAACCTGTGTCTCCACCTGAGCCTGTTGGATATCCCTTTGCCGTTACGATTACATAAACACTTAGTATAATGCAGACGGCAGCATAAATCAAATTGGCTTTTTTCATAAGAATCCCTCCTTAATTTCTCTATTTTTGCAGTGTCCCCTATAAGGAAATACCACACAATTATCATCTCTTAAAGAAAATTTTTGATGTATCAGATTCGATGATTGCTGTGCGGTGTCTCCTTATATCTCCACTCACAACAGCTAATTTGTATCGTGAGTGGAGTTAAAAAGTATCTAATTACATACAGTACTTTCTACTATAATAAGCTAATAAGATGAAAATTATTGACCCAATCCCAAAGTAGCTACCAATTCACCGTATGAATCCCATTCGTTTGTCAATTGTTGTGCAAATTCTGCTGGACCTTTGACATCGATATCTAAATTGTTGTTGTTCATAAATTCTACGAAAGAATCAGCTTCTGCTGCTTCGCTAAAAATATCATATACACTATCAACGATTGCTTGGTCTGTACCAGCTGGCACTGCCAAACCTCTCCAAGTACCTACAGAAACGTCGTACCCTTCTTCAATTGCAGTTGGTACATCAGGAATTGCTGCATTTCTTTCAGGTGATAAAATTGCAAGTATTTTCACTTCGCCCGCTTCTGCTTGGGCAGATACTTCAGGATAAGAAACAGAAACAGCGTCAATATGTCCGCCCAATAATGAAGTCAACGCTGGAGCTGCTCCTTCAAATGGGATGTGTGTAAATTCTACACCGGCTTCTTGCCCAAGAGTTGCTGCTGCCAAGTGCCAAATTGCACCAACACCAGAGTTCCCTACTTGAATGATTCCCGAACCTGCTGCTGCAAGCAAATCATCGAGTGTTTCATAAGGGGAATCTGCTTTGACAGTAATTGCTGAATATGCAGAATTCAAAGTGAGTACTGGTTCAAATTGATCAGGAGACATATCAATGCCTGCTGTTGTATGTGGTACAGTTACAAGCTCCACACAAATCATTGTGATGACACTACCATCTTTTGCGGCATTGGCTCCTTCAATCATACCAACAGCCCCTGAACCACCTGTTTTATTTTCAACAGAAATCCCTTTGGGGAAATTGTCTTTTGCTGCATCGACTGCTGCTCTTGCCACAAGGTCAGTACCGCCACCTGCTGAAAATGGTACGATGAGTTTGACTGCTCCCGATGGATACGCCCCTGTAGCGGTTTCGCTACTACTAGAATCACTACTGCTAGATGTGGAACCTCCGCAACCTGCAAGACCCATACATAATACTGCACTCATAACTACTGCCATTAATTTTTTCATAAAATTGCCTCCCTTTTGCGTATGATATAATGTAATGTAATGTGATTAGATGCGTCAATTCAATTTAATTAAATAAATGCTTGACCACCGTTGATTTGAATCAATTCACCAGTGATAAATGATGCTTTTTCAGAGGCCAAAAATTCAACTACATTTGCAACTTCTTCTGCTTCCCCGAGACGTTTCATCAAGATACCTTCTTTCCAGCTGTTGACCAATGCTTTGTCAGTCGCAGCGTGGAATGGTGTATCAATCGTTCCAGGTGATACGGCATTGACACGGATTGAAAATTCTGCCAAATCTTTTGCCAAACCTCTTGTGAAAGATTGTACTGCACCTTTACTTGCACTGTAAATCGATGCACCAAGTCCGCCACCATTGCCAACAGCAATTGTAGTGAAGTTGATGATAGATGCATTTGTCCCCTTTTTGAGGAGTGGCAATGCACCAAGAGAAGCATAAAACACGCTATCGAAATTGAGTGCCATAACTTTTCTCATGAATGCAGTGTCCATTTCAGAAATTCTACATCTACCTGCCAAGCCACCAACGTTGTTCACTAACAAATCGAGTGAATCAAACTCATTGCTGATGTCTTCAAACATTGCTTTGACATCTTCTTCGACACTTGCATCACATTTGTAAAATTTCACTTTGATGCCTTTTGCTGCAAAATCTTTTAAGATTTCCTCTTTTTTGTCTTCACGACGTCCAGTAATCAACACTTCGTACCCTGCTTTCCCAAGGACTTCTGCTGTTGCCAAACCAATACCATTTGTTGCTCCTGTGATTAATGCTCTCATTATACACTCTCCTTTTGTAATATTATTTTAGTTGACTTATCTTAAATGCTTCCGCATCGGATAACGTTTTGTTTTCACCTGCCATACCCCACACAAACCCATAACTGCCTGTGCCTACGCCTGTATGAATCGACCATGTAGGTGAAATCACCGCTTGGTAATTGTGAATCAAGAGGTGTCTTGTATTTTCAGGTTCTCCCATCAAATGCACCACTCTGTCCTCTTCCTTCATATTAAAATACATATACGTTTCAGAACGTCTTTCGTGCGTATGTGTTGGCATAGAATTCCACACACTGCCCTCTTTCATCTGTGTATAGCCAAGAAGTACTTGGCATGAATCTTTGACTTCTGGTTGAATGTATTGGTGGATTGTTCTTTCGTTGCATTCCATTTTGCTACCGAGTTCTAATTTTTTCGCCATATCTTTTGTAATGACTTTCGTTTCATATGTCATATGAGCTGGCGTTGAGTAGAAGTAAAATTTTGCTTCTTCAGTAGATGAGACACTACCAAAAGTTACATTTTTACTGCCCATTCCGATGTACATTGCAGTCGTATAACCGACATCATAGCGAGTGCCATCGACAGTGACATATCCGTCGCCACCGAGATTGATGCAAGCAAGCTCACGTCCAGCAAGGAAAAATTCTGCTCCCAAATCTTTTTGGGCATCGATGAAATCATCGAATTTCAATTCTTTCGATTTTGGCACTGCTCCGCCGAGTAAAGTTCTGTCGATATGCGTATACACATATTTGACATCATCATCGACGAAAAAGTTTTCAACAATCAGTTCCTCTCTCAATTCTTTTGTGCTGTAGTGTGATACATCTTTTGGGTTGATTCCATATCTAATTTCCATAGTATCCTCCTTTAAATTTGTATATGCGAATTTGATTCGCAAGTATAGGTAATAAGTAAACTCCATCACGAGAAATATGTGGATAGAGATGTTGTGGTATGTGCTTGCTTCTTGTATATTCGCATATACGAATTTAATTCGCAAGTACACCGAATAAAAAAGCGTTGGTATTACTTTTTTATTTTTTAAATAGCTACCTTTCTGTATGAGTGTTTTCTCAATACAAATGGTTGCTCGTATACCCTAGTTTTGCTGAAATCGACAATGCTGAAGTTTGAATGCGATTCGATAATTTTTCGGTCATTTCCTCCGTCTTGTATCTTGGAGCAGTGATACTTATGGCAGCAATCACTTCACTTTTATAGTCAAGGATTGGTGCTGCAATACAAAATGCATCGCTTTTGCCTTCGCCCAATTCCATTGCATACCCTCTTTGTTGAATGAGATGTATTTCGTTTTTCATTTTCTCATACGTTGTGATGGTATTTTCAGTAAAAGCCTCTATTGCCGTTTCGCTAAAGTATGCTTCGACTTCTTTTTCCGGCATTTTTGCAAGAATGGATTTCCCAAGAGCCGTATAATACAAACCTTTTGTACTACCGATTTTACAAGTCGATGCCATGTCTGCATATTCAGAATGTTTGTCGACGTAAATAATCTGGCGATTCATATATTTCCCGAGGAACACCGTTTCTTGGCTAATCTTTGCCAAATCGAACAATACAGGTTTTGCGACTTGCACGAGATTGAGCTTATCTGAATACCCAAGCCCTACTAAAAATGCATTGATTCCAAGTGTGAATTTTTTGTCTTCTTGGACGATAAATCCTTTTTCTACTAATGTATAGACCAATTCAAAAGTACTACTTTTTGGAATTTGCAAAGCTTGCTCAATTTCTAGCAAAGTCATTTCTGTTTTCGTTTCTGCAAGCAAGAGAAGTAAATCCATCGCCCTTGCTGCTGACTTATTTATTTTCATTTGATCACCTACTCATCACTTCATTGTAACTCGTCGAATTCGTATATACATATTCAATTCACTTATGTGATACGTTCATCATACACCCTTAGATTCTATTTGACAATATGTAAAACTACTAATTTTTTCCTTGTTGTTTTATGCAATATGTCTTTCTGATTTTGATTTCTATGCGAATCAGGTGATATTTTGTATAAATAAAATACTTTCGTTCTTTATACACTCATATGTATTTATGTATATTCGTGTATTTTCGATTAAAATAAAAATAGAATATTGGAAATGTCACGGATTTTGTTTTGAAATTGTATTGGCTATAAATCAAATATTGCGATTTACACTTAAAAAATGAAAGAATTTTCTAAAATAAATTGATTTTTCCTTGAAGTTATGGTATAGTAGAGTTCACAGTAAACGTAAACCGAAGGGAGATTAAAAATGGCAAATCCAATTGTAACATTTGAACTTGCAGACGGCGGCATTATGAAAGGTGAATTATATCCTGAAATTGCCCCAAACAGCGTAAATAATTTTATTTCACTCATCAATCAAGGGTACTATGATGGTTTGATATTTCATAGAGTCATTGAAGGATTTATGATCCAAGGCGGTTGCCCTGATGGAACAGGAATGGGTGGTCCAGGCTATCAAATCAAAGGTGAATTTGCAGGCAACGGTTTCAAAAATGATTTAAAACACGAAAAAGGTGTACTTTCTATGGCACGTTCCATGTCTCCAAACAGTGCAGGTTCTCAATTTTTTATTATGCACGAATACTCCTCTCATTTGGACGGTGAGTACGCAGCATTCGGAAAAATTACAGAGGGTCATGACGTCATCGACGCAGTTGCGAAAACTGACACATTGAGAGGCGATCGCCCTGAAGTTGACCAAGTCATCAAAAAAGTGACTGTGGATACACAAGGTGTCGACTATCCTGAACCTGAAAAATGCTAAAATAAATGACTAAGGATTGCTGATGAAGGAAAAATAAGCACTCGAATACATCAGCAATCCCTTAATTTTGGGCATTTTATCGAATGACAAAAAAAAGAAAAAAATTCAAAAAAAGTGTTGACAAGGTAGTGTATCTGTGATATACTTATATAGTAAGTTCGCTTAGCGGATGTGGCGGAACTGGCAGACGCACCAGACTCAAAATCTGGCGATGAATAATCGTGTGGGTTCGAGTCCCACCATCCGCACTACTAAGACAA
>JAWXUZ010000163.1:0-3538 GCA_044425835.1 Bacillota bacterium | reverse complement strand
AGCTTCTACTACAGTTGTAGTCACTTCTGCTTTACTCACTCGCTTCTTCCCTTTTTCCACAGCAGGAGCTTCCGTCTCCACAGCTTCTGCTTCCGCTTGGGTTGTAGTTGCCTCAACTTTACTCACTCGCTTCTTCCCTTTTTCCACAGTAGAAGCTTCCGTCTCCACAACTTCTGCTTCCGTACTTTTTTTGATGAGTTTCTCTCTCAAAACTTCCATTGATTTGCTCTCTTTTTCCATGCCCTCACCCTTTCCATTTTTATCAATTCCAGACAATTGCAAGCGACTCCATCGGCTTTGTACCGTCTTCTTTTTCTGAAATATCTTCAAAAAATTGACACTCATACGTCACAAAAAACCGCAACACCCCATCAACGACTTCATACTTTCTTTTTTTGCCACGCAACGCCAAACCATCGACAGCAATGCACCCCAAACTGCGAAAGAGTCGCTGTGCCACTGCCATACATTCCTTTTGCACTTCCTCTGTTTTAGGGACGAAATGCACACAAACCCGTCCAGAAAATGCGTGTCGATTGCCTCTTACAAAAGTCACTTTCGGCGATTCAAGATACACCATCAGACAAGGTTTTCTAAGCCCTTGCAAAACCGTTTCTGTGTAGATTGGTATCTCCTTACCAAATTCGTCCCTTAGGGTACGTGTGACCCCGTCCATGATTCGCTCCAACATAAAACCACCTCTATTTCAATACTTTTGCAAATTTTAAGGCGAGTTGTTTTTCCATCAAATCAGAAATTTGCTGTTCGACAGTCTCTGCCACATTCGTCATGAAAAACTGCCCATTCACAAACCCCTCACCCGAGGGCAAAAGGTGTCCATACTCAACGTGTGATGCGTAAGATGTGTCGTTGCTCACTTCGATTTTGTACGTATTGCCCTCTTTTTTCAGCGACAACCCCGAAACGAACCCAGCAACTGATGAAGAAAGCCCACCGCCAAGCCAACCACTTTGCAACTCGCCTGTTTGTACAGGTGTTTTGTCGATGACTTCTTTTAGGAATAAACCAACTGCATCTCTCGTCAATTCTTCCAACAATAAGTCAATCGCTTTGCATTCTTTTTCTAAATTTTGTTGCCATCTTTTGAGTTGCGAAAAATCACTCCGCATATAGCCCCCTTTGCCAAAAAATTTCCTAACAATCCAAAACTTCTTCCATTACGATTTCTTGGTGTCCGCTATACACCGCCGATGCCCCACTATACAAATACTTCTGCCCCGAAATCACAACGACTGCCCCCACAGGCACTACCAACGAAGAATCCAAAAATAATTTCACTTTTTTCCTCGACTCGTATGCCAACTCCACACCCGTTTTCCCCCATGATTTTGACGGCTTATGCGAGACATACGACATGCGACACGGTACATTTTCATATAGCACCTCTTCTAAAAATGTGGTCACACCTCGTTTGTCTATCACTTCTTTTTGTACAAAAATGGAACAAACGAGATTGTATAAAAGCGGTACAATTCGCCTCATTCCAACACTAGATAACATGGTAAAACCTCCTTTGAAAACCGAACCCAATCAACTGCACTCAAACCCCCACTAGCCCAAATGCAAACCACTCTACCATCTCAATTTCCGATACTGCAAAAACTGTCTCTCCACACTTCGCATTTCCTGCAATAACTGAAAAAACCGCACTGCAAACGACTCTTTCGCATCAAAACTCACTTTGACATCGCCCTCTTGCAACGATGTCACGACTTCTTCAAATAAAAATGTCGACTCCATTTCCTCTGTCGATAATTTCCTCGTGTGGTATACCCCAAACAAAAATTCACCTACAACAGCCACAACGAATTTGCGATACATCTCCGCTTGCAACACCTCTGTATTGCAAAAATCACAAATCCGCTGGTGGACTTTCATCAAGGACATGCTGAGAAAAAAGATATCTTTTTCCGAAATTGAATACCGGAAAAAATGCAACAACCGCACAATTTCTTCATACAAAGAATCAGGCAAACGCATGAGCGACTCACAAAGCAAAGTTTCTTTCACAACAGCTATGACTTCCCGTTCTTTTTTATTCAATTTCTTCATACGACCACCCTTTTGAAATGATACGAGTAATCGGAATGATTTTATGCGACACCGCCTCGACACCATCGCTGATGACATTCCAATTTTCACCATTTGCCAAATCGACATTCGTCGCCGATGCAGTCAAAGATGATGGCTTGTCAAAACTAATGCCATTGACACCAACGTAATATCGATCACGAGTCACGAGCGTCGTCTGTCCCCCATTTTTCAACTCATCACGAGTCATAACATAAGGATAACGCTCAGGCAACAAGTCCATGATGATGGCATTTTCGCCTAGAACATACGTGATATAATACTCTTCGTCTGCCTCGCCGTCGACAGGATTGCCAGAAATGACAGGCATATTGTCGTCAATCAACACAATGCGACCATTCCATGTCGCCAGTGTGAGATCTTGCTCAATCCCCATAGAATCCGTCTGTGTCATATACTTCAAGAGTTTCAGATTTTCAAGATTTGTCGCCACCATACTATGCATAATGGCAAGCCTGAAGATATTTTTGTTGTCGCCTCCGGCACGTTGGATGGCTTTGTTGAGCGTCGACGAACGCACCGTACCATCATCTTCGCCCGTCACATCATAGGAATGATTTTCGATAAAGGACGCATTCGCCTTTGCCACAACAGAATCGCCCTCGCAATTCATGGAATAAATCCCCTCAAGCACCGCCAAAATGATATCTTGTTTGACTTCCATTTTGTATTCAGCAAGTTGACTCGCCACGTTGTCCATAAAATCAACACCTGCCGTGATGAAGGTGGAAAAATCCCTTTCCGTCCACGCATCCATACGGCTCACTGTGATGAACCCTTGGTCAAAAGAGGAGACGTGCGACGTTTCAATGTCTGTCATGCCGTCATTGTTTTGACTCGTCGACGACTTAATATTTCCAAAGTATGGCACTCTTGCGTATAGCGACCCTGATTGGTCACTCAACGCTGTATTTGCTTGCGGACTGCCCCCGACGGCTTTCGATTTTGCCAAGGCATTTTTCTTTGGATTTGGGATATTGTCCACGTATTTCCCAAATGCCATTGAATTGAATTTTTTTTGATCGAAACTAGTACTGCTCATTCATCATCACTCGCTTTCTAATTTTTGTTTTTGTATTTGACATTTCATTTCTTGCATTCGCCTCCTAAATTTTCTTTTTCTTTTTTTAAATAGAAGACGGTCTTGGCGAAAAGATAATACACAAAATTTCGCCTAAGTCCAAAACCCCACATTTTCTGGCGAATTGGATTACTCCCCGACGTTTCGTTCCGAAACGTAATCTTTCAGGTGCAGATTCCTTGAAAATCAAATGACCGCATCTGGATTTTTCTCCAAATATGACATCATATCTGAATACTTCATACTTAGAAAATTCGGTCGTTTTTCTTCTTCGTCACTGCCTTCCCCAACCGTCACACCTTGGAATTTCACACCCAAATCTTGATGAAATAAAAACTTCGTGTC
>JAWXUZ010000162.1:0-3582 GCA_044425835.1 Bacillota bacterium | reverse complement strand
CTTCATGATCGTGATCGTGTTCTTCTTCTGCATGGTCATGCTCGTCTTCAGCGTGATCGTGTTCTTCTTCTTCATGATCGTGATCATGTTCTTCTTCTGTATGATCATGTTCATCTTCAGCGTGATCGTGTCCGCCTTCTTGCATACCTTCAATATGCTCTTCCATTTTCACTGCATCGCCCAATACTTCAACCAAATTAATGATTTTCATATCTTTATTGTTCGACGCTGCAATCACATCTTCTGCCCAAGTGTCAGAATGTCCGCCAACATAAATGAATACGTCACAATTTTCAATCGCAACAATATCATCTACTGTTGGTTGGAAACTATGTAGGTCTACACCTGAATCAATTAACATCTCAAGATTCACATTTGCAATGTCCTCACCTAGAATTTCTCTTGTCCAGTCATAGACAGGAAAGATTGTCGTTATAATACTGAGTTTTTCTTGTGCGACCTCTTGTGAAGTTTCTTGTGCTGTTTCTTGTGTCGTTGTCGTTTCTGTTGTTTCTGCCGTTGCAGTCGTACCGCCTCCACAGCCAGTCACCGCTCCTGCAGTCAATGACAGTGTCAATAAAGTAGCAATTCCTTTTTTCATATTTTTCCTCCGATTCTTAGGGAATGCATTTCACCATTCCCCCAATTAGCGAGAGTCTCTCGCAGTCACTTTTTTTCCATAGCCAAAAATCAGCTACATTTATGCAAAACAGCAAATAAAATCGTAAGAAGAATGAAACGTTCCGCCCATACGCAGATTTTCCATAGGCAACATGCCATCACTCGTTAGTTTCTGAAACAGTGCATCGCTTTCCAAAAATCCACCTTTTGTAAAGCAAAAACAAAATACAAATGAAGCCGACGAAATGTCGCCAAATTGTTCTTCAGTATATGCCTGAAGAGGTGTTTTATTTTGCGTGAGGTGATTTCTAAGATCGCACAGTTCAAAATCAAGATGCAAATAACCCTGTGCTGCATAAAAAATACAGCGAACAAACGACACAAAATCACTTTCACGAGCAAATGAAAGTTGTGGCACCTCGAAAATTTCAGGTACTTCCACTGTTGTCCCGATAACACAGAAAAAGTACGGTGCCTCATGCGTTGCAAATGCAATTGCCGTGCGACGTCGCTCCAAAACTTCAGGGGCATTTAGGGCAAATACGAGCGTATTGCCTGTCACATTCCTAGCAATTGGGATTTTGAATTCTTTTAACAATCGTTTGATTTCAGGGGTTATGCCTATGATATGCACACCGTCTGTATGGAGTCCCAACATGACAATTCTCCTTATAACTATAGTTACGCTTTACACCCTATTGATTATACACCAATTATTACGAAAAGAAAAGTTAAATTTCTATTATACAGCAAATTAATTTCGTTTTAATTTGACAATTTCAAATAGTTAAGCTATAATAATTAAGTGATAATAATTAATTTATCTTAACTACTTGGATTGGAGGAAGGAAAATGAAAGATAAAATCAAGCTCGCACTGAAAAATTACTACCACGATATGGCAATTTCAGATCTACGTCTACAAAATCAAGACAATAGCGGTGAGAAATTGACGTACAACGACATCTTATATCTCAATATCATACAGGCACATTCTGGCGAATACACTGCAAGTAAAATTGCCGATTTGCTTTTCGTTTCACGACCTGCCGTCACGCAGAAAATAAATGAGCTAGAAAAAAAAGGTCTGATCTACAAAAAACAGAGCGAAGCTGACAAGCGAGTATACAAATTGTTCATCAGCAAAGAAGGATTTGCAAACACGTACAACAATATTATAGAGGATTGTGACGACATGACAGCCAATCTTTTGTATGAAAAATATACAGAAAAAGAAATTGCGTTATTTTGCGAGATGTTAGAAGATATGCGAGTTGTTTTTTCAGAGGACTACAGCAAAAGCACAGGTCAAAACAGAAGTAACTTAGACAGGCATTCACCAAAAAAAAGAAATGAGGAAATCAAATGAACGTTTTGAATACACACTTTACCACAAAATCCCTTCTGCAATATGCATTCCCAAGCATTTGCATGATGATTTTCTTATCCATTTATACGATTGTCGACGGTGTTTTTGTTGCACAATTCGTTGGAGAAACGGCTCTTTCTGCCATTAATATCGTCTATCCGATACTTTGCATTTACTTCGCAATTGCCATGATGTTTGCCACAGGTGGCACTGCCATTATGGGGAAATTAATGGGCGAACAAAAAGACGATGAGGCACGCTCTTTTTTGAGTCTCTTATACCTCGTAGCGACTGCCATCGCCATTTTTTTAGGCATCATTTCCTTTTTATTTCCGCATGAAATCGTTAAATTACTCGGAGCAAAAGAAGAACTAATACCGTATGCATACGATTATTTCATATCTCTATCGCCATTTGCGTTGGGCTTTTTCTTGCAAGTCTACGTGCAAGTATTTTTCGTATTGGTTGGCAAACCGACACAAGGATTTTTCGTTTGTTTCCTTGGCGGAATCACAAATATTGTGCTTGACTATGTTTTCATCTCCCCTAATATGATGAATCTTGGCATCACTGGAGCAGGTCTTGCCACAGGAATTGGCAATAGCATACCGGCGGTGTATGGCTTGGTTTACTTTTTCTGCAATCGCAAAGGTTCTCTCTATTTCGAGAAACCAATTTTCAGATGGAAGATGCTCGTGCAAAGTATGTACAACGGTTCATCAGAGCTTGTGAGCCAACTCTCAACTGCGATTACAACCTTGCTATTCAATGTGATTTTATTTGATTTGGTCGGAGCAGATGGTGTGGCGGCAATCAGCGTGATTTTGTATATCCAGATGATGCAAATTGGCATTTACTTTGGGTATTCCATAGGCATTGCCCCCATCATCAGCTATAAATTCGGCGAACAAAATAAACTAGAACTCGATGAAGTGGTCAAAATCAGTTTTCGATTTCTTGGAATTGTGTCGATTCTCATCATATCACTGTCGTTCATTTTTGCAGAACTCGCAACAGGCATTTTTATCGCCAGAGATAGCTCCACTTTCGCCATGACGACAAAGGGGTTGCGGATTTTTTCGATTGCCTACCTGTTTATGGGGATTAATATTTTCATGTCGTCACTATTTACTGCGTTGTCAAATGGGAAAGTTTCGGCAATTCTCTCACTCTCGAGGACGTTTCTATTTTTGGTGGGATCGCTTTTGGTACTTCCCAAATTGATTGGGATTGTTGGTGTATGGCTCGCCGTCCCAATCGCAGAAGGCTTGACGTTTTTCATGTCTTACTATTTCTACAAGAAAGAATATTACCATTTCTTACATATTCTTGAGTTTGACACTTAGAAAAGTCACCAAAAATAAAGGTGTTTTCCCTACTAATGATAGCTTGCTAAAAATGCTTTACCTGGCAACTATGGATATCACCAAGAAATGGACAGGAACACGACGAGACCCAGGACGAATTCACTCCCAACTCACTATATTTTTTGAAGACCGTATTTCTGAATAATAGCATGTAAAAATTACAGATTCTAATGAATTATTGGAAGCTGTTCTTAGAAACCCATGTATAAAATTCGGGTTTATAGTA
>JAWXUZ010000161.1:0-3604 GCA_044425835.1 Bacillota bacterium | reverse complement strand
GATAGTCACCTTATCCATTGTAAAAAAGCTTGCCTTTGACAGTTTTTTTGTTGTGCATAAAATTCACTCACTAATCGAAAAAAAATTTATTTTCCTATTGACTTTTGATAGTTGGTCTCACTGCCGAAGACACGGCAGCGTTCCTTCACCGCCAAGACAGGCGGTCAGCGTAAGCTGACTTTGCGAAGCAAAGTGAATTGACCCAGCCGTTTTGCGTAGCAAAATGAGTGACCTTCCTCCAAAAACACCCATCAACCCCTTGATTCTGTCGCATTCTTCCCAATCCCATCCCCTTTGACCATCAAAGGCACGTCCGACCAAATATAAAGCTCTCACCTACTTCCACCTTGCCCCAAGTGGACTCACTTTCTTTCATTTTTGTAATGGTCGTTGACATGTCCGACCAAACATAAAGTAGTTACCTAGCTCCACCTTGCCCCAAGCGGACTCATTCTCTTTCATTTTTGTAATGGTCGTTGACACGTTCAGACATCAAAAAAGCAGTGACTTTTCGCCACTGCCCCCTTGTGTTCTCACCCAATTTTTTTTAGGTGTACTGCTCATTTTTTCGCCACTTCCACCATAAGCCCTGTAAAAAACAGGATTTCAATCATTCGATTTTGCTTTACCGTGATTTTCTGCACCACTCTCCAAACGAGTTCCTCATCAAATTTACCTGTTCCCAGTTTGGAAACTTTCGTCAATACTTCTTCCACTTTATCCTTTCTAACCGACTTCTTCTTATTCAACTTCTCTTGCTCAATTGCCTGCTTTTTCTTCTCTCGCAAATCTGCAATTTCATTCGTCAGCTCCACAATTCTACGATGATATTTCTCGTCCAATTTGCCCTCTGTGATGCTCTGCTGGTTCAGTTCGAGTATTTCTTTCTCAAAGGCTTCAATCCGCTCGTAGATGGCTTTGATTTCCATTTTCTGCGACGTATACCCTTGAATCACTTTCAGTGTGTTACTCCGCAAAATTTCTATGTACTCGCCATCATTTTCCACGACTTGATCAATCGCTTTCATGATTGCCTTGTGCAGTGGAATTTCCTTGAGCGTAGGAGCTTTGCAATTTGATTTAGAGCCATTCTTCAATTTTTCACTGCACCGCCAGACTGCTTCTTGCCCATCTGCCAATGTCCATATTTTTCGTTTATACGAATGTCCGCAGTCACATTTCAGTAACTCTGTCAACACATATTTTGAAGTGTAACTTTTTGTGTCTACGACTTCCAAATTTTGCACAACTTCCATTTCTTCATCTTCACTTTTATTTTTGCCATGTCCATTTTCGGATTTTTTCACCGAACCCTTTCTTGCCGATTTCCGTCGATAAATCTCCGTTTGCACATCTTGAAAAATCGCTTTCTCCACAATTGGCACATGATGATTTTCTACATAAAACGCATCACATTCCCCACGATTTTTTGATCGTTTCTTTGTGAGATAATCCACAGTATACGTCTTTTGCAATAAGCAGTCGCCACAATATTTTTCATTTTGAAGCATAGATAAAATCGTTGTCGAGTTCCATTTCGATTTGCCCGTTGACGTTTTGATTTCTCTCACTTCCAGTTCCTTAGCAATACGATTTCCACTCCACCCATCGAGATATTTTTTGTACATGAATCGAACAATTTCAGCTTCTGATTCTTCGATTATCACACCGCCATCTTCGGCTTCAGCATAGCCAAAAAGTGTTTTCATGTGCATCGTTGGAATGCCTTGCTCGAACTTCCGCACAATGCCCCAACGGGTATTTTCTAATTATGTCAATATAAAACTAAAAAAATTAAGAAATTTGTACAATTTAACTGTGGGTATTTCGTTTGCTTTCAGAGTAATAAAATTTGCTATATTACACTAAAATTCTGTAAATTTCATGATAATCTCCACTCTTTCTACATCATACACATAAATCCGATCCACAAAACTATGAGCCATTTCATACGTCAATTTTTCCGCATCAGAATGTAACCTACACAACTCTTTGATTTCTCTTTCTTCATCATCTTCTCTGCCTATCTCACTTTCTTGCTGTAACTCAACGATTTTTACAGAGACTTCTCGTTCTTGGTTTGCAAGTTCTTCTCTCTTTTGCAAGTACATATCTTTTGAAATTTTATCTTCTATGTATTGTTCATAACTCCTTGTTCTCTTATTTTTCAAGATAGACAATTCCTTTTGCAGTGTTTTTAGTTCACTCCTTTGAGTTTCTTCACTTGAAGACATACTTGCATTTTCTAACTTTCTTCCAAAGAGTTCCATTTGCATTTTTATTGCTTGGAAAACAATTGCTTCTAAATCCAATTCTACGATGCGGTTGGTCTGCCCATATCTCTTTGCATAGCTTGACTTCTTATCTATAAAATGGTCAATATAACATTGATTTTCCCTCACATAAGAGCAGTAAAATTTATAGGAATGGTTGTAGTTGCTGATATATCGTCTCAACATTTTCTTTTTGCAATTGCCACAATATACTAACGACCTAAGAGGGTATTTTTCTCTTTCACCAAATCTCTTTTTTCTTGTTACTTTCAGCTTATTCAAAATCTTTTGAGCCTGTCAAAACTCTTCTTTTGTCACGATAGCTTCGTGTGTATTTTCAATTTTCAAAGGCTCAACTGCCACTTTCTCTTTGGAATAAAAATTCAATTTTCCTCTCTTTTTGCTAATCATAGTTCCAGTGTACATCTCGTTTGTAATTAAATTGTATACGCTACTATAATGCCAGTGCGTGTCCTCATGATCACTTTTGTAACGTTCATGATTCTGATACATTCCCCTCAAATACTTACCGGGGGATATAATGCTTTTTTCGTTGCACTTGCCGACGATTTCCGAAACTGTCAATCCCTCCAGTGCATATGCAAATACCAATTTCACATTTTCAGAAGCAATCGGATCTACTACAATGGTATGTGGCTTCCTTTCATGCATACGATACCCATATGGTGGAGTGCTACCCATGTATTTTCCTTGTTTAATGAGATGTGTCATTGCACTCGAAACCTTGACCGACAAATCCTTGCTATATGCAGAGTAGATGATATTTTTAATCGCTACCTCAAAACCGCCTGTCGTTCCTTTGTAGTCGTTGCTGTCGTAACCATCATTGATAGAAAGAAAGCGAACACCTAAAAACGGAAATACACAATCAATATATTGACCAGCTTCGGCATAGTTACGAAAAAATCTTGATGTATCTTTCACGCAGATTGCTTGCACTTTTCCACTTTTCACATCCGCAATCATTTCTTGAAATTTCGGTCGCTTATCGTTCGTACCTGAAAAACCATCGTCTACATATTCGATTTTACCATAATTCCTTAATTCTTCGTGTACATCTATAAATTGCTGGAGATAAGACCTTTGTCCTACTATGCTATTGCTTTCATTTTTACTGACACCAGTTTCTTTATCCGCCAACGACAAACGAATATATAATGCAACATTACTCTTCAATTCTTGCATTTTTAACCTCCTCGTATAATATGTTTATAGCCATCAAAAATGGTTATGAACATATTCTTTTTTTGTAGTATAGAGGTAGGCAGACATCTCAGAGGGTTCTCCTCATTCCTACTTTCATCTATACG
>JAWXUZ010000045.1:0-20222 GCA_044425835.1 Bacillota bacterium | reverse complement strand
GCTCATCGCCATTTTGTATGGTTCAGTGCCATCGACCATTTCGGAGTGCTTGCCAAGGATTGCCCCCGAGATGACGAGCGTGTCAAGCCCGTTTAGTTGATATTGTCGCCCGACGAGAAAAGCCACTTTTTCAGAAGACATTTTCGTTTTGGCATACTGATAAAGATACGTGTAGACGTAATCTTCGATGTAAATTTTTACTTTTTCGTCGAGGTCGCCAATTTGTTTTGTCTTTTGCGGGATTGATTTCGTTTCGACTGCTGATTCAGCGGGTACTACTGTGATTGGTTCTGTGAACACTTCTGCGATTGGTTCTATAGTTGGTTCTAGGTTTGTGTTTTTACTTGAAATTCCTCTTTGTTTTCTTCCTTTTGCCATGCCGATTCCTCCTTGTGTTATGGGCGTATTATTTTCTTTTGGTATAGTTGATTGCTTTGTTTCGTGTAAAATCACTATAAAAAGAATATATCATAGAATCGTTTGAAATTTTGTCGATTGCTGTCACAAGAAATGAAAAAATATCGCAATAACTGACAAAGTTATGAGACCGTTTTTTAATAAATAGGAGTTTCTACTATAAAAAACACTTTTTCTGTTGTCATATTTTTCTTTACTTTTCAAAAAAGTACGAGTATAATGATAAGGAATCATAGATTAATTGTAGTCGTTAGATTTTCGAGATAATTTTTTCGTCAAAATTCACAAAAACCGTAGGCGATATCGGAAATATCGTCGAGGATTTTTGGGGATTGTGACGGGAAAATTAGCCGAAAAGATAATGGCTAGAATTAAATCTGTGGTTCCCTGTAGTAATTTGGAATCGATAGATAATGCTAGGAGGTTTTATGATGAGTAATAAAAATGAAGTACCTTACAAAATTTATTTGGAAGAAGACGAAATGCCAAAAGAATGGTACAATCTGCGTGCCGATATGAAAGAAAAACCAGCACCACTTCTAAATCCAGGGACGTTGCAACCTCTCACACTAGAAGAATTGTCAGGAATATTTTGTGAAGAACTTGCAAAACAAGAACTCGATAACGACACAGCTTTTATTCCAATTCCTGAAGATATTCGTAATTTTTATAAAATGTACCGCCCATCTCCTTTGGTGCGTGCGTACTGCTTGGAAGAAAAATTGCAAACACCTGCAAAAATTTACTACAAATTTGAGGGCAATAACACGAGCGGAAGCCACAAATTAAACTCCGCCATTGCACAAGCGTATTACGCAAAACAACAAGGTTTGACTGGTGTGACGACAGAAACAGGTGCAGGCCAATGGGGGACAGCACTTTCTATGGCATGTGCGTATCTCGATTTGAAATGTGATGTCTACATGGTCAAAGTCAGTTATGAGCAAAAACCATTTCGCCGTGAAGTCATGAAAACGTACGGAGCGACTGTGACACCGTCCCCATCAATGAATACTGAAGTCGGAAAGAAAATTTTGGCGGAAAATCCAGATACTTCAGGCAGTCTTGGTTGTGCAATTTCTGAAGCGGTAGAAGTGTCAGTCAAAAGAGACGGAACCCGCTACGTACTTGGTAGTGTCTTGAATCAAGTATTGTTGCACCAATCAATCATTGGACTTGAAGCAAAAGCAGCCCTTGACAAATACGACATTGTGCCAGATATCATCATCGGTTGTGCAGGTGGTGGTTCAAATCTTGGCGGATTGATTTCTCCTTTTATGGGTGAGCAGTTGCGTGGTGAGAAAAATTATCGTTTCATCGCTGTTGAGCCAGCATCTTGTCCGAGTTTGACTCGTGGGAAATATACGTATGATTTCTGTGATACAGGGATGGTGACGCCTTTGGCAAAAATGTATACTTTGGGTAGTGCGTTCATTCCTTCGAGCAACCATGCGGGGGGCTTGCGTTACCACGGTATGAGTCCTGTTGTATCAGAATTGTTCTCTCAAGGGTTGATGGAAGGTCGTGCTGTGGAGCAAACGGCTGTATTTGAAGCGGCGGAATTGTTCGCACGCTGTGAAGGAACTTTACCAGCTCCTGAAAGCTCACATGCCATTCGTGTGGCAATCGATGAAGCGTTGAAATGCAAAGAAACGGGAGAAGAAAAAACGATTTTGTTCGGCTTGACTGGAACTGGATATTTCGATATGGTGGCCTATGAAAAATTCCATAATGGAGAAATGAGCGATTATATTCCAAGTGATGCTGATTTGGAAAAAGGATTTTCTAAAATTCCAAAAGTGGATAAGTAAGCAGTGGGCAGTGGACAGTGAGCAGTGGGAAGTAAGCAGTGGGAAGTGAGCAGTGGGCAGTGAGCAGTGGGAAGTGAGCAGTGAGCAGTTAGCAGTTAGCAGTTAGCAGTAAGCAGTAAGCAGGCGACCACAGGTCAATTCTGCCTACACCTCGATTTTTGCCTTTTGTAGGGGCGACCTGTGGTCGCCCGTTCATGAGATTATTGCAATTTGGCAATATTTTATTAGTAGCTCAATAGTAAAAATCAAGACCGTAGATGATTGTCAAAATCAAACTACGGTCTTTTTTCTTTATTTCACAATCAATGGCGATTGCGACTCAAATACAACTTCTCAACAAACGCAATGCACTGGTACATGACAGCTGCCATAACCCCGAGTAAAATCACGCTGAGCATCACCCAATCGAGTTTGAATACTTGACTGCCATAAATGATGAGGTAGCCAAGCCCAGATTGTGCCACGAGAAATTCCCCGACAATGACACCGACAAACGACAAGCCCACATTGATTTTTAAGGCATTCAATATACAAGCAATGTTGGCGGGCAAAATGACTTTTCGTAGAATTTGCCCCTTTGTGCCACCGAAAATTTGTATGAGTTTGATTTTTTCGTCGTCGACTTGCAGAAATCCGCTTAAGACATTCATAATGGTGACGACTGTCGAAGTCAACAACGCAACGGCAATGATGGCATTTGGCGAATTGCCAATCCAAACGATGATTATTGGAGCGAGTGCTGTCTTTGGCAATGCATTTAGCACCACCAAATACGGTTCGGATATTTTAGAAAGTAAGGGCGACCACCAAAGCACAACCGCTGTGGCAGTGCCGATTATAGTGCCGAGTACAAAGCCGATGACGGTTTCTGAAAAAGTCGTTCCGATATGACGAAATAATGAGCCGTTTGCCATCAACTCGATGCATGCCGAAACCATTCTTGAAGGCTGGCTGAAGATGAACGGATCGATCATTTTTGTGTCAGCGGCAATTTCCCACGCTAGAAAAAAGGCAATTAATACACCAATTTGTATGGCGGTGATTTTCGTTTTTGTCCGCTTTTCGTGTTGCAAAAAAGCAAGTTGTTCTTTGGACGGTATTTTTTCTATCTTCTCTATATGCCCATCATTTTTGTACATGTACGTCCAACTCCTTCCATATTTGATTGAAATACTTTGAAAATTCCTTATCCTCTCTCGCTTTGAGAGAACTATGTGTATCCATGGAAAGCTCAATATCGTGGATATTTTTCACAGTGGCAGGACGATTTGAAAGCACCACCACTCGATCGGCTAAACTGATTGCCTCCGAAATGTCGTGTGTCACTAAGACAGCCGTTTTTTTCTCACTACGAATGATGCCACCAATTTCATCGGCGACGGCAAGTCGAGTTTGGTAATCCAAAGCAGAAAATGGCTCGTCGAGTAACAGCAAATCAGGTGAGATGGCAAGCGTGCGAATGAGTGCCACACGCTGTCGCATGCCCCCTGAAAGTTGGTGCGGGTAGTGGTCTTTGAATTCCCACAAGCCGTACTGGTGGAGTAATTTTTTGACTCGTTCTGTGGCTTCCTCTGTCAATTTGTCTTGGATTTCCAGACCAAGAATGGCATTGTTGTAAATCGTCCGCCACGGCAGAAGATGATCTTTTTGGAGCATATAGCCAATTTCACCGTAGACTTTCACTGTACCAAGAGATGGTTCCATAAGCCCGGCAATAATGGAAAGTAGAGACGATTTCCCGCAACCGCTAGGACCTACAATGCTTACAAATTCACCTTGCTGTATCGCTAAATTCAATTTAGAAACAGCCAACGTTTCCCCATTTGTGGTGTGGTAGCGTAGGCTGATATTGTCTAGTGTTAAAATGTTTGACATATCGGCGACCTCCTATGAATATAGTCTTTCAACTAATTTTCTTATGCAAATTACTATACTGACATAATAGAAATTTATGGACAAAAGGTGCTTAATTTCAGAGAAAAAAATCAGAGAAAAATTTAGATATAGAAAATCATTGAAATGTTGCCTAAATTATTTCTTTTTTTTATGGAGATATAAGTGAAATTGATTATTCATGGAAATTATTTTCCGTGTAATCATGAAAATGTTACGGTATTGTCCTTGTTTCGTATACAATTGTATTTTTCTATTTACTTTTCTTTCAAATTGTGCTAAAATAAAAACAAATGGTATAAGGAAAGTCTATTATATCAATATGTAAACTGCAATTTGGGATAGAAAAAGGAGACATTCTTTATGGAAAAACAGAAGAACCACCAACCAAGTATGAAGGAGCAGAATCGCATTTCTGATGATACAATCGCACCAAATAACAAATTTGAATCCATCGTGCACAAAAAAGAATGGGGCTTGTACTCCCCTTCGTTTGAGCATGACAACTGCGGAATCGGTGCAGTCTGCAATATCAAAGGCGACAAAACACATGACGTTGTAGAAAATGCCTTGAAAATTGTCGAAACACTCGAACATAGAGCCGGCAAAGATGCCGATGGCAAAACAGGTGATGGTGTCGGGATTTTGCTACAAATTTCACATAAGTTTTTCAAGAAAGAATGTAAAAAAATAGATATCGCAATCGGTGGCGAAAGAGAATACGGAATCGGTATGTTCTTTTTCGATCAAGATGAGCTGAAAAGAAGACAATCTCAAAAAACATTTGAACTCATTGCCAAAAAACAAGGGCTTACTTTTTTAGGTTGGAGAGAAGTGCCAACTGCACCTGACATTCTAGGGGAAAAAGCAGTGGAACGCATGCCTTATATTTTGCAAGGCTTTATCGCAAAACCAGACAATGTAGAAAAAGGCATCGACTTCGACAGAAAATTATATATTGTACGTCGAATTTTTGAAAATAGCAACGACAGTACATACGTAGTTTCTCTTTCTAGCAGAACGATTGTCTACAAAGGGATGTTTTTGGTGTCCGATTTGCGTTTATTTTTTGATGATTTGCAAGATAAAAATTACCTTTCAGCCATTGCAACTGTCCATTCAAGATTTAGCACAAACACGAATCCAAGTTGGGAAAGAGCCCACCCGAATCGCTATATTGTGCATAATGGTGAAATCAATACGATCAAAGGCAATCAAGATAAAATGTCCTCAAGAGAGGAATTTCTGGAATCAGACTATCTCAATGAAGAATTGCACAATATTTTGCCAGTCATTGACAAAGCCGGTTCCGACTCGGCTCGTTTGGACAACACGCTCGAGTTTTTGCTCATGAGTGGTATGGATTTTCCGTTGGCAGTCATGGTTGCCATTCCAGAACCGTGGGACAACAACAAGGCAATGAGCCAAGAAAAAAGAGATTTCTACGAATATTACGCAACAATGATGGAGCCATGGGACGGCCCTGCGTCCATCTTATTTTCTGATGGAGATATTTTAGGGGCAATTCTTGATCGAAATGGCCTTCGTCCATCGAGATATTATATTACGAAAAATGATACGTTGATACTTTCTTCTGAAGTCGGTGTCCTTGAAATCAGACCAGAAGATGTCGTCAAAAAAGAAAGATTGCATCCGGGGAAAATGTTGCTCGTCGATACAGCACAAGGCAAACTCATTTCTGATGATGAGTTGAAAGAAACGTATGCGAAAAAATTCCCGTATGGCCAATGGCTCGACAAAAACTTAATCAAGCTCAAAGATTTGAAAATTCCAAACGAGAGACTTGTGGAATATGACGAAGCAGAAATGCTCAAACTCTCAAAAGCATTTGGCTATACATATGAAGATGTCAATACAACGATTTTGACGATGGCACAAACGGGTGCGGAAGAAATTACTTCAATGGGGGTCGATACACCGATTCCTGTATTGTCGAACCAACACCAACCGCTATTTAACTATTTCAAACAACTGTTTGCACAAGTGACGAATCCGCCAATCGATGCCATTCGTGAGGAAATCATCACTAGCACTACTGTATATTTAGGGGAAGACAACAACTTGCTCGATACGAGTTTTTCAGACCATGCGACATTGAAAATCCGCAATCCAATATTAACGAATCTCGATCTTTTGAAAATCAAAAATATCAAAGTCAAAGGCTTGAGACCGAAAGTCATTCCGATTACGTATTACAAAACAATGAGCTTGGAAAGAGCCATAGAAAAACTCTTCATCATGGCAGACAAAGCCTTTCGTGATGGGGCAAATATACTGATTTTATCCGATAGAGAATTGGACGAAAATCGTATGGCGATTCCATCTTTGCTTGCCGTTTCTTCCTTACAACAACATCTTGTGGCAACGAAAAAAAGAACTGCTGTTGCGATGATTTTAGAATCGGGCGAACCTCGAGAAGTCCATCACTTTGCGACTTTGCTCGGCTATGGGGCATCGGCTGTCAATCCGTATTTGGTGCAAGATAATATCCGTCACTTAATCGACAAGCACGTACTCAATAAAGATTATTACGCAGCAGTGGAAGATTACCACCATGCCGTTTTGCATGGTATCATAAAAATTGCTTCCAAAATGGGGATTTCCACGATTGCTTCGTACCAAGGGTCAGGGATTTTTGAGGCAATCGGTATCGACCCTGCTGTGACAAAAAAATATTTTGCAGACACAGTGAGTCGAATCGGCGGCATCACGCTTTCCGATATCGAAGAGGAAATGAGAGAATTGCACGACAAAGCATTTGACCTACTCGAAACAAATACCGATTTGTCACTCGCAAAAGTTGGCAAACATAAATACGTTAGGGGTGGAGAGGAACATTTATACAATCCAAAAGCCATCAGCCTACTCCAAAAATCAACGAGAGAGGGCGATTATACATTATTCAAAGAATATAGTGCGATGATCAATGGCGAAGAATCCTTCGGTACCATTCGTGGATTGTTCGATTTTCAGTATCCAGTGGAGGGAATTCCACTGGAATCCGTAGAAAGTGTGGAAAGTATCGTCAAACGATTCAAAACAGGGGCGATGTCTTACGGTTCACTTTCAGGCGAAGCACATGAAGCGTTGACGATTGCAATGAATCAACTTGGTGGAAAATCAAATAGTGGTGAGGGTGGCGAAAGTAGTGACCGCTTGACCATCGGAGCAGATGGACTGAATCGCTGTTCGGCTATCAAACAAGTGGCCTCAGGTCGATTTGGTGTGACTTGCGAATACTTAGTCTCTGCACAAGAAATTCAAATTAAAATGGCACAAGGTGCAAAACCGGGCGAAGGCGGTCACTTGCCGGGGAATAAAGTATACCCTTGGATTGCAAAAACCCGCCATTCGACTGCTGGTGTTGGGCTGATTTCTCCACCGCCTCACCACGATATTTACTCGATTGAGGACTTGGCAGAACTCATTTTTGACTTGAAAAATGCCAATCGTGAAGCGAGTATTTCTGTAAAACTCGTTTCTGAAACTGGTGTGGGTACGATTGCAGCTGGTGTGGCAAAAGCAGGAGCAGAAATCATTTTAATTTCTGGGTACGATGGCGGAACGGGAGCAGCTGCTTCAAGCTCCATTCACAATGCTGGATTGCCTTGGGAGATGGGTCTTGCAGAAACACACCAAACACTCATCATGAATGGATTGCGTGAGCAAGTAAAAATTGAAACCGATGGCAAGTTAATGACAGGGCGAGATATTGCAGTGGCAGCCATGCTTGGGGCAGAAGAATTTGGCTTTGCAACAGCTCCTTTGGTGGCAATTGGCTGTGCGATGATGCGTGTTTGCCATTTGGATACTTGTCCTGTGGGTGTGGCAACGCAAAATCCAGAACTGAGAAAACGCTTCAGAGGAAAACCAGAATACGTAGTCAATTTTATGGAATTTATCGCTGAAGAGTTAAGAGAATATATGGCAAAACTCGGCATCAGAACGTTAAGCGAACTCGTTGGTAGAACAGACCTACTCAAAAAACGTGAGGCAATCCAAAGTAAAAAAGCAAACAAAGTGGACTTATCGAAAATGCTTGATACGAGTTTCGTTGCGGAGAGAAAAATATTTGACCAAGAAAAAGTCTATGACTATAAATTGGAAGAATCGTCAGATGTTACAGTACTGCTTGAGCAATTCAAAGACGAACTCGAAACAGGAAAATCCAAACAAATAAAAATGGATATTACAAATTTACAGCGTTCATTTGGGACGATTTTCGGTTCGGAAATTACGAAGCGTCACCATTCAAACCTCGCTGACGATACGTTTGTAGTCAACTGTACTGGCTCTGGTGGACAAAGTTTTGGGGCGTTCATTCCAAAAGGCTTGACACTGAAAATCATAGGCGACAGCAACGACTACTTCGGCAAAGGTCTTTCTGGTGGGAAACTCGTAGTGAAACCACCAAAAGCCTCAAAACTCAAACAAGATGAAAACATCATCATCGGTAATGTGGCACTCTACGGAGCAACGAGTGGCAAAGCGTACATCAACGGTGTGGCGGGTGAGCGGTTCTTGATTCGTAATTCAGGTGCAGTTGCAGTTTGTGAGGGTGTCGGCGACCACGGCTTGGAATATATGACAGGCGGAAAAGCTGTCATTTTGGGTGGTGTTGGCAAAAACTTCGCTGCTGGTATGAGCGGCGGTGTGGCCTACGTACTCGATGTGGACAATGATTTGTATAAAAATGTGAACAAAGAGTTGATTACAATGGACGAACTCGATGCACATGACATTGATTTGAAAGCAATTTTAGAAGATTACGTCAAAGAAACAGGTTCTGAAAAAGGGAAAATGATTCTCGATCATTACGCAGAATACGTGCCAAAATTCAAGAAAATCATTCCTTACGATTATAAAAAAATGATGAAAACGATTCACGGACTAAAAAGCAAAGGTTTGAGCGATGAGCAAGCAGCCATTGAAGCGTTTTACGTGGTACAAAGTTAAATGATATAAAAAAAATTGATGGACGATACGAATATTTAGCATATAAATTATGCAGAAAAACGGCTGTTTGTCAACTGTAGGGGTGGGATTGTTTTCATTCCCATCCTTTTCTAGTTGTAAGCAAAATGAGTTGACCCACTCACTGCCACAGACAGATAGGGAAGTGAGTAGCCCCACTTTACAAACCTTTTCACAACAGCATACACAATATCACAAAACCCCCTCTCATCATAATTTCTATGACGAAAGGGGGCTTATTTGATTCAGCTACAAGAAAATCTCTTAAATTAGATAGTTTCTTTTGCTTCTTTGTATTTTTTCAATTCTTCAGTCAATTTAGGAACGATAACTTTCAAGTCACCAACGATACCCAAATCAGATACATCGAAGATTGGAGCAGTATCATTTTTGTTGATAGAGATAACTACTTCAGAGTTTTCCATACCAGCAACGTGTTGGATTGCTCCAGAGATACCACAAGCCAAGTAAAGCAAAGGACGAACTGTTTTACCAGTTTGACCAACTTGACGGCTTTTTTCGATCCATTGTGCATCGATAGTTGCTCTTGAACCACCAACTTCAGCTCCCAATACTTTAGCCAAATCGTAGATAATTCCAAAACCTTCTTTGCTACCAACACCACGACCACCAGAAACAATCAAAGATGCTTCAGTCAAGTCAACAGCTTTTTTGTCAGCTTTTACAACTTCAAGAATTTCGATATTCATATCAGCATCAGTGAATTTGATATCCATTTTATCAAGTTCACCTTTTCTGCTAGTATCTTTTTCAATTCTTTTCATAACGCCAGCACGCACTGTAGCCATTTGGGGTTTTGTACGTGGACACATCAAAGTTGCCATCAAGTTCCCACCAAATGCAGGACGAGTCATAAGCAAAGCTCTAGTTGGATCTTCACAGCCCATCGCTTTTTCTTTTGCAAGTTCTTCATCAGTTTTAGCCATTCTAAGACCAGTTGTATCGGCAACAAGACCAGTTTTCACACGGCTAGCTACACGAGGAGCAACGTCACGACCGATTGAAGATGCACCGAAAAGCATAATTTCTGGATCGTATTTTTTCACGATTTCAGTGATCGCTTTTGTATAAGGTTCAGTTGCAAAGTTTTCCAACATTGGGTCATCAACTAAGATAACTTTATCTGCACCATAGTGGTACAATTGGTCTACTTCACCGCTCATGTTGTGTCCTAGAAGGACAGCAACAACTTCTTCATTTTTCAAATCAGGTTTCAATCTAGTTGATTCACCCACAAGCTCAAGACCTACGTTTTGAACTTTTCCGCTTACTTGTTCAATTACTACAAAAATACCTTTACTCATTGTAGGTTTTCCTCCTTATATTTCAAATTTAGTCTCTCCAATATCTCAAAAAAACAATATCTCAAAAAGTACAAGATACAATTTTTTATTGATAAATAAGACGTATTGTCAGATGTGAATTAGATGATAAATTTGTCTTCCATTTTTTGGATGATTGCTTTTACAGCTTCGTCAACAGACAAATCTTTCAAAATTGTACCTGCACCCTTCATTTCTTTTGTGAAAGATTGGTACACATTTGTAGGAGATCCTTTTATACCGATCATTGCAAGGTCATCGCCCAAAGCATCTTTTACGTCTTCGAAACCAATTGATTTGATTTCTTTTTCGTAAGCTTCAACGATACCACGAACTGACATATATCTAGGTACAGCCAATTCAGCGATAGCAGTCAAAAGACAAGGAGTTTGGATTTTGATCATGTGGTATCCAGTTTCGTATTGTCTACGAACTACCAAATGTTTTTCAGTTACTTCTTTTACTTCTTCTACATAAGAAACTTGAGGAATTGATAATTTTTCAGCCAATTGAGGTCCAACTTGGGCAGTGTCACCATCAATTGCTTGACGTCCAGTGATGATAATATCATAACCGATTTTTTTCACAGCTGCAGCCAAGATTCCTGAAGTAGCGTAAGTATCAGAACCACCAAATTCTCTTGCAGATACGAGGTACGCATCGTCACAACCCATAGCGAGTGCTTCACGGATAGCAACTTCTGCTTGAGGAGGTCCCATAGAAACTATAGTTACAGTAGTTCCAGGCACTTTCGCTTTGATTTGAAGTGCTGCCTCAAGACCAGTTTTATCATCTGGATTGATGATTGCAGGTACACCTTCACGAATGAGGGCGCCTGTTTTAGGATCAGTTTTTACTTCAACAGTATCAGGTACTTGTTTAATACATACAATGATTTTCATTATTGTTGTTCTCCTTCCAAAATATAATACTCTTCGTCAACAAGATTTCAGAATCTATTTGATTTACGTTTCATTAGATTTTTAATGCACCAGCGATTACCATTTTCATAGCTTCTGATGTACCTTCGTAAATTTCTGTAATCTTTGCATCACGCATTGCTCTTTCCACAGGGTATTCACGGCAATATCCGTATCCACCAAGCATTTGTACACAAGCTCTTGTTACATCATTTGCAACTTCTGAACCGTACAATTTACACATTGCAGCCAAGTGGCTGTAGCTTTCGTGATTGTCTTTTGCAGTAGCAGCTCTCCAAACCATAAGTCTAGCAGCATCTACTTTTGTTTGACACTCAGCAAGTTTGAATTGTGTATTTTGGAATTTATTCAATGTTTTTCCAAATTGTTTTCTTTCTTTTACATATTTCATCGCTTCATCGATTGCACCTTGTGCAATACCTACTGCTTGTGCACCGATACCAATACGACCAGCATCAAGAGCTGTCATAGCGATTTTGAAACCTTGTCCTTCTTTTCCAAGCATTCTGCTTGCAGGTACACGCAAATCTTCGTAAGAAACTTCACAGTTAGAAGCTGCTCTAATACCCATACGTTCGATGTTTTCACCAACAGAAATGTTTGGTTGGTTATTAGTGTAACCAGTTTTGTCTCTGAGGTCTACGATAAATGCAGACAAACCTCTTGCACCTTTTGATTTGTCAGTCAAAGCAAATACTACACAAGTATCAGCAAAACCTGAGTTTGTAGTAAAGATTTTAGTTCCAGTGATGATGTAATCGTCACCTTCTTTGACTGCAACTGTTTGACAACCACCAGCGTCAGTACCAGCATTAGGCTCAGTCAAACCAAAACAACCAATTTTAGAACCATCTACCAAAGGTCTTAGGTAAGTGTCTTTTTGTTCTTCAGTACCAAATTGATTGATACAAGTACAGCAAAGTGAGCTGTGAACAGACATAGTGATTCCTGTAGAAGCATCTACTTTAGAAACTTCTTCCATCGCCAATGCGTAAGACAATGTGTCAGAACCTTGACCACCATATTTTCTGTCGTAAGGAATGCCAAACATACCAGCTTTTTGTAATTTTTCAATAAGCTCCATGCTGTACACTTCTTCTTCATCCATGTCTTTTGCGATTGGTTTGATTTCTTCTTCAGCGAATTTTCTGAAAAGTTCTTGCTGAAGTGTTTGGGATTTTGTTAATTTGAAGTCCATTAAAAATTCCTCCTATTTTAAAAAAATTTTAGGGCAACCCACATTTTCATGCAAGTCACTTTGATTAAACTACCTACTACCCTGCCACCTACTGCAAATGAAAATTCATCTGAAGTCGATGGTTCTTTCTTCGTGCTGGTGTTTCTAAAATGGAAATGGTCTATTTATCGAAAGCAAGATGACCTTTGTAATCACCGTTCCAACCCCTAGCACCCATAGAACCAGTCATGCCGTTGGTCTGAACAATTCCTACTTTAAAGTACAAATTCACTTCCTGAAAAATAGTAAATGTACAATCGAATATTTCTTGTGATTTTCAATTGGGCTATACAAACTCAATTTATACATTTCTCATATCCACACTTATACTTTACACCATTGTCTTTTATATGTCAATATATTTCGCATGGAAACTATTATAGAATTAATTTCGTTTTTTTTCAGAAAATCATTGACTACATTTACTACTATCCATCGGAAAATTCACAACACATCTTGTGCAAAAATACAAACAAGCCTTGGTGTATGTCCATAAAAAAGAAAATATTAAAATATTGTGCATGATTTCACACCATTTTTTCTCAAAAATTAAAATTCTTATAATGAACTATGCGTATTCCTTGAATTTTTAGGTGTAAAAAACCGTCATTTTGCATAACTAACTAGCATACAAATTATTATGCAAAGTACTCAATCGAAAGTGATTCCATGTATTGTCTTTCTACTTATGATTGATTTTGAAAAAAACAGGCAAAATCTTCAACGCCACGTCGACATCCTTGCCTGACAACCATAGCAGATGCCCTCGCAGTTGATCCCACTTTTCTTTTTTATAACCGACAGTTGCACAAATTCTTTCCATTTCATCTAGTCTTTCGATGATTTCATTGCGTTCTCTTTGCTTCAATTTTTCCATCGTTCCAAACTCCAAGCGGAGCTGTGTAAAATCAACTTGGAAGGAAATTTCTTGGTACTCCTTTTTTATGTAATATTCTCGCAAGCCTACATTTTTATATTTATTCTCACGAAAGGCAATGAGACGTTCGCACATCAACGTAATATTGCGATTGTACACTTCTACTTGCTCTTGTGGCGTGTCGTAAAACTGCACTACACTCAGCCCTTTGCAGAATTCTTCGACGACAGAATCATATTCCATAATCAAATAATCGAACACTTTGGTCAATTTTTCTCTGTCATACCCATACTCTTTGAGTGCGTTTTCGACCATTGTAATGTCGCTGTCTACTTTTGCGATACGTTCTTTGTCTTTCATAAAATTGCTCCTTTCTTCCTCGTCTATTTTTATGAATCCAGTATCTTTTTACTCGACCGTTCCACCACTGAAAGTTCATCTTTGAGTAATTTAATGAAGCCTTGCAAAGCGTGTGGATCGACAGTATTTTTCATACGCACCATGCCAATTTGCCTCGGTGGAATCGGCGGTTCGAGTGGAATTTCAAACAAATCCTCTCTATAATCGAGTTCTTTTGCAAATTCTTTCACAATACTTGTGAGTCCAAAATTCATTTTTGCAAAGCTCATCAATAAATCATTGCTACCCAATTCCAAAAATGGGTGGATCGTCACACCATTTTCTTTCAAGAAATTTTCGATATACTTTCTCGTATTGCTTTCTTCGACCAACAAAATAAAGGGATATTCTTTGAGTTCTTGCGGAGTGAGACCTGTTCTTTGGAGAGATTGGTACTGCTTTCCGCCAACGATGACGTCGTGGACTTCAAAGCACGGTGTCACTTCGTACTCTGTATTGTCTTCGATTGGCAGGTTCACGAAGCAGACATCGACTGTGCCTTTCGCCAAAAGGTCGAGTGATTCACATGTCGTTCTATTGATTGCTTTTATCAAAATTTCAGGGTAAATCGTATGGTATTTTTCCAAGTAAGGCAATAGAAAATGTTCCACAATCGTATCGCCAGCACTGATTGTCAATTCGCCTTTTTCCATTTGGACCATCTGGAAAAACTTTTCTTGTGCCGTCTCGATCAAACGCAGGCCTTTTTCGAGATTATGGTATAGAATTTTGCCTTCTGCTGTCGGGTGGACGCCTTTGGGTGTACGGATCAGCAAGGGACTGCCCATCAATTCCTCAAGTTGGCGAATCGCCATACTGACTGCTGGTTGTGAAATATAGAGTTGTTTCGCCGCCGCCGACATATTGCCTGCACTGACTACGATGCAAAATATTTGATACAGGTCTAAAGAAATTCCAGTTTTCATGCGTTTTCTCCTATTGTATTATCATTTAGTAACTGTACAGAACCTTTTTTTAATACCGTGGACGCTGTCCACACCTGCGATTTTTTGAAAAAAATCGAGTAAAACTTTATCTTTCCTTACCTAAGTGCATGCAAATTTTTATATTTTTTTTGCAATATGTGATTGGGCATTAATACTATCATTTATTCATTTGTATTCTTACAAAAATAACTTCCCCATTATTTTAAAATTGCGACCCCACAAGGGCTACATTAAAATAACAAAGAAGTCACTTTTGAAAAATTTCAGCTGATAACGGGATTTGAACCCGTGACCTCCGCCTTACCAAGGCGACGCTCTACCCCTGAGCCATATCAGCAAAATCAGTCATTGGCATCCAAAAAACTGTTTTTATCATATCATAATTTGCGTATTTCGTCAAGTTTTTTCTAAAAGAAAGAATTGTTTCATCAAATCAAGCTTTCCTCGTTCCCTAAGAAACATTTTTCCAACTTTTTTTTCACACGTTGCAGTGCATTGTCCACCGATTTTTCTGGCTTTTTCATGATTTTTGCAATCTCATGATAGCTCCCACCTTGCAAATACAGTGAAAGTACACGCACTTCAAATGGACTCAACACTTTTTGCAATTGTGCTTCCAAAAAAAATTTTCTCTCTTGCCCAATGAGGAGTGCTTCGGGATTGAAAAAATCACTTTCTTGCAACAAATCCATATAATCTTCCTCAGATTCCCCTTGGAATATTGGTTTGTTCAAAGAAATGGATTGGTTGAGTACTTGGTGTTTCTGTCTCGTTGCCGCTTTGACTGCCGTAATCATCTGGCGTTTGATACAAAGTTCTGCAAAGGAAAAAAAAGACGTATGCTTATCTAATTTGAAATCACGCACAGCTTTATAAAGTCCAATCATGCCTTCTTGCAATACGTCTTCATTGTCTGCACCAACCAAAAAATACGGTCTCGATTTCGCTTTGACGAGTGGTTTGAATTTTTGCAACAAATAAGCTTCCGCTGCTTGTTCGCCATTTTGTGCCAATACGACCACTTCTTCATCTTTTAATTGTTTGAACGATACTTGTGCTTCCATGTAACTTGTCCTCGTATTATTTTTTTCTGCGTAAAGCTTCTATAAAATCCAATGTTTCTGCATCCATATGGTCTGTCAAATGCGTATTTTTCGGTGGTTTGTTATCCATATACATTTCTCGAACATATTTTTTTTCGTAACTAATTTCACGTCGCAGCTCATTTGCCGTCATCCGCATTGCCCCTTGCCCATAAATAATGAGTTGCTCCATATTATCGCCTGTCGCCACACGGACACGGTAATGTTTTGGCAAAGCTGTGACGACTCTTTCGATGTAATGATCCGCCGTTTCTGCTTCTTTTGTATAGACGACATGCACACCATTATGGACTCGCACTTCACCGAGATTGCCTTTGACCAAATAGCCGTCAAACACAACGATCAGCGTTTGATTTTTCGTCCCACGGTAATTGGCAAGATGATCGACGAGTTGTTGTCTTGCACTTTCGAGGCTCACAGTTTCTGCAAGGTCTTTGAGATCTTTCCAAGCGTGAATGATATTATATCCATCGACCAGTAAATATTCTTTTTGCAAGTGTGAACCTCCTTTCTAATTTTATGGGATTGCTAATTTTTATCTCTTATTTTGATTTTTACTTTTTTCAGTTGGCACAGTCATACTCGGAATATTTTTCATACTCGGTACTGGTGGCACAGACTGGATTTTTGTTTGCGGTTGCATTTGTGTTTGTGGTTGCATTTGTGCTTGTGGTTGTGCTTCGCCCTCTGCCCCTTCGCCTTCGCCTTCACCTTCTACAACTTCTGCTGTGGCATAATTTCTTTGGCGTACCACTTCATACATAATCAAACCTGCTGCTACCGATGCATTGAGTGATGAAATTTTTCCATACATAGGAATCGCCACTCTGAAATCACATTTTTCTTTCACCAAACGACTGACACCATCGCCTTCGCCACCAATGACAATGGCTAGCGGACCTTTCAAATTGCTATCGAAATATTCCTCACCACCCATATCGGCACAAGCCACCCAGATACCAATTTTTTTCAGGGAATCAATGGTGTTCGCAATATTTGTCACTTTTGCAACAGGAATATGAGAAATCGCTCCAGCAGAAGTTCTACCCACTGTAGCAGTCAGCCCCACGGAACGTCTTTTCGGCAAAATGACACCGTGTACACCCGAACATTCAGCCGTACGCAAAATGGCACCGAGATTATGTGGGTCAGTAATGCCGTCCAATATCAGAAGAAATGGATCTTCACGTTTTGCATGTGCACGTTTCAAAATCGTATTGACATCAGTATACGCATGTTCAGGCAAAGTCGCAATGACCCCTTGGTGATTTTTCGTATACGACATCGCATCTAATTTTTTGCGGTCGACTTCTTGCAAAACGATTCCTCTCGATCTTGCAATATTTGCAATTTGAAATAGCGTGCCTTCTTTGTCTTTGATAATGTAAATTTTTTCCAACTCAATTTCTGCATGAAACGCTTCGAGAACGGCATTTCTACCTTCCAATTGGCTTTCCGTTTTCTTTTCTAAGGTTTCTTTATTATCTTTTGTAAACATCGGCATGTTCCTTTCTAAATAGTCGTATCACAGAAAAAATATTGTGTTTCTTCCTATTATAATGCTTTTACAATACTTCTTCCATTCCGAGGGCAAACAATTCCAAAACTCGCTCTTGCTGTCCATCAAGGTATAAAAATCCAAATAATGCTTCGAGTCCAGTTGCATGGCGGTAATCAATCAAATCTCCATTTTTCGGTGAGGTATGAGATTTTGCGTTGCGACCACGACGAAATACCGCCGCTTCATCTTCTGTCAGTGCATGCTCAATGCGAAAATAAAGTTCTCGTTGTGCCTTTGCATTGACGAGATTTCTCGATTTTTTATGCAACAAATTGACAGGGGCATTCCCCTCAGAGAGGACAGAAAGTCGCACCAACATTTCATAGACACCATCACCAACGTAAGCCAGTACGAGAGGGGACAATCCCTGCGGTGCAATGATTCCTTTTTCACCAAGCAAGAGCGTATTTGCTGATAAATCCATCATACTCTTGACCATTGCACACCCTCACGAGTGTCTTTGATTGCAATGCCCATAGCGAGCAATTCGTCACGAATCGCATCGGCTTTTTGGAAATCTTTCGCTTTTTTCGCCTCTGTTCTTTGTGCGATGAGGTCTTCAATTTTTCCAGTATCTTCATCAGAAACTGTTTCCTCATTTTCATGCAAAATGCCTATGACTTCACACAAATGATCGAACAATTTTTGAATTTCAAGTGCAAAGGCTTTCGTTGTTTTTTCTCCGTCATCCACACCTTGTTTCACTGCAATATTTGAAAAACGCACTAGTTCATAAATGGCACTGATGGCATCGGCAGTATTGAAATCGTCGTCCATGGCTTTTTCAAATTGCACTTGGAACGCTTCGAGTTCTTTTTTATGTGTCGCTTCTTCTGCTTTTGAGAGCGAATCGCCATCGGCATTGTCAATATAAAACTGCAATTCATTTTTTGCATTTTTGATTCTATCGAGACCGTTTTGGCTCGCTTGCATCAAGTCTTTGCTGAAATTGATTGGGCTTCTATAATGTCCACTTAATATGAAGAAACGAATGACTTCATAAGGAAATTGCTGTGCAATGTCACGCACTGTGAAGAAATTCCCTACGGATTTCGACATTTTTTCGTTGTCAATCGTAATAAAGCCATTGTGCAACCAATATTTTGCAAACTGCACACCATTGCAACATTCACTTTGGGCAACTTCATTTTCATGATGAGGGAAAATCAAATCTTCACCACCAGCATGGATATCAATTGCATCACCCAGATGGTGTTTTGCCATCACAGAACACTCGATGTGCCAGCCCGGACGACCGTCTCCCCAAGGAGAGGACCAACTCGGTTCGCCGTCTTTTTTCGGTTTCCACAAAACGAAATCCGTGGTGTTTTTTTTCATATCATCGACTGCAACACGGTCACTCGCCCCTGCAATCAAATCTTCTAAATTTTTTCTTGATAATTTGCCGTAGTCTTTGAAGGCTTTCGTATCAAAGTAAACGGATCCTTCGACTGCGTATGCATAGCCTTTTTCAATTAGGTCTGCGACCATTTTGATGATCAAGTCCATTTCTTCTGTCACACGAGGATGGACTGAAGCACGTTTGACATTGAGGCCATCGGCATCACGAAACGCTTCTTCGATATATTTTCCAGCAATTGCTTCCATAGTCGTATTTTCTTTGTTGGCACGGTTGATGATTTTGTCGTCAACATCAGTGAAATTTTGTACGTAGTTCACTGCATAGCCCTTGTATTCCAAATAACGACGCACCGTGTCAAATACCACGTATGGTCTTGCGTTTCCGATGTGGATATAGTCGTACACCGTAGGTCCACAAACGTACATACGGACTTTGCCTTCCTCAATTGGTACAAATTCTTCTTTTTGTCTCGTTAGCGTGTTGTATACTTTCATAAAATAGCCCCTTTTTAAATTATTTTTAACCGTTCAGAACCTTGTTTTTTTAAGACCGTGGACGCTGTCCACACCACCTCACCGCCATGACAGGCGGTCGCCGAAGGCGACTTTGCGAAGCAAAGTGAGTAGACCTGCCATTTTTTAAAAAAAATGGAGTAAAACTTTTACTTTTGCAGACATTAGCGTACTGAAAAACTTCTGAAATGCAGTATTTCACCATTATCTGTTAGGGTACTGAATAATTGCCAATTATTTTTATATCAAACTTACTTAATACACCCTAATTATTTTTCATGAGCAAACATACAGATTGCACAGCAATGCCCTCACCTGCTCCAGTAAATCCCAAGCCCTCTTCCGTCGTGGCTTTGACACTGACTTGCGAGATGGAAATCGCCAGTGCATCGGCAATCGTTTGTCTCATTTCCGTGATATACGGCGACAATTTCGGACGTTCTGCAATCACCGTCGCATCAATATTGAGTATACCATAATTTTTTTCTAAAATCAAGCCATTGACGGCACGCAATAATTCTATGCTGTCGCACCCCTTATATTTTGGGTCAGTGTCTGGAAAATGCTTTCCGATGTCACCAAGAGCCAACGCACCCAGTAGGGCATCCATAATGGAATGCACCAAAACATCGGCATCTGAATGACCGAGCAATCCTTTTTCATACGGGATTTTCACACCACCCAATATGCACGCTCGCCCCTCAACCAACCGATGGACATCATAGCCTGTCCCGATTCTCATCATGAATTGCCACGACCTTTCGGCGGCGGTGTTGGTGGTTTTTTATTCGGCGGTTTTCTATCAGATTTTTTCGGTTCAGAT